>NZ_JBQFXC010000010.1:0-107948 GCF_056540645.1 Ruegeria sp. AM5 | reverse complement strand
AACCAATGATAAATTGCCCGCAGCTATCGAAGCTGAGGATAATAGTCCTGCGATGCGAAGAACGATTTCACCATGAGGTCAGCGATAAGGCACCCAAGAGCGCAGAGTCAACGATATTGCTGCCTATAGGCTATGATGCAGCACTCTTTAGGAATGGGCTCAATCCGAACATGTGTCGCTTTCTGAACGAATTGCCGCTTCGGATCGCGAGACTGCAAACGCTGTATAATTGCGACTTATGTTAAATCTCGAACTCCCGGCTTTCTGCCACAAAACCGGTGCGCGTTTTCGACAGTTTCAGGAAAACGAATGTTTCTTCCGGTGATGTCTTGAAGGACGATGTGCGCAGTATCACTATTAGACTAAGCGTCCTAAAACCAAGTCTTGTTCATTGTTTTCACTCCCTGATTGGCTGCGTTCCAAGCCACAGCAGCTCACCGAAGCAAATCAAAAGCCCGCAAGCGAGCTTGATGCCGAACCGGTTGCGAAGGTCGGCACCAATATCGACCGGCCGGTCATCAATCTTTATCGACCCCATATCACCTCCGGGGATTGTCTGATTGTCACTGGGTATCAGGATTTCTTGTCTTCGCTGTCGATTTTGATGAAAGAATTGCCCGAACTGCGGGTTCTGGAAAACGACAGCGATATCCGGATACGGATATCGTTCGGGATCGACACTGAGCCTCCCCAACTGATCTGGTCCACCGTTATGTTTAGGGAACGGAGGACCACGAATGGCAAACAAGCGACCGAAGCCCGAAGAGATTGTCTCGAAGTTACGGCAGGTTGAAGTTCTGATGGGGCAAGACATGTCCCGTCTTGATGCGATCAGACAGATCGGCGTTGTTGAACAAACCTATTACCGCTGGCGAAAGAAGTACGGCGGAATGGGTGTAGATCAGTTGAAAGAACTGAAGCGGCTTCAGAAAGAGAACGAGCGGTTGAGACGCGCGGTGTCTGATCTGACTCTGGACAAGCTGATCCTGACGGAAGGAGCCTAGGTTCATTGTATCCTGACTACGTCATCGAAGTTGATGGGAAGCCCAAAGTAGCGGTCGAAATAAACGCGCACAGGACGAGAGTAGAAAGACAGTTCGCAATAAATACACTTGGCTATCTTTGGCTCCTTAGGAGACTTGTACCAGAGGCGCTCTTAGTCGTACCTCAAGACTCTGGTTATGACCTGAAGCATCTGGCAAAGCTCCGAGATGAAATTGGTCTTGATGGAATTCGTTTCGCAACCTTACCAGAAGCTGGAGCCAGGCGTTTTGAAGACTTGGTGGTTCAGCAGTAAATAAAAGCACCAAAGGATAGTCGATCCAGATTTGTAGTCGCCGAGCTGCTTATTTAACAACCATATCTTTGCCAGTTGCAAAGTCGTAAGCCTCCGGACTTGGCCCGCCTGCTCTCAACCGAAGAAGTTTTTCCTTTCCTTCTGTCAGGCGCGGGATATGGCCAGCCCGGATTGGCCAGATATTCGTCTGTCGAGTAGCAGCCCGAACCGGACATTCAAAACTGGACATTGCAACTTCCGGCATGCGGACAATGCGGCCGTCGAATCAGCATTTGTGATTGGCCGTGATCCGCTTTCTAGCTCCATTCACTCCCTTTCTTGCTCAAAATCGGCAAAATCTGAAACAGTCTAGCGCTACGTTGAATACTAAAAAGGCGCATTGGTACGGAATGGAAGAGGGAGCATGACCTTTTCAATAATACAACCAATTCAAAAAACTGCTCACAGCATCCATTCTACCGGTAGCCACCTGACGACTGTAGTAAGACCTCTCTGTAGTCCATTGGTTTCCGGATCCGTAGTATGCACAGTGACTGTGCCATCTTGTTCTTCTTGAACCCAAATCATTTCGTTGCCGTTATTGAGCTTAACGCGATAAGAAAATTCCGGTTTGTTCAATTGCTCTGTCAGTGATGCAGCAATCGTTGGACTTTCGATCATGATGCCCATTTCAGTGTTGAGATGCGCAGACCTTGGATCGAGATTAAAAGAGCCAATAAAGATCCGCTCGCCATCCGCCCCAAAGGTTTTTGCATGCAGCCCTGATGCCGACCCAGCTAGGATCTCTGGCAGGCTTCTGTCGCGATGTTCCCGCCGCAAGGCTCGTAGCTCCAGCAGTTCTACTCCACTATTCAACAAATCATATCTGTAACGCATATACGCAGCGTGAACTGGCATGACGTCTGTCGCGTCCAAAGAATTGGTCAAGATACGGACCCTAACACCTGACTTGGCCAACTCCTCCAAGACCTTAGAGCCTCTTTCGCCAGGAATAAAATATGCCGAAACAAGGTCCAGTGAAGTCCGTGAGCTCTTAGCGAATTCGATCAGTTGTTCGACCAATAGGTCTTCACTTTTGACTTCGCCCAAGCCCTTCGCCGGATCGTCGACAAAAAGTGTAACCTCGCTCCAATCAAACTTCAGAGTATGTGCTGCGATGTTGTCGGCCAGTTCACTTTCCTGAATTGCTTTTTGGTAACCTGCGCCAACGGCGGTTCGCCGTGCCGCATCCGCCTTAGCTTGCAGACTGCCTACGGCTGGAGGATCTAAGAATAGTCCAGCATCGTAAGAAGATGCACTGTTCCAATAAGCGTCGAATGATTTCGAAACATCGTCCACAATCGGCCCGATGGCAATCGCATCTAAATCAAGGTAGTGCGTTCCACCCCCATAGTCGAAATAGATGTCGCCGATGTTGCGCCCCCCAACAATCGTTGCGACCCCATCGACAGTCATCGACTTATTGTGCATCCGCCGGTTTAGTCGGCTGAAGTCAAATGCGTAAGAGAGCAACTTGGGTTTTCTCAGCGTAAACGGATTGAAAATACGCACATTCGCGTTGGGGAGCGTGTCTAGCTCTGAAAGTAGATCGTCCAACCCTGAGATACCGTTGTCATCGACCAGTAGTCTGACGCGAACACCGCGTTCTGCTGCCGCCCTAAGCTCGTCAAGGAGCATGAGACCTGTTACGTCATCTTGCCATATATAGTATTGCGCATCGATTGAGGAGGTAGCTTCTCTCGCAAGGATAGCCCTGGCTGCAAATGCGGCGCGTCCATCGCCCAAAGGCCGAACTCCGTCGAGACCGGGGTTGCGATTAAGAGCATATTGAATGGTTTCGCCCAATGCTCCAGCCCAATCGGCGTCCAGTTTCAGCGTTTGCCGCGAAAAATTCTGCTCAGGCAGCGGAAAAGCCAACCTTAAGCAAACTACGGTGAGTGCAATCACTGTTGTCGCAATCAAGCATACTCTGATCAGCCGCATTTAGTTTCCTATGTTTGCAAGGCCGGGTTGCCCCTTTTGTCGAATTTGGGCTCAGATGTAGTTGAGTTTCTTGTTGATCCAAAACAGGATTTCCGCCAGCACTGAGATTGCGCCAGCCCCTTCGGTTATTACCAAAGCGGTTCCTGACACACCAAGCTTTGCACGATCAGACGGAAGGCCTTCTGGGATATCGATAGTTACAATGTAGCTCGACGCGCCTGTAAGTTCGCGCATGCTAGGCAGCCCGCCCCTCGTATCCAACGTGCCCTCTCGTGTTCCCGGAGGGATTGACCGTATTGTGGTCTCAAATTCCTGACCTGGCATAGTGCCCAAAGCAATCCGGATCGTATCGCCAACGGCCACGTTGGGATAGCTGCTTTGCGGCAACGCCGCAATGAGCAGCCGATCTGAAGGGAGTAGAAAATTCACGGCGCCTTGTAACGTCGTAACACGATTGCCTGGGCGGAGTGAGAGCGCCGTTACAACACCGTCATCCGGCGCTCGAACGACCGTCTGCTGCAACGCCCACTCAGCTTGGGCCAGCGCCTCCTGAACTTCAACGACACCGACGTCGACTCCGTCCACCTGAGCCGCGATGCGTCGTTCGAGGCTCTGCCTACGCGCTTGTGCTGCTCGCAGCCCGGCTTCAAGTTGCTCAATCGTTGAAACGGCTTCCTGCAATTGGAACTCAGCTGCAGCACCGCGTCCGGTAAGCTGGACGATGTCATCGCGACGCTGCACACCGAAAGAAAGTTGGGCTTCAAGAGAATCAATTTCTGCAAGCGCCGCCGCATAGTCTGTCTGTAACTGGTCTGCTGCGGACTGTGCTGATGCGAGCGAGGCTTGAAGTCGGGCAACTTCAGCCGCGTAGGTGGTGTCATCTATTCGAAACAACACATCACCCTTCGCCACCGGTTGGTTTGCCGTGACCGCTACTTCAGTGACTGGGCCGGATACGTTCGGTGCAATGTTGATGACAGCACCTTGCACGGACACAGTCCCGGATGGTGTCGTGTGGTTTAAGGCTCCAACAACAACCAACGCGATGACCAAAGCTCCACCGTACACGACTGTCTTGAAGAACCCGTTCCAAGGCAGGATTTTGAGCTTCGCAAAAACCAGCCAAACAATACCAAAATAAAGACCGAGAATAATGAGCATCGTGAATTGCCCTCACCGTGTTTCTTTTGTTCAGTTGCCGTCAAAACTCGTGCGTATAGCTGATACCAACCAGATCACGTGTTCCGAAAGTGTTGTCGATATGGCTGCCAAATACGCTGATGCTGTCGTTCGGCGACGCATTGAAGGTAACGCCCGCACCAACGGTGTACCCAGAGTAATCGTTGGAACCGGCAGATAGGACACCACCGGTCTTCACAACCCATCGTTCTGACAATGGCTTGAGGCCAAGTATACCGATATACCCGCCCTTGCTGGCAATTTCAGCGGGAAAGGCATCAGCAAACTCAATATCGCTATTGCCGATCCGACCGTCGGTATAGTTTGCTCCCAGTGCCGGGAACAAAAGCCATCCTTTAGGCTGAAAGCCCAACGCGGCAAGCGGCACAAAGGTCCCTATGGCGTATTGCGTTTGTTTGACGCCACCTTCCAGCTCTTGCTCGGACGCTGAGAAATTAACTATTCCAAAATCGAAGAGATAAGAGCCACCAACGCGCCACTGATCGTCTTCTGAGACCGAGACGTTGATCTTCGTTACGGGCCCGAAAGCAACCGAGCCGAATACGGTGCCAAAGTCACTATAACGAACGCCGATTTTCGTTACGATCTTTGTCGGATCATCCGATAGTTTTTCGTCTTCTCCGGTCTGAGCCCAAGAAGTGGAAGCAGCAATAGCGAGCATGGTTGCAAGATATTTTCGCGATGTCGTTCGCCCAATCGTCATGCATTGGTGCCTCTGTCATCACTACCAGATTGGCTATGCCGTTTTCTTGCCACTACGCAGGCAATAGTGAATACAAGGTTGATTGGAACCATCAGCATCATGAAGGCCAGAACGCTCGTTGAATAGGCCGGATCAAAGCAGCACGCATCCACAAGTAGATAGACAAGACCGACATTGCGAAGGTTTGTGCAGGTCGCAAGGACCTGCCGATACTCCTTATTCTCGCCGCCTAAAAACCAGCCGAGCGCCATTAGGGACAGAATGAAAACCAATATCGCGATCAGGCTCGAAGGCCCCAATCCAACAGCGGCTTCCTGCCGGATGCTGATGCTTGCTACGACAGATGCAATGAAGGAGACTGTCGATATAAGCATCGCCGGTTTGTAGATATGCTCGGCGACATCCGGGTAAAATCGTCGGATCAAAAACCCAAGAAGCAAGGGAATTCCGATCACACCCACGATGCGGATCATTAGTTGGTCCCAAGCGACACGTTCCAGCGCGGCGGTTGGCAAAACGACCTGAGCGGCCGACGGCGCAAGAACCAAGCCGATGATTGAAAGTAAAACCAGCAGGGCCCCGGCCGCGCTGACTTGTCCCGGCGCTTTGGTCGAAAATTGGACCGCGTTGATGCCGCCGGGGGCGACTGCCAACAAAAACAAAACGGCGCTAACTGATCGTGGTAGTGGGAAGACCCCGATAATCAGGATTGCAATGACGGGCGGTATGAAGACATTTGCAGCAAGAAGGCGCGTTAGTCTTTCACGTTCCAGAACCGTTGCACCCATTTCGCGCAGCGTTGCACTCATCCCGATGCAAAGCATGGCTAGAGTAATGAAGATATGGATGAATAGGGTGACGGATTGCTCAAACGGCAGCGGCGACTCCATCACAGCGGTTCCACATTCCAAAGGATGCTGATCGTAGCGTAAATAGCGACCGCCAAGATCAACCCGGCTGAGACCAGCGCAGGTGAAATCGGAAATGGCTTTCCGGAGATATCAGAGATCCGCTTAAGAAAAGTAATTTGCTGTATGATGGCGACAGATAGCATTATTACCGCCAGTATCAGCATGAATAATCCGACAAAACGTGCATGTTCTATCGGAACCTCTTCCAACCCAGGTACATCAGTCAAAATTCTGAATAGTGCGGGTATAGAGAAGCCAAAACCAACGAGCGACGTAGCCGTTCTCATATATCCCATGGTCGTCCTGTCCGAAGCGAGCCGGGACCGCTCGAACGCCAGATCTGTTCGTTCGCCGGCCAACTGATTGTTAGAACGCTGCGGCATGTCCTCGTCGTCAAAGTCCATTGGAGGCCTCAGTTAGAAAATCAGGTTTCACTTGGTTTATCCTCGACTCTCTCCTCGCGAATTTCCCGAACGAGGAAATAGTCGAGAAAGGTTCGGACGAAGGCGATGGCTGTCAGTTTCGCCAATTCTTCGATTGTTGGGTCTGTTGCAGTCGCTATAATATCCGCGCCTAGTTGCAGTTCGAGCGCCACAATCAGGTATTTTCCAAGGATGCGCCGTGCGACAGGCTCGGCATCCGACTTCCGATGCATAATGAACGCTCGTGCAAAGGCGATGCCTCCAGCAGCAACAACGATGACGCTCGCCGCTTCGAATAGAACCTGGATGTAGCTCGCCGCTTGAACGATCAGGATTTCCAACTCATGCATGGTCACTATCCTGTTGCGACAGTTACAACTTCGCTATTTTCGTTCCCGACAGACGAACCAGAGCAAGCATCGAACAACTCACACAAGTGCGCTTGATCAAGAGTTGTTTTGTGTGCGATGGCAACGATCCGGTTTGCCGGATCCTCGCCCCCCCAAGGGCGGTCTTTCGTCAACTCGACCCGCCGCCCGACAACTTGCAGCAAATAACGGCTGTTCGGGTCGTCATCCAGGTAAACAAATCCCTTGCAGCGATAGATATTTGAAGGCAGTTCTCTCTTGATCATTCGTTCCAATGCTTTGCGCTGCAATGGCGCGTCGCGCGTATAACTCCAGGTGCTGAAGAAAGAACCGTGATTGTGCTTATGATGATGTTCGTGGTCGTGGCTATGCGCTTGATCAGCCATTGCGCGAGAAACATCGAAACGACCGACAGACAGCAGGATTTCGAGTGGAACGTTACATTTGACGGCAGGAACGATGCGAACCCTTGAGAAGAAGCCGTCTATCCACCTCTTTACCTTTGCAGTTTCCTCGACTCCTGCCAAATCAACTTTGTTAAGGATTACAAGATCCGCAAATCCGATCTGCTGCAGCTTGAGCTTGGCAAGGTCCGGGTCGTCATAAGTAAAGACTTGATCGGCGTCGACGACACACGTCACACTGTCAAGCCGTATCAGATCGCGATATGCTGAATCCACGAAGGTCATATAGATGCTTGCCGGATCTGCAACTCCGCTGGCTTCAAGCAGTATGTACTCAATGGGATCATCACGCTCGATCAACGCTGCGACCGACTCAACGAGATCATCTCGGATTTGACAACAGACGCAGCCGTTCGCGAGGCTAATCATCCCATCTTCGACGTCGACAACCAGTTCTGCATCGACATTGATCGAGCCGAAATCATTCACAAGAATGCCAATTTTCAACCCATGTTCACCCTTTAAAATCCGGTTCAGCAGAGTAGTTTTTCCCGCACCCAGAAACCCTGTTAGGATCGTCAGCGGGACAGGTTCTTTTGGGGCGTTGTTCATGGCTACATCCTTTTGCAAGAACTGTGATCGCGCCGCGTGGCTAAGAAACGCGGCGCTTATTTTTAGTCAATAATCAGATCAATCCGTATGATCGCGCGCAGCAATCAGGGCGTGGAGGTCGAAGCGGAAAGTTTCTTCGTCGTAGTGCTGCGTCAGTGGACGGAGTACGTCCTCAGGCATGTAGAGGGCCGGATCTAGTTCCCGTTCCCGCAGGAAGGCATCCTGTTGTTCCTCACGCGGCAAACGCGGTTTCGGAATCTGAATGTAATCCGGCATCTCGCCATCCGGGAACGGTATCGTTCTGGGATCTGGTGGCTGCATCGCCGGCATTTCCGGACGCAGGGCCATACGTTCCCAGATACGATCCTTTGTGACGTTGATTACCTTGGTGTCTGGTCCACCAAAGAGGAATAGACCATCCCAATGCGCGCGAATTTCCGCGATGGCTTCGCCCGCCGATTCCTCGGTGTAGTGGCAGATCACACCGGCCCGAGGTTGAATTTCGTTCATCAGATATCCCGCCGCATAGTAAGGCGTGTGGTAGGTATCCAGAGTGAATTCCAGAACTTCTTTGGGCGTGCCGTATTTGTAGTTGAGTAGTTGCGGTAGATCGGCTTGTCCTTCGGTCACGAAAATATCGCAGCCTTTCGCAAACTCGATTGTGCTTTCATCAGGGCGCCCGTCGCCTGTCCAGACAAAGGACAATCCGGCTTCTTCCCAATCCACGCGATATGCTGACGCACCGCTTTTCACGTGGCTTCGCGCCCAGTGCGTGACTTTCAAACCGGGTTCTTCCAGAACCACGCCGCCTTCGTCTTTGTAGTCGAACTCAACAACTTCGGTGTCGTAGCCGGCGCCAATCGGGCAGTGGTCAAAGTTCTCAAGATGCCATGTCATCATCTCATGCATCTTGTCGACCATATATTGGGTGCCCGTCTCTGGCCGGTCACCTGATGGGCCGAAAATGCGCAAACCATTGCGCCAGCCTCCCGACCATGCGCGGAACGGCATGAAGTAGGGCAAGTCTGCATAGTGGTCGACGTGCAAGTGGCTGATGAAGATGTCGCGCACCATCGGCGGCAAAATGCCAAGCTGAATAATATTCCTTACGCAGCCATTGCCGAAATCAAAGAACAGGCGGCGCGGGAATGGAGTACCGTTCCCCAGCTCCAAGACAATGCATGTGCCGGACTGTACCATCGTCGGAGGCCAAGGCGTGCTACCCGGAAAACAAATCCGCATCTCGCCTTTTGGCAAAAGCTCGTTGGGTGGGAAAAAGTTGTTGCTTGTACAGCCGGGTGTCGGCCGGAAATACTCCGGCAGCGTAATGCCACCGCCGGGGCGTTGCCCGTAAGGGTTGCGTGATTGGCTCATTTTTGGATCCTCCGAGAGTTTTTTTGGTGCACAGTTTTTTGTTTTTTCTTGGTTCCTGAAGACAAGGACCTGCGTTTCCTAACCATCGCCGATATCAACTAGCATCGCTGAGCCTCTGCGTAAGTCGTCGAATTTCGGACAGCAGCTCGTCTCGAACAGTCTCCCATTCTTTTCGTACAGGAGACTTTTCTGGTGAGAGGGCTACATGCTTAAGAACTTCATCAAGGTCTTCCACCGCTTCACGTATATTTTCGTTCCTTAGCGCTCGGGACAGAGCCGCCTCGGAATACTCAGGTATGAGGGCGTGGAGTTCCCTGCAGTTCATGGTTGAGTGTGGCCTTTTTGTATTCACTTTAGCCAATATGTTAGAAGGTGGGTGGAGCGGAAAGAAAGTGAGTTACGGTGAGCTAGGGGTGAGTTCAGCTTAGATTCAGAGAGGCGGGATGGTCATTAAAACACTGAAAAAAATAAGAAAATGGATGTGAGTCTGGGGAAATGATAGAGGCTGAAGAAATTAGGCGAACACTTGAGCGGGTCCTTTCATCCGCAGAGTTTGCTGGCTCACCCAGGCTGCAGTCCTTCCTAAGATACATTGTCGAACAGGAACTTGACGGTCACGGGCGCTCCATAAAGGGCAAAGTTATCGCGACAGATGTCTACGATAAGGAGCTTGACGAGACCGGTGGGGCACTAAACCTCGTTCGGGTTGAGGCCCGTCGCCTTAGGCGTGCGTTGGAGAACTACTACAGTGACGCGGGCAAATCAGACCCTTTACGCATAACTATGCAAACCGGGGGGTATCGACCACAATTTGAACCATCCGTCGCGACGAAGCCAAGTAGCGGGCAAAGCCAGTCGGCATCATCGCACTCTGGCGGTTTCTGGCGTCGCAAATTCCTGTTACCGCTCATCGGAACAACGCTTTTGTTGGCATGTGTCCTAGGATATTTTGGACTACGCGGTTCCCAATCGAACACACAGTTCGCAACCAATAAATACCCCGCAGAATTGGCTGCGCTTCGGGAGAAGTCATTCACCAGTGTTCAGGCTGCAAACTTAGCTGAGCAAACACGGGGATTGTTTTTTCCTTTGTTCGACCTCCGACGGCAAGCCATTAACTTGGAAACGTTTCGGTATGTGATTGACCTCGATCCGCAACTTGCTGCAGGTTATGCGGGTTCGGCCCAGGTGCTCACACTTAAGTCACTTCTGACAAGCGATGCTGACGCTTCAACCGCTTTAGTTGCTGAAGCTTTGGAAATGGCAGAACGCGCTACCACGCTAGATCCCTTGGATGGTTGGTCGCAAGCCGCTCATGGCTGGACCCTTGCTGTGACTGGAGATAGTGAAGGAGCGCTTAGACGTGCCCGAATTGCCTTGGATCTTAGCCCTCAAGACGGACATACTTTGGATCTGATAGGCATCACGGCCCTAGTTGTAGATGATCCTGTGTTAATGGCCGAAGTTTCTAATCCACAACGGTCTCGACTAGGCGTGGGTCGTTTCGCATACAACAACATCTATGGGGCTGCACAACTTATGTTGGAGAACTATGGTGAAGTCATCGATGCCTTTTCCAAAGCAGCAGAGCGAGGCCATCCTGTGAGTCCGCCAAGCCTCTTTTTGCTCGCCACCGCCTATCACGAAACAGGTAATACTGTGGGGGCGGAGAAGGCAATTGTCGAAATGCTGGACACTTGGCCAGACTTCCCTGCCCGCAGCGTCGTAGAACGTTTTTTTGTGAAAGATCGTGAGACTCGTTCACGTGTGCTATCCGTGCTTGATCTTTATTCACCAAGTTGAGTTAGCGGACGTGAAGCGAGCCGAAGGGTTAACAGCCTTAATACTGTTGTTTTCGCCGCCCCAGTCGCGAGTACTCATACGCTTTTTCTCCGAGCCGTTGCGCGCGATCAATTGGGAAAACCAGAATAAGCAAAACGGCTCGTCGCTAAAATGCGTATGGCATGAGTTTTCGCCGACAGGATTTTCCACAACGACGTCAATACGCGAAATATGATACTGGAAACACTACGTAGATAATGATGAAACGTATCGCGGCTATTGCCTATGTTGGGTTCAGACTTTTGCCACCAGTCTCGCGAAAATCGGAACAGATACCATTAGCAGCGCAAGCATCCAGAATGCCGTCGCCAGCGTCGATGCCCCAGATATGAAACCAATCAACGCTGGCCCCATAAGGATGCCCGCGTATCCCGTAGTAGTAACCGAGGCGATAGCAATCCCAGGTGGCATCAAGTTTTGACGTCCAGCAACGCTGAATAGGATCGGCACCAAATTTGCGGCTCCGAGCCCGATCAAGACGAACCCAAGCAGGGCTACAACCGAATTGGTCGACAGAAGAATGCTCGCGATACCAATGATCGCGAGTGATCCGCCAACCATCAGAACGAGATATTCGCCACATCGCTCAACAATTCGGTCACCAGTCAGGCGGGCCAGTACCATTGCGATTGAGAACAGGATATAGCCCACGCCAGCGCTCTCGGGTTCGGCGAGTTCAAGATCAATGATCAGAAGAGCGCCCCAATCCAGCAGGGCACCTTCGACCAAAAACGTGATTGCGGCCAAAATGGCTAATAGCAAAACAATCCCACGCGGAACGACAATGGGTTCCGGATCTTTGCCACTGACCTCCAAAAACCGGGAGCGGGCCAGCAGCATAGAAGCCAACGCCACGATAGCCCCCAGAATGGAACAAGTCAGCACTGGGATGGAGAATGACAACAACAGTGTAACCAAACCAGCTCCGAAAAACCCACCAATGCTGAATTGGGCGTGAAAGTTCGACATAAGGGGGCGACTTTCGATAGCTTCAATTTCCGCGCCATGTACATTCATTGCAACGTCGATGGTCCCAAGTGACGCTCCGAAAACGAATAAAGCTGCACCCAAAGCTATTGGCGTTTGCGATAGTGCCAGAAGGGGAAGCATGGCGATCAAACCATAGCCTCCAAGCAAAATAAGTGGACGCGCTCCACTGCGCGCTGCCAAGACACCGGTAACCGGCATGGCGACTATGGATCCAAATCCAAGACAAAGCAGGAGTAACCCAAATTGAGTTTTGTCGACGTCAACGGATTCTTTGAAAAAGGGGAAAAGGGGCGCACAACAGGCCAAAGAAAAACCCGCAGTAAAAAAGGCCAAACGTGTGGCTAAACGCGCCGAGTTTGTAGCCGAATGATCAGTCGGCCGGCCAATTCTCGGGGTCAGTTCACTTACACGAGAACTATCGCTCATTTGGTCACCACACGCGTATGGGATGCGATCAAATCTGTTGTCGCGTTGTGTGAATCTGTGACAACAGCATCTATCTCTAAGAGCGCTACTGTTCGATGACGGGCTCTGAGGCCGATCTTCGCGTGACTAGTTACAACAATAGTGCGGCTTGCGGCGCGGTGCATTGCCTTCTTCATCATGGCTTCTTCTGCATCGTCCGAGCTTAAACCGAACTCAGCATCCAAACCGCACGCTCCCAGAATGGCAACATCTGCCGTGACATCCCCAACCCGTTCGATTGCGGTGCCTCCTGTCGCAATGCCGCCTTGCGGCCTTAGGCTACCACCCAAAACATAGACCGAAACGTTCTTTTGCTGGCAGCCAATCGCAATCCAGGGCGACGGTGTGATCACAAGGCGACCCTCTTCCTGGGGCAGGTGTTCGACTATGGCAAGCGTTGTAGTACCTCCATCGATCAGGAGTGTCGCCGCACTGCCGATCTCTCGGATAGCGGCTGAAACCAGCTTCCGGTTAGGCGCAACATCTCCCGATAGTCTTTTATGCAACGGCGGTGCCGGAGTGGATAAAGGCACTGCACCACCGCGAACGCGTTGGGCCTTTCCCTCTGCTTCGAGGGCGAGAATATCCCGCCGGATCGTATCAACTGACACGTCAAATTCTAGAGCAGCCTCGACCGCAATGACTTGCTGACCTTCCTGCAAGCGCCGAGCCAGTTCGAGTTGTCGTGTGTCTGGGACATTCAGATTCATGCAGAAACCTTCAGGATATTGCAAAAAACCGCATATGCTGTTATGCGACGTCCGTCAATACTGAATAGATGCGAGCGAGATTGGGATGAAATTGAACCACGTTGCTCTTTGGACAACAGACTTGGAGCGCCCCTCGAAAATTTGGGTAGAGTTTTTCGAAGCGGAACTCAGCGACCGGTATGAGAGTGTGAACCGCCCCGGCTTTGCCTCCCGCTTCGCCACGCTGCCAAACGATGACGTTCGCATCGAACTAATGGAAGGACCATGGGTAAGGCCTCGCTCGCACGAGGAAGGTGGCTGGGCACACGTTGCCTTTTCAGTAGGTGGTGTATCGAAAGTTGATGAGGTCGCAGATCGCTTCAAACACGCTGGGCTGTTAGTGTCCAAACCGAGGCGAACGGGCGACGGGTATTATGAAGCAGTGGTTCGATCTCCGGAAGGTCTCATGGTGGAGATCGTCGAATGAATTCACTTATGGTCAAAAGCGTTTTTGTTTTTTTGCCGTCAACAGCAAAGGTCCAATGCTTCTTAGCCTCTAAACGAACGTTACAATCCAATTAATGAGTTTCCGCCTCGAAAGCGTGCAAAGGTCGAAAAATCGGCTATCGATCAGAATCGCGCCTTTGGCGGATTGAGAGTGGACTTTGCAGATTTGCAATGTCTGCTAACTGCGCATCGCAGACCTTCGCGAGAATCCAAGGTTCCTTAGGGAGGCCCTTTGCGGGATTGAGCAATGCAAAGGGCCATAACCGCGACGACTAAGCCATAAACTGATTGAATTCGTCGCTAATGCAGACAAACGCGCAGCGCAAAACTATGGGCGAACTACGTAAACTTATGGGGTGCGCGAAGTGTTATGCGCAAACCTACAACCCGCTCAAAAATCCAAATTCTCCACACTCAGAGCATTCTTTTGAATGAATTCACGGCGTGGCTCTACCACATCACCCATGAGTTTGGTGAACAGATCATCGGCCTCGACCATATCATCCACGCGTACCTGCAACAGGGTCCGCGCGTCCGGGTCCAGCGTTGTTTCCCAGAGTTGATCGGGGTTCATCTCTCCCAAACCTTTGTAGCGTTGCAGCGACAAGCCCTTTTCGCCTTCTTCCAGAATCGCGCGCAGCAGGTCGAGCGGGCCGTGTATGACCTGACCCCGATCGCGACGCACCAACGTTGCGGGGGTGTTGTAGACCTCTTGCAGGCTTTGGGTGAAACTGCCGGTTTTGCGGGCCTCACCCGAACGCAACATGGGGCCGTCCAGTGTGCGTACTTCTTCCACACCGCGCAGGATGCGCGCGAGGCGGATGCCGTGATCCTGTGTGATGCGGCCTTGCCAGCCGCGTTCGTATTCCAGTGCAATCAAGTCAAGGCGCGCCGCGACCTTGTCGGCCACGCCCTGCAAATCGGCATCAACAGCGCCGGGCACGAAAGCACCGGCTACAGCAGCCTGCTCCAGAATATGGCGTGGATAATGCGTTGGGAAGGCGTCCAGCACACGCTTCAGCTGGCGCGCTTCATCCACTACGCGGGTCAGGTCCTGGCCGATGATCTCCTCGCCCGAGCCTAATTTAAGTACTGCGCCTTCGACGCCCTGATTGATCAAATAATCATCCAGCGCAGCCTGGTCCTTCAAGTAAACCTCTGATTTACCTCTAGAAACCTTGTATAGCGGTGGTTGAGCGATGTAGAGATACCCGCCCTCGATCAACTCTGGCATTTGCCGGTAGAAGAAGGTCAACAAGAGGGTGCGGATATGCGCGCCGTCAACATCTGCGTCCGTCATAATGACGATTTTGTGGTAACGCAGTTTTTCGATGTTGAATTCGTCGCGGCCAATGCCAGTGCCCAACGCCATCACGAGGTTACCGATCTCTTGGCTCGACAACATCCGGTCAAACCGCGCCCGTTCCACGTTCAAGATTTTGCCACGCAAAGGCAGAACAGCCTGAGTCAGCCGATCCCGACCGGTCTGGGCAGAACCACCAGCCGAGTCCCCCTCGACCAGGAAAACTTCAGTCTTGGACGGATCTTTTTCAGAGCAATCCTTCAGCTTACCAGCCAGATAGTTCACATCCATCGCAGTCTTGCGGCGGGTCAGTTCGCGGGCTTTACGGGCGGCCTCGCGCGCTAAAGCTGCCTCGATGATCTTACCGACAATCCCCTTAGCCTCATTCGGGTTCTCTTCGAACCATTCAGCCAGCTTCTCGTTCATCAGACCTTCGACCGCCGGGCGCACCTCAGAGCTGACCAACTTGTCCTTGGTCTGGGACGAGAATTTCGGATCGGGCACTTTCACAGACAACACGCAGGTCAGGCCTTCGCGTGCATCGTCACCGGTGAAGCTGACCTTTTCCTTCTTTGCGATGCCGCTGGACTGCGCATAGTTGTTGATCGTCCGGGTCAGCGCGCCGCGGAACCCAGCCACATGGGTGCCGCCATCGCGCTGCGGGATGTTATTGGTGAAGGGCAGCACGGTCTCATGATAACTGTCGTTCCACCACATCGCGATTTCCACGCCGATATCGTCACGCTCGCCCTTGATATAAATCGGTTCGGGCATCGCCGGGGTCTTGGACCGGTCGAGATATTTGACAAACTCTTTGACGCCGCCCTCGTAGAACAGCTCGGTTTCCAGCCGCTCAGCAGGACGCTCGTCGATCAGGATGATCCGCACGCCTGAGTTCAGGAAAGCCAGCTCGCGCAAGCGCTTTTCCAGCGTCTCAAACGAGTATTCGAGGTTCGAAAACGTGTTGGTCGAGGCCAGAAATCGTACCTCGGTTCCCGTGCGATCGCCACACTCGCCAACGACTTTCAGATGTTCCGCCGTCTCTCCACCTTCAAAACGCGCCACATGTTCATTACCGGCCCGCCAAATGCGCAGTTCCAGCCAATCGGATAGCGCATTCACCACCGAGACGCCCACTCCATGCAGACCGCCTGACACCTTGTACGAGTTGCTGTCGAACTTACCGCCAGCGTGCAGTTGGGTCATGATGACTTCAGCCGCTGAAACGCCTTCCTCGGGGTGGATATCCACCGGGATTCCACGTCCATTGTCGCTGACCGAAACGCTGGAATCCGCGTGAATTTTTACAGTCACATGGTCGGCATGACCGGCCAGCGCCTCGTCAATTCCGTTATCGACAACCTCGTACACCATATGGTGCAGACCCGAACCATCATCCGTATCCCCGATATACATACCGGGACGTTTGCGAACTGCCTCTAAGCCTTTGAGAACTTTGATGGAATCAGCGCCGTATTCTTGGGGTGCCTGTGCGTCTTCGGACATGCCGTTAGTACCTATATTATTTTGGTAACTTATACGTTTTCTGGTGGGGATTGTCACGTGCTCCCCCCATATTTTGTGGTTCTGATCCGCTTAATTTGCGGATCAAAGCCGATCAAGGTCTGCTGCAATATCCTCGGCAATTTCTGCCGCGTTCACATCGTCCCGTTCGGCTGACAATCGCAACCCCAGAAGGTCGGATTGATAGCGCGCCGCCAAGCGATCCGGGTCATGACTTGGCGCGATTTCTCCGGCCTTCTGCGCGCTGCGAAAGAGGTCCGCAAAACAAGCTTTCATGTCAGCCATATGGCTCTGCGCCTGATCAGCCAAATTATGGTCTTTGGCTTGCAATTCCGCATAAGTCTTCGCCAACATACAGGCTTTTGTTGGCAGCTCCGACGCCTCGATCACACGACGAGGTTGCACCTTAAGAGCACCAAGCGGGCCCAATTCCTGCGCCAAAGCCTTCATATTGGCAACCCCTTCCTGAGTATACCGCTCTAACGCCAGGGCGTAGAGCGCATCTTTCGACCCAAACGCCGCGTAGAAGCTGCCCGGTTTAAGCTTCAGCTCTCGCTCGAGATCCTTAAGCGACGTCCCCGCCCAGCCGTGACGCCAGAAAATATCTCGCGCCTGCGCGATAAGCGCGTCTCGGTCATATGAGGGTTTGCGGGGCATCGTTTCACCAATTCTTGAACGTTCGCTCAAATATATACTTGAGTGATCGCTCAAGAAACCCTAAATACGACTCATCGCGCCAGAAACAGGAGTTTTGACATGGCCAATTTCCCGTCTCACGACCTAGAAACCGCCCCGGAAGGGTCCAAGCCGCTGCTTGAGAAATCTCAGGCTGCATTCGGCCGCCTGCCCGGTCTTCATAAAGTAATGGCCGAAAGCCCCCAGCATCTGGAAGGCTATCAGGTTCTGCACGGCCTGTTTCTGCAGACCGATTTCAACAACGACGAAAAAACCGTTGTCTGGCAAACCATCAATGTCGAAAACGAATGCCATTACTGCGTGCCTGCACATACCGGCATCGCAAAGATGATGAAAGTCTCTGACGAGATCACCGAGGCGCTGCGCAACGAAACTCCGCTGCCCACGGCCAAGCTGGAAGCGCTACGCACCTTTACCTTGCAAGTGATGGAAACCCGTGGAAACCCGACTGAAGAACAGCTGCAGGCCTTCTTTGACGCTGGCTATTCCCACCGTGCGGTCCTGGATGTCGTACTGGGTCTGGCACAAAAAACCATGTCGAACTACGTCAACCACATGGCCAAAACCCCGGTCGACGAAGTGATGCGCGGCTTCCTTTGGGAACGCAAAGTCGGCGAGCCTGCCTAAACGCTGACGACCGAGCCCTCGTCGCCTTCGGTAACGACCAGCGTTTGGGCTCGATCCCCCAATTCCGCAAATAGCTCAGGCCCGGTGCCCGTCATCCAGGCCTGTGCACCCAGCGCACAAATCTCATCATACAACGCAGCGCGCCGACCCGCATCCAGATGCGCGGCCACCTCATCCAGCAATACAATAGGAGGTGCTCCAACCATCTCCGCCAACGCTCGCGCGTTTGATAGGATCAGCGATACCAGCAGTGCTTTCTGCTCACCGGTCGAGCAATCTTTGGCAGGAACGCCCTTGGCGGAATATACACCATACAGGTCTGATCGATGCGGGCCGACCAAAGTCCGCCCGGCGGCCAGATCGCGAAACCGGCTTTCATCCAAAGCTTCTCGCAAGTCTTCCGCCATCTCAGGCATTGCGCCTTCGGTTTGAACCAATTCGAGATCCGCTGAAGGAAAGGCCGTCTCAGCTTTATCCTGTGCTGAGCGCAGATGCTCCAACGCACTCAACCGCGCGGCGTGGATGCGATGCCCCATCTCGGCCATCTGCCCTTCCAGCGCCGCGTACCAATAAGCATCGCGAACTTGTTCTTTCAGCAACCGGTTCCGCTCGCGCATCGCTTTTTCATAGGTCAGAGATGCCTCGGCATGTGCAGGATCAAAACTCAGCGCGATTCTGTCGAGGAACCGCCGTCGCCCTTCGGCCCCTTCGATCCAGAGACGGTCCATCGATGGGATTAACCAAACTACCCGCGCCAGCTTTCCCAATTCAATCTGGCTTGAGGTTTTCTCATCAATCCGCACTTGCCGCGCCGCACCACCTTCGGACCAGGTTTCAATCTCGAAATTCTGTCCTTGCGCATTCAATAGCCCAATCAGCTTCCACCCCAGCGCCTCGGGGCGCCGTGTCATCTCAGCGGCGCTTGCCCGCCGCATCCCGCGCCCGGGTGAAAACAGAGAAACCGCTTCCAGGATGTTGGTCTTACCGGCCCCGTTTGGCCCATGGATCGCCACTGGCCGCCCGTCCAACGACAGGCGCGCCAGCTTATGAGACCGAAAATGCGAGACCGTAAGCTCGGTCAGGGCCAATCCCATGACCCCTCTCTTTCGTTAGAGATCACCCAGTCGAGGCAATCAGACGCGCATCGGCATTACGACGTATACTGCGCTTTGGTCGTTGCCTTCGCGCATCAGTGTCGGATCACCCGCCGAGTTGAACATAAACACCGCATTTTCACGATCCACCTGAGACGCGATTTCGAGCAGGTATTTGGCGTTGAACCCGATCTCCAGGCGCTCATCCCCATAAGCAACTGCCAGCTCTTCCTCAGCCGCACCACTGTCGGGTGCATTCACTGACAGAACCAGCTTATCCGCATCCAACTGCAGTTTGACGGCCCGCGACCGTTCGGACGAAACTGTCGCCACACGATCCACGGCCTGCGCGAATTCAGCCGCGTCCACTTCTAACTTGCGCGTGTTGCCTTGCGGGATGACGCGTGTGTAATCCGGGAACGTTCCGTCGATCACTTTCGAGGTGAGCGTGATGTCAGGTGTTGCAAACCGCACCTTGGTTTCGCTGACCGAGACGGCGATGTCCATCTCGTCATCATCCAGCAGCTTGCGCAGTTCGCCCACGGTTTTGCGGGGCACGATCACGCCCGGCATATCCGCTGCACCATCCGGCAGATCCGCATCGATCCGTGCCAAGCGGTGACCATCAGTCGCCACGCAACGCAATACCTTGCCGCCCTCGGAACCATCCGCAACGTGCATGTAAACGCCGTTCAAATAATATCTCGTCTCTTCCGTGGAAATGGCAAACTTCGATTTATCGAACAGCCGGCGCAACAATGCCGCCGACGCCGTAAAGTTCGATTGGTATTCTGAAGACGCCATAACCGGGAAATCTTCTTTCGGCAGCGTCGCCAGAGAAAAATTCGAGCGCCCCGCTTCCACGGTCAACCGCCCAGCTGCACTATCTGCGGTCAGGGTCACCAGCGCCCCATCGGGCAGCTTGCGTACGATCTCATGTAGCGTTGTGGCCGCAACAGTCGTAGCGCCCGCTTTCTCGACTTGCGCGGGGGCCTTGTCGACCACTTCGATGTCCAGATCGGTGGCACGAAACAGCGCCTGATCGCCTTCGGCCTCGATCAGCACGTTGGCAAGTATGGGAATCGTGTTGCGACGTTCGACAACTGACTGGGCCTGCGAAACGGCCTTGAGAAGGGTGCCGCGTTCGATGCTGATCTTCATACCCTCTGTTCCTTTGACTTGCGTGCCGAAATAGGCGGGACTGGCACGTTAGCGTCTCAGCCCTGAGGCACAAGGATTTTTTACGGATTTCTGGGTCGGATTGCCTCGGTGGTCAAGAGCAGCGCGCGTGAAACACTCCAGATCATTCTCAACCGTGGACAATAGCGCACAAGAAAACACCCCGAACGCAATAGTCCGGGGTGTTTTTCAAGGATTCAGTGCGGTTTAGGCTTCCAAGGCCCGGCGCAGCATCTCAACATCTTCGGCAATCTGGCCATCGGTCAACTTCAGCTCTTCGATGCGCTTCACGCCATGCATGACCGTGGTGTGGTCGCGCCCGCCAAATCGACGGCCAATCTCAGGCAGCGACCGACTGGTAAGTTGCTTGCACAGATACATCGCCACCTGACGCGGACGCGCATAGGACCGCAGGCGTTTAGGGCCGATGATATCGCTGAGGCGGATGTTGTAATAATCCGAGACCTTGCGTTGGATCTCTTCGACGGTGATCTTGCGCTCGGAGGCGCGCAGTACATCGGCCAGACAATCCTGCGTCAGCTCCATATCGATCTCGCGCCCGACCAGCGAGGCAAAGGCAAAAAGGCGGGTCAGCGCCCCTTCCAGCACGCGCACATTGGTCGAGATGCGGTGTGCAAGGAACTCCAATACACCATCAGCAATGGTCAGATCGGGATAAGTGCTGCTGTACTGCTGCACTTTGTTCTGCAGGATTCCCAGACGCAATTCGTAGTCTGTGGGATGAAGATCGACGACAAGGCCACATTGCAGGCGTGACTTTACGCGGTCTTCAAGGTCCTTGATCTCGCCCGGCGCGCGGTCGGCCGAGATGATGATCTGCTTGTTCTGATCCACCAGCGCGTTGAACGTGTGGAAAAACTCTTCCTGCGTCGAATCCTTGCCAGCGATGAACTGCACGTCATCGACCATCAGCACATCGACCGAACGGAACAAGTGCTTGAAATCCATCATGCGGCGTTCACGCAAAGCCTGCACAAAGCGATACATGAACTGTTCTGCTGACAGATAAAGCACATTCAACTCGGGGTGCTTGGTTTTCAACTCCCACGCAATCGCGTGCATAAGGTGGGTTTTACCCAGTCCAACACCGCCGTAGAGCACGAGCGGATTGAAAGTTACCGGGCCGCCCTCGGATACGCGGCGAGCTGCGGCATGTGCAAGTTCGTTGGGTTTGCCAACAACAAAGCTATCAAAGGTAAACCGTGCATCCAGTGGCGCAGCCTGTAGTGCTTCAAGTGCATCATTGGCTGTATCTGTAACAGCGGGCCGGGTTTCTGGCGCGGGAGATGGCTTGGACTCTTCCACCAATGTGGGACGGGCTGACGAATTGGCCGCTGTGCGAAACGCCAAGCGCTGAACCTTTTCGCCCGAGGTATTCAGCTCATAGAGAATAAGGTCCGCAAAATTCTGACTGACATAGTTGCCCATGAAGTTGGTCGGCACCGAGAACACCGCTACACCATCCTGCAACTCCTGAAACTCCAAGGGTTCAATCCAGGTGGTAAAATTGTTCTTCCCAACCGCCTTCATCAATTTGCTACGCAGTTGTCCCCATTTCTCTTGTGTCATTCGGCGCCTCACGCATCCCATTCATTATTGGCCTTAAGGCCTTTTTTAATGTGTCCCGAATTACGGGCCTTTATGGCGCTCACACACAAGGGAACGTTTCGCCAAACCTGATGGTCTGGCGGGTACGCTCGAATATCATCGCAGTCCAATACAGCACGGCCCCAAAATGGGGGCACACCCGGAATCCGGGATGCGCATGATATTCCAATTTATCGACAGGGCCAGGATCTTCGGCTAACCCGAGACCCAGAGCAGATCGTCCAACTGACCGAAGCCAGCTTTCGAACATTCGTTCCTAAATCTTCCCGATGCCCGTCGGTCAGATCCTTGGAACAGCCTGTCCCCCCAAGCGAGTGAATCGCTGTCTAAGTCGTAGCAAGAGCCCAAGGGTCCGGGCAACGAAACTCTGATATTGACTCGGGGTTCTGGGCGAAAGAATCTCTCGGCTTCGTGAAGACGCGGCTTTCCGGCAACAATGAAAAAGGCGTCGCAATCAGCGACGCCTTTTTCGTAAATCAACGCTTGACGCGTTTTCCCAAAGAATCAGCCCAGCGCTTTGACGCGCGCCGACAGGCGCGACATTTTGCGGGCTGCGGTGTTCTTGTGGAAGACGCCTTTGGTGACGCCACGCATCAACTCGGGTTGAGCGGCGCGCAGGGCTGCGGTAGCTGCGTCCTTGTCGCCGGATGCGATCGCTTCTTCAACTTTGCGCAGGTGGGTACGGATGCGCGAACGACGCGCTTTGTTGACGGCGAAGCGCTTTTCGTTCTGACGGGCGCGTTTCTTTGCCTGGGGCGAATTTGCCATGTATCTCTGACCTTTTGTTCGGTACGGTTATCTTGGGTTGCGCGCCACGGACATATCCGCACCGGATCAGAAATCACGAGTGTGAGTCGGGCCAAGCGGGCCGCACGCGCATGTATGACGGCGGTCTCTAACCAAGTTTGGCAGGTTTGCCAAGCTGATTCTTCCGGTATGTGATGAGGGAAAAAGGCGGGGTCTGCCCGCCTAATATCACTAAGCGACGATTATGATCACTTGTCGCGGAACTGAGCCGCACGTTTTTCCAGAAACGCGGCCATGCCTTCTTTCTGGTCCTCTGTCGCGAACATCGAATGGAACACCCGACGCTCAAACAGCATGCCTTCGCTCAGCGGCAGCTCATAGCTGCGGTTCACAGCCTCTTTGGCCGCGATGGCCGTGATCTGCGATTTCTCTGCAATCTTCTGCGCCGCACCGGTTGCCTCTTCGATCAGCTTTTTGGCGGGCACGACACGGCTGACCAATCCCGCGCGCTCGGCCTCTTCAGCGTCCATGAAGCGGCCTGTCAGGTTCATGTCCATCGATTTGGACTTACCAACGAAGCGGGTCAGACGCTGACTGCCACCAAGCCCCGCGATGACGCCCAGATTGATCTCGGGCTGGCCGAACTTGGCGGTGTCGGCAGCGATGATGAAATCGCACAGCATCGCCAGTTCACACCCGCCGCCCAGCGCGTAACCGGCAACGGCAGCGATGATAGGTTTACGGATCGCGGAAACCCTATCGTTAGCGTCTGCAAACAGATTGACGTCGAATACATCGACAAAACTCATCTCGGACATTTCCTTAATGTCCGCACCGGCGGCAAAGGCCTTGTCCGAGCCGGTGATGACGATGCAGCGCACCTTGTCATTGCTATCCGCATCTTCCAGCGCCTCGCACAGCTCACCCAGCAACTGGGTGTTCAGCGCGTTCATCGCATCGGGGCGGTTGAGCTTGATAAGGGCGACGTGGTCTTCGATTTCGACGATGATCGTCTCAAAAGCCATGAGGTGTAAGCTTCCGGTTGTTCCGTTCAGGTACGATTCCTTATCACGCGATTTCGCTGGATCAAGTTATCTTTGGCATTGCGCGCAATAGAAGGATGAGCGACCGGACTGGGTGATTCTCTTGATTTCAGCGCCACAACCCTCGGTTCGACAAGGCTCTCCTTCACGACCGTAGACGTCGAAGCTGTGTTGAAAATATCCAAGTTCTCCATCGGCTTGGCGGAAATCACGCAGCGATGAGCCGCCCGCTTCAATCGCGTCCTGCAACACTTTTCTGATGATCGGCACAAGGGCCGCAACGCGTGGCGCAGAAATCTGTCCCGCTTTGCGACGTGGCGACACCTTGCAGCGATAAAGCGCTTCGCAGACGTAAATATTACCCAAACCGGCAACGATTCCCTGATCCAACAACGCCGATTTGACCGGGCTGTTCTTGCCTTTGAAGGCGTCTATCAGGTGCTGTTCGTGAAAATCATTACCCAATGGTTCAGGTCCCAGAACCGATAGCAGCTTGTGCTGCTCCGCCGTTGCCGTCGGCAGCAGGTCCATCGCCCCGAACCGGCGCGGATCGTTGAAGGTGATGCGTGCGCCATTGGCCATATGAAACACCACGTGATCATGTTTCTGCGCCATCGGATGCTCATGCGCATACTGTCCGAGCGGATCGCCAGAGACCGTCATCCGCCCCGACATGCCCAGATGGATCAACAACGTCTCGCCACTGCTGAGATCCGCCAGAATGTACTTCGACCGTCGCCGCAGCCCATCCACCCGTTGCCCCGTCAGCCGCTCGGCCATCCGAGCCGGGAAAGGCCAACGCAAATCG
Organism: Ruegeria sp. AM5; assembly: GCF_056540645.1. Classification (NCBI taxonomy): domain Bacteria; kingdom Pseudomonadati; phylum Pseudomonadota; class Alphaproteobacteria; order Rhodobacterales; family Roseobacteraceae; genus Ruegeria; species Ruegeria sp. AM5. The sequence continues at coordinate 83,531 of NZ_JBQFXC010000010.1, read as the reverse complement.
GGGCGATTCACATCCGCCCTTTCGATCACTGCGCCCTCCATTGCGGGGCTCAGGCCGCGTCTTACTGTCTCGACCTCGGGCAATTCGGGCATTACAGGGCTCCTATTCCAAAGGGCCGCATTGTGCCCGCCTCTTATCGCCCTATAACAGAGGCGAAATTCGACAAACGGCAAGGCAAATGTCCGACACCAACGACAAGACCACTCATTTCGGGTTCGAAACCGTGCGCGAGGCTGAAAAAGCCGGCCGCGTACAGGGCGTGTTCAACTCGGTCGCCTCGAAATACGACGTGATGAACGACGTGATGTCGATGGGCATCCACCGGGTCTGGAAAGACGCGATGATGGACTGGCTTGCCCCGCGCGCCGGTCAGCGGCTTCTGGATGTGGCGGGCGGCACCGGCGATATCTCGTTCCGCTTTCTGAAGCGCGCAGGCCACGGCCATGCTACCGTGCTGGACCTGACCGAGCCGATGCTGGTCGAAGGCCGCCAGCGCGCCGAGGCCGACCAGATGTCCGACAGCCTGAATTGGGTGGTGGGCGATGCAATGGCGCTGCCCTTCGAGGATAACACCTTCGACGTCTACACCATCTCCTTCGGCATCCGGAACGTCACCCGCCCGCAAGAGGCGCTGAACGAGGCCTATCGCGTTCTGAAGCCCGGTGGTCGTCTGATGGTGCTTGAGTTCAGCCAGTTACCCAATGACGGGCTGCAGAAGCTTTACGACCTCTACAGTTTCAATGTCATCCCGCGTATGGGCAAGCTGATCGCCAACGATTACGACAGCTATCAGTACCTTGTGGAATCGATCCGCAAGTTCCCAGACCAGGAGACATTCCTGAACATGGTCCGCACCGCCGGGTTCGAAAACGCCAAATACCGCAACCTGAGCATGGGCATTGCCGCATTGCATTCTGGCTGGAAGATCTAGATGCGCGGCCCCCACAACATCATTCGCCTGATCCGGACGGGCGCCACGCTGGAACGCACGGGTGCCATGAATGTAGTGCTGGACGCGTTTGAAGCGCCGCGCGCCGTACGTATTCTGGCGCATACCCTTGGCAAACCGTTCCAATGGCTGGGCTACAAGGGCGACCCCGAGATGCCGCCCGCCACCCGTGCCCTGACCGCATTGGGTCCGGCTTACATCAAATTCGGGCAGGTGCTTTCGACCCGCCCCGACGTGGTGGGAAATGAGTTGGCCGAGCAATTGCGTGTTCTGCAAGACAAGCTGCCGCCCTTTTCCAAAGCTGAGGCAATGGCAGAGGTCGAGAAAGAGTTAGGCCAGCCGACGTCAGAGATATTCAGCGAGTTCAGTGAACCTATCGCCGCTGCCTCGATTGCTCAGGTTCACAAGGCCAAGCTGACCAGCACAGGCGAAGACGTTGCTGTCAAAGTCCTGAGACCGGGTATCGAGCGCGCCTTCCGCAAGGATGTAGACGCGTTCTATTTCGCCGCGCGTATGGTGCAACTTTGCGCCCCCGGAGCGCGCCGACTACGCCCGATGGAAGTGATCGAGCATTTCGACGGCGTAGTACGCGGCGAGTTGGACCTGCGTCTGGAAAGTGCCGCCGCCTCGGAATACGCTGCCAATACCAAGGATGATGCCGGATTCTGGCTGCCTCCGGTGGTCTGGTCGCTATCCGCACGCCGCGTCATGACGCTCAGCTGGGCTGATGGCATTCCCTTGGGAGATAACAACGCGCTGGACGCTGCCGGACATAATCGCCGCGATCTGGCTGAGCGCGTGCTCCGCCTGTTCCTATTGCACGCGCTACGCGACGGCTATTTTCACGCCGACATGCACCAAGGCAACCTCAAGGTCGCTGCGAACGGGGACATCATCGCCTATGACTACGGCATCATGGGTCATATCGATGAATATACTCGCCGGGTATATGCCGAGATTCTCTTTGGTTTCATCCGCCGCGACTATAAACGCGTGGCTGAAGTCCATTTCGAAGCAGGCTATGTGCCTGCCAATCAGGACGTCGACGAATTCGCTCGCGCCTTGCGCGCGGTAGGTGAGCCGATCTTCGGCATGGACGCCACCCATATCTCGATGGGTCGGCTGCTGAGCTACCTGTTCGAAGTCACTGAACGCTTTGGCATGGAAACCCGCACCGAGCTGATCCTGCTGCAACGCACCATGGTGGTGGTCGAAGGCGTCGCCCGCTCGCTTGATGATCACATGAACATCTGGGAGGTCGCCCGACCGGTGGTCGAAGACTACATCAAACAATCCATCGGCCCCCGCGCCGCCCTGCGCGATTTCGGTAAAACCGCCCTGGTGCTTGCCCGTTTCGGCCCCCGCTTGCCCGGACTGGTGGAAAATGCCCTTATTGCCCAGACTCAAAAAGACGACCCAAAGACCCCTGGTTTGATCGCAAACCTTCTGCCAGCAGCGATCGGCGCGGCCGCAGGCATAGCCGCGACGCTTGTCATCTTCGCACTCAGCTAAACCAACCCGACCGCTTCATCTGGCCAAAAATACCTTCGGGGGGAATCGCGCCCCGGCGCGATGGGGGGCAGACAGCCCCCCCTTGCCCCGGTCCAACTCAGAGCCGCTCGATGGCGAGGGCAATCCCCTGACCTCCGCCGATGCACATGGTGATCAGACCTTTCGATCCGCCAATACGCTCCAACTCATACAATGCCTTAAGCGTGATAATCGCCCCTGTGGCGCCCACCGGATGGCCCAGTGCAATAGCCCCACCGTTCGGATTCACCTTTGCAGCGTCCAGACCCAATTCCTGATTGACGGCCAGAGCTTGCGCCGCAAACGCCTCGTTGCTTTCGATCACGTCGAAATCATCCGCAGACAAACCCGTTTTTGCGAACAGGTTCTGCACAGCTGGAACCGGGCCGATGCCCATCACCTCGGGTCGCACGCCGGCATGGGCATAGCCAATCACGCGCGCTTTGGGTTTCAAGCCCGCCTTTTCTGCAGCATCCGCTGTCGCCAACACCATCGCCGCCGCGCCGTCATTGATGCCCGAGGCGTTGCCCGCCGTCACCCGCCCATCTTTCTGGAATACCGGGCGCAATCCGGCCAGCGCCTCGGCAGTGGTGGCCTTGGGATGTTCATCGACCTTGAAGTCGACCATGTCGCGTTTGACCTTGACCTGCACCGGCGCGATTTGGCTGTCGAAATACCCGGCCTCAATCGCCGCAGCCGCACGGGTCTGGCTGGTCAGCGCAAACGCGTCCATCTGTTCGCGGCTGATCTGGTGTTCATCCGCCACATTCTCGGCGGTCACCCCCATATGCCCGGTGCCGAATGGGCAGTTCAGCGCGCCCAGCATCATGTCGAGCGATTTGACATCGCCCATCTTCGCCCCCCAACGGGCCTGCGGTACGACATAAGGGCTGCGCGACATGCTTTCGGCACCGCCCGCCACTGCAAACTCGGCATCGCCTAGCATCAGCGCCTGCACCGCCGACACTACTGCCTGCGCCCCCGAACCGCACAGCCGGTTCACGTTCATCGCCGGAGTCCCGTTCGGAATACCCGCCTGCATTGCGGCGACTCGCGACAGATACATGTCGCGCGGTTCGGTGTTGATCACATGACCAAAGACAACATGATCAATCTGCGCGCCTTCAACGCCCGAACGCTCCATTGCCGCCTCGGTCGCCACGGTCGCCAGATCGATCGGAGCGGTCGAGGCCAACGCACCGCCAAAGGTCCCGATGGCTGTGCGCGCACCGTCCAGTATTACTATGTCCGTCATGTTTTCTCCTCCAAGTCTCGCGCCCATTATGCACCTGCAGCATGATCTTCATATTAGACTCACTGTCACGCCGGAATTGACATTACGTTGCGCAACACCCATGGATTCCGTCATGACGGAAAACACAGACGATATTCTGACGCGCCTGCCCGCCCGATTGAAAGAGGCGCGCCGCGCCAAAGGCCTGTCGCTTGAGGCGGTCGCCAACCTCAGCGGCGTCTCGCGTTCCATGGTCAGCCAGATCGAGCGTGGTGAAAGCAGCCCCACAATTTCGACTCTGTGGAACCTGACGCGCGCTCTGCAGGTGGATTTCGCCGGACTGTTGGAAGACGCCAAAACGACCGACCAGATCGAAGTGCTGCGTCAAGCGGAAGTGCCCAGTATCGACAATATGGGCGAGAAATGCCGGATTCGCATCCTCTCTCCCCCCGAAGAGGCCGGAGGACACGAGGTCTATGATATTCAGTTTCAGGCCAATGGGAGCCTGAACAGCCAGCCTCATGCGCGCGGCGCACGAGAGCAACTGACTGTGCTGGAAGGCGCCGTCCGTGTCACTTCGGGAACGGCATCCAGCGATCTGAAACAAGGGGATACCGCCCGGTATGCCGCCGATATTACGCATTCGATAAGCGCTGAAAACCCGGCCCGCGTTTTCCTGATCGTAAAAAACGCCTGAACGGGCAAGATTCCGCCTTCACGGATATTTTTCCCAAATACTGTAATTCTCCTATTTGGGAATTTCATCCGCTATGTTAGACGTGCGACTCAGATTAACGGAGGTCGCCATGGCTGATGCATTCCTGTCCCATATTTCGGATACACTCGCGCAGATTGAGGCAGAGGGTCTGTACAAGCGCGAACGAATGATCACCTCGCCTCAGGGCGGTGAGATTACGGTGGGCGACAAGCAGGTGATCAACCTGTGCGCCAACAACTATCTGGGTTTGGCCGATCACCCTGCGCTGATCAACGCCGCCAAAGGCGCAATGGAGCCCAAGGGGTTCGGCATGGCCTCGGTCCGGTTCATCTGCGGTACGCAGGACATTCATCGTGAACTTGAGCAGAAGCTGGCAAAGTTCCTGAACAAGGACGATTCAATTCTGTTCGCTGCCTGCTTCGACGCCAATGGCGGGTTGTTTGAGCCTTTGTTAGGGCCCGAAGACGCCATTATCTCTGACAGTCTAAATCATGCCTCGATCATCGACGGGGTACGGCTGTGTAAGGCAAAACGCTATCGCTACATGAACAACGACATGAATGACCTCGAAGCGTGGCTGAAACAAGCGCGCGAGGACGGGGCGCGGCATATCATGATCGCAACCGATGGCGTGTTCTCAATGGATGGCTATCTGGCCAATCTGCCGAAGATTCGCGAGCTGGCCAACAAATACGACGCCATCGTGATGGTCGATGACTGCCACGCCACCGGCTTTATGGGGCCAAACGGAGCGGGCACGCCGGACCACTTCGGCGTCGACGTGGATATTCTGACGGGAACTTTGGGCAAGGCACTTGGGGGGGCAATCGGCGGTTATATCGCCGGGCCGCAGCCAGTGATCGACCTGCTGCGGCAGCGGGCGCGGCCCTATCTGTTCTCAAACTCGCTGCCGCCGTCCATCGTTGCCGCAGGGCTTGAGGCAATCCGTCTGGTTGAAGAAGGTGACATGCTGCGCGCCCAATTGTTCGGCAATGCCAAGTACTGGCGCGCCGGGTTAGAGAATCTGGGCTTCGACCTACTTCCGGGCGAACACCCGATCATCCCGGTCATGCTGGGTGAAGCGACCCTGGCGCAGGATATGGCATCGCGATTGTTTGACGAAGGCGTCTATGTTTCGGGCTTTTTCTTCCCTGTCGTGCCGCGTGGTCAGGCCCGAATCAGAACGCAGATGAATGCGGCTCTAACACGCGACGAATTAGACCGGGCGCTCGCGGCATTTGGCAGGGTCGGCAAAGAATTGGGGATAATCTGATGCGGCCCAACACGATGAAAGCCCTTGAGAAATCCAAGCCCGAGGAAGGTCTGTGGATGGTGCAGGCCCCAGTACCCGAGATCGGCCCCGACGAGGTTCTGATCCGCATCAACAAGACCGGGATTTGCGGCACGGATATTCATATCTGGAACTGGGATGAATGGGCTGCGGCCACCGTGCCGATCCCGATGATCACCGGCCACGAGTTCGCGGGTGAAATTGTTGAATTGGGTCGCAACGTGACAGGGATGACGGTCGGCCAGCGCTGTTCAGGCGAGGGGCATCTGATCACCCCTGACAGCCGCCAGAGCCGTGCGGGCAAGTTCCACCTTGATCCCGGCACGCGCGGTATCGGTGTGAATGAACAGGGTGCCTTTGCGCAATACCTGAAACTGCCTGCCTTTAACGTGGTGCCCCTGCCTGACGACGTACCGGATGAGATCGGGGCGATCCTCGACCCGCTGGGCAATGCCGTGCACACTGCACTCAGCTTCGATCTGCTGGGCGAGGACGTATTGATTACTGGCGCAGGCCCTATCGGCATCATGGCCGCCGCCATTGCCCGTCATGCCGGTGCCCGGCATGTAGTGATCACCGATATCAACCCCGACCGCCTGAAACTGGCCGAACACGTGGTACCAACGGTACGCACAGTTGATGTGTCCAAAGAGGATCTGCAGGATGTCATCGCGGAACTGGGCATGACTCAGGGCTTTGATGTCGGGCTTGAAATGTCGGGCTCGCAAGCCGCGCTGGACCAGATGGTCGAAGCACTGGTGATGGGCGGCAAGATCGCACTGTTGGGGATTCCGCCCGGAAAATCTCCGGTGGACTGGTCGCGTATCGTGTTCAAGGCGATCACCATCAAGGGTGTCTATGGGCGCGAGATGTTCGAGACCTGGTACAAGATGATCGCCATGTTGCAGAACGGGCTGGATGTCAGCCGCGTAATCACCCACCAGTTCGCAGTCGATGACTTTACTCAGGGATTCAAGGCCATGAAATCCGGGCAATCAGGCAAGGTGGTTCTGGACTGGACCTAACGCTCTGGAACCGTGCGGGTTTTGTCCCTAAACATGGATAAATCCGCGCGTCTGGAGGAGCACATGGGCGACAAAGACAGGTATACAGAACGGGGAATCGAAGAGTCTCTGGTCACCGATTTCACAGAAACTCACCGCAAAAGCTATGGGGATTTTCTGCAACTTAAGACTCTGCTGAACCTGCAAAAGACCTTTCAGGACCCGGCCCAACCTGATGAGATGTTGTTCATCATCATTCATCAGGTCAGCGAACTGTGGCTGAAACTGATGCACCATCAACTTGTCGAAGTCCGCCGGTTCCTGCAGCAGGACGATTTCGGTCCCGCGATGAAGAACCTCGACCGGATCAAAGCGATCCAACGGCAGTTGATCGCCGCGTGGGAGACGCTACTGACTATGACTCCCGCGGACTACATGACGTTTCGGGACGCATTAGGTAGTTCGTCAGGCTTTCAAAGCTATGGCTATCGCCAAATCGAGTTCATTCTGGGCAACAAAGATCCCGCGACCCTGAAAGTGCATGCGCATGACCCAGAAGTGATGGAGATGCTGAACGCGGCTCTTACCAAACCCTCGCTCTATGACGAAGTGCTGCGGATGCTGGCCCGGCAAGGGTTTGACGTGCCGCATGAGCTGATCGAGCGGGATTACGCAAAGCCCTATTCCGGCGATCCGCGTATCGTCAAAATCTGGGTCGAAGTGTTCCGCAACACGGAACAATACTGGGATCTTTACGCGCTGGCCGAAAAACTGATGGATGTGGAATCTCTGTTCCAGAGGTGGCGATTCGATCATGCAACCGCGGTTGAGCGCGTGATCGGAATGCAGCCCGGAACGGGTGGATCTAGCGGCGTGGCCTTCCTGCGCAAGGCGCTGGAGTTGCGGTTCTTCCACGACCTCTACGACGTGCGAACCGAACTGATGTATACTGGGGAATAGGCCATGCTGTATCGCGGATTCACCCAAGAAGAGCTCGAGCAGGAGTATTCCCCTAGCTCAATGATTGGCGGTGATCTGACGCCATATCTAGCCAGCTATTCTGCCCTCAGCGCACAGGCACGGTCTGAAATTAGGATGCAGGAAAACCGTTCCTATGGCGACAGCCCGACGCAAGTTCTGGATTTCTTCCCCGCACCTGGCGCCAACGCGCCTTTGCATGTCTTTATTCATGGTGGCTATTGGCAGGCGCTTAGCCAGCGTGAGTCGGCCCCTATGGCACCGGTATTGCATGAGAACGGGCAAGCCTTTGCCACGCTGAATTATACGCTCGCCCCCGATGCCAGATTGGGGCAGATGGTCGAAGAATGCCGTACCGCCTTGTTGTGGCTCGCGTCACAGGCCGAAACACTGGGTTTTGATCCATCAAACATCACACTTTCAGGCCATAGTGCAGGCGCCCATCTGGTCGCGATGGTCATGGCGACGTCTTCAAAGGCATTTGCGCAGGCTGGCCTTCGGGTGCGCAATGTGATCCTGATTAGCGGGATCTATGACCTTGTTCCGATCAGCCTGACCTCGGTGAATGATCCGCTGCAACTGACCAAGGTCGAGGTTCACGATCTCTCACCCTGCCTCAACCTGCCCGCACCGGGACCGCGTTACAGGGTAACCGTCGCCGAGCGGGATACGCCCGAGTTCATCCGCCAAAGCCGTGACTACGCGGAATTACTGCGCAAGGCCGGGCATTCGGTCAGTTTTGATCTGCAGAAGGGTAAACACCACTTCGACATCATCATGCCATCGGGCACGTTTCTGTCGTCGCGCGGCGAGTAACCGGCAAAAGAAAACAGCGGCCTCGTGGGGCCGCTGCTTCAAGTTTCTTCTCTGAACCGGATCAGTCCAGCGTACGCGTGACCTCTTCGCGTTCGAAAATCTCGATCACGTCGCCGGCGCGAATATCGTCGTAGTTCTCGAACGCCATACCGCATTCCTGACCCGACTGAACTTCGGCCACTTCATCCTTGAAGCGCTTGAGGGTCTTCAGCGTACCTTCGTGGATCACCACGTTGTCGCGCAGCAGGCGTACGCCAGCCGAGCGGCGGGCAACACCTTCGGTGACCAGACAGCCGGCAACTTTGCCAACACCGGTAACCTTGAAGACCTCTTTGATCTCGGCGTAACCGATGAACTTTTCGCGAATCTCGGCGCTCAGCAGGCCCGATGCGGCTGCTTTCACGTCATCAACCAGATCGTAGATCACCGAGTAATACCGGATCTCGACGCCCTTCTGGTTCGCAGTGTTCCGCGCCGATGCGTTCGCACGCACGTTGAAGCCAAAGATCGGTGCACCAGAGGCTTCGGCCAGGCCGACATCCGTCTCGGTGATCGCACCAACACCCGAGTGCAGAACGCGTACGCGCACTTCGTCGTTGCCGATCTTCTCCATCGCCTGAACGATGGCTTCGGCAGAGCCCTGCACATCCGCTTTCATCAGAATAGGCAGCTCAGTGACGTTTTCGTCTTCCTTCGCCTTCTGCATCAGCTGTTCAAGGGTGGTCGCGGCACCGGCGGCGGCGCGTTTGTCCTTGGCGGCTTGCTCACGATAAGCAGCGATCTCACGGGCCTGCGCTTCGGTCTCGGTCACGTTCAGAACGTCACCTGCTTCGGGCGTGCCGTTGAGCCCCAGAACCTCAACCGGAACTGAGGGGCCAGCTTCTTTGACGCGGTCGCCCTTGTCGTTGATCAGCGCACGCACCTTACCGTACTGCTCACCCACGACAAAGATATCGCCCTGACGCAGCGTGCCGTTCTGAACCAGAACGGTAGCGACGGGGCCACGGCCCACATCCAGCTGCGCCTCAATCACGGCACCTTGGGCGGCGCGATCTGGGTTGGCTTTCAGTTCCAGAATCTCGGCCTGCAGCGCAATGGCTTCCAGCAATTCGTCCAGACCCTGACCAGTCATGGCCGAGACCTCAACGTCCTGAACCTCACCCGACATCTTCTCGACGATCACTTCGTGCTGCAACAAGTCAGTGCGGACTTTGTCGGGGTTCGCGTCGGGCTTGTCGATCTTGTTGATCGCCACGATCATTGGCACTTCGGCCGCTTTGGCGTGGTTGATCGCCTCGATCGTCTGCGGCATCACCGCGTCGTCGGCGGCAACAACAAGAACCACGATATCCGTGACCTGAGCCCCGCGCGAGCGCATTGAGGTAAAGGCCGCGTGTCCCGGTGTATCCAGGAAGGTCAGCGTGGTGCCACCATCGGTTTTCACCTGATAGGCGCCGATATGCTGGGTGATGCCACCAGCTTCGCCGGCAACAACACGCGCGTCGCGGATCGCATCCAGCAACGAGGTTTTGCCGTGGTCAACGTGACCCATGATGGTGATGACCGGCGGACGCGGCTGCAGATCGTCATCGCTGTCTTCGACCTCTTTGATGACGTCTTCAACGTCCGAATCGGACACACGCGTGACCTTGTGGCCAAATTCTTCAATGATCAGTTCAGCCGTGTCAGCGTCGATGGTCTGGTTCTGCGTGACCATCATGCCCATCTGCATCAGCGATTTGACAACGTCAGCGACGCGCTCGGCCATACGGTTGGCCAGTTCCGAGACCATGATCGCCTCGGGCAGCTGAACGTCGCGGATCACCTTTTCCCGCTCGACCGTGCCGCCCATGGCCTTCTGGCGCGCACGCTCCTGCTTGCGCTTCATCGCGGCCATTGAGCGTTGGCGATTGCCTTCGCCGCCAGTGGCCTGACCAAGTGTCAGCTTGCCCGAGCGGCGGTTGTCGTCACGGCCCTTGCCACGGCCACGCTGCTCACGCTCGCGATCCTGCTTGCGCGGTGCCGCAGCAGGTGCAGGCTTGCTGGATGGGCTGCGTGCTGCCTTGGGCTCGGCGGGTGCCGGGGCTGCGGCAGCACGCTGGGCTGCTTCCTCGGCCTCTTTACGCTTGCGTTCTTCCTCTTCGGCCTTGGCACGGGCACGCTCTTCAGCTTCACGCTGCTCGCGTTCCTTGGCCTCTTGTTCGGCCCGGCGGCGTGCGCGTTCTTCTTCGCGCGCCTTTTCCTGCGCCTCACGGGCAGCGGCCTCTTCAGCCTCACGTGCCTTGGCGGCTTGCAACGCCTTCATACGACGCGCCATTTCCGCATCGGAAATACCCGCTGGGCGACGCGAAGGATCACCCGAAGGTGTCGCACCACCACTTGGTTTGGTCGCGCCCGGCTTGGGAACGACCACGCGTTTGCGTTTGGTCTCCACCACGACATTCTTGGTGCGTCCGTGGCTGAAACTCTGTTTCACATTTCCGGGGCGTGCCCCGCCACGAAGACCCAATGTCTTTTTGCCGTCACTATCGCTCATAAAGCTTCTTACCCTTCCGAGCGGCCCTTGCCGCCGTCATCCTTTTCGCGCAAGCCACGCAGGCGCTGCGCTTCCTCTACAACACGTTTGGCGAGTCCGCCAGAGGCCAAGGCCGCATGAATCACGGTTTGGCGCCCAAATGCCGCCCCAAGCTCGTCTGCGGTCAGCCAGCCGATGTATTTCCCGAAGTGCGGCGTGCTGAGTTTCGACTTGCCGCGCCCCGATCCGTCTGAGGCCTGAATCAGCACCTGGGCCTCTTCCCGGTCCAGCCACGACTTGACCTTTTCATACCCGGCGACCGCATCTCCGGATTTGCGCGCCAGACTGATCAGTTCGATCACACGACGCGCCACCTGTTTCTCGACCTCATCGGTCAGGTCCTTGGCGGCACTCACCTGTGCCTTAAACCCGCGCGAGAACAGTTTCTTGTTCACCGCCTTGTCCAGCGCCGCGCGATCCGCCGCCACGTAAACCCCACGCCCCGGCAGTTTTGCCGCAACATCGGGAAAAACCTGACCGTCGGGCCCCGTTACAAAGCGGATCAAGCCATATTTAGGCTGAACCTCGCCCGTGGCGATGCACTTGCGTTCAGGGCCTTCCGACCGATCCTTATGGACGCCACCGCGACCCATGTCAGCCACCCGAGGCCTGAGATCAGGCCTCGACCTCCTCATCGGTTGCTTCACCGTCTTCTTCGGCCTGCTCCAGCTCGGCCGGATCGACCCAACCCAGCATGATGCGCGCGGTCATGACCAGATCCTGCGCCTCTTCCAGCGTCACGCCGAAGGGCTCCAGTACACCATCATCCTTGATGCGTTCGCCATCGACCGTGGTCCAGCCACCGGCCAGTTCCCAGTCGGCGCAGGTTGCGAAGTCTTCCAGAGTCTTCACATCATCCTTGGCCAGCGCCTCTACCATCTGGGGTGTCAGGCCCTCGAATTCAATAAGACTGTCCTCGGCACCCAGCGCACGGGCTGCATCCAGCGCCGCCTTGGCCTGAGCTTCCAGGAATTCGCGTGCACGTGTCTGAAGTTCTTGCGCGGTACCTTCATCCACACCGTCGATGACCAGCAGTTCGTCGATTTCAACATATGCCACTTCTTCGAGGTTGGTGAAGCCTTCAGAAACCAGCAGCTGAGCGAAGAATTCGTCCAGATCCAGCGTTTCCATGAACAACTGGGTACGGGCCTCGAATTCTTTCTGACGGCGCGCCGATTCTTCGGCTTCGGTCATGATGTCGATGTCCAGATTGGTCAGCTGGCTGGCCAGACGCACGTTCTGACCACGACGGCCAATGGCGAGGCTCAGTTGCTCCTCGGGAACCACAACTTCGATCTTGCCGGCTTCTTCGTCCAGAACCACCTTTGAAACTTCGGCGGGCTGCAGAGCGTTCACAAGGAAAGTCGGCTGATCTTCGTTCCACGGAATGATGTCGATCTTTTCGCCCTGCAGCTCGTTCACAACGGCCTGCACGCGGCTACCGCGCATACCGACGCAGGCACCGACTGGGTCAATCGAGCCGTCATAAGAAATCACGGCAATCTTGGCGCGCGAGCCGGGATCACGAGCAACGGCCTTGACCTCGATGATGCCGTCATAGATTTCCGGTACTTCCATCTTGAACAGCTCAGCCATGAATTCCGGCGCAGTGCGCGACAGGAATATCTGGTGGCCACGAACCTCGCGGCGGACTTCCTTGATGTAGGCACGCACACGGTCGTTCGGGCGATAGCTTTCGCGACCGATCTTGTCATTGCGGCGCAGAACAGCCTCGGCACCGCCCAGATCGACGATCACATTGCCGAACTCTTCACGCTTGACCGCACCGTTGATGATGGTGCCTGCACGATCCTTGAATTCTTCGTACTGACGATCACGCTCGGCTTCGCGAACCTTTTGCAAGATGACCTGCTTGGCGGACTGAGCAGCGATACGGCCCATTTCCACGGGCGGGACTTCTTCAACGAAGACGTCACCAACCTCTGGCGTCTCCATGTACTGCTTGGCCTGCTCGACGGTCATCTCGGCCTGATAGTTCTCAAGCTCTTCATCCTCGACCACGGTGCGGACACGGGTAAAGGTCGCCTTGCCGGTCTTGCGGTCGATGCTGACGCGGATGTCCATCTCGGCGCCGTAACGGCTCTTGGCGGCACGGGCGAGCGATTCTTCCATCGCTTCGACAACCAGACCGGGGTCGATCATCTTTTCGCGGGCCACGGCCTCGGCGGTCTGCAGCAGCTCCAGCTGGTTGGCTGAGGTGATTGCCATCAGTTCGTCTCCTCTTCGGACCCTTCGGTCTCAATCTCGTCGAAAGCGTTTTCGTTCAGGGCACCAGCGTCTTTGCGCTGGCGCAGCATTTCCTTGATCAGGTCATCGGTCAGAACCAGCTTGGCGTCGCTCAGCCAGTCAAATTGCAGACCGATGGTAATGGTCTCGTCTCCCTCGGGGATGTTGATCAGAACCTCATCCCCTTCGATCCCGGCCAATTCGCCCTTGAAGCGGCGGCGACCGTCGATCAGTTCTGCGGTTTCGATCTTGGCCTCATACCCTTCGAACGTCTCAAAATCTTTGAGACGGGTCAGAGGACGGTCAATTCCAGGGCTGGAAACTTCAAGCGTGTAGGCGTCCAAAATGGGGTCTTCGACATCCAGCGTGGCGCTGACCGCATTGGAAATCTCGGCGCAGTCATCCACTTCGATTCCGCCATCGGGCTTGTCTGCCATTATCTGCATCGTGGTGGTCTTGCCGCTCATCAGCCGAATGCGGACAAGCTCATACCCCAGATCCTCGATCACAGGGGTGATGATCTCGGCCAGTCGCCGGTCGATGGCAGCTTTGGCTATCAGGTCGTTTGTCATTCAGGTTCTCTACCCTGTTATCGGGCACAAAAAAACGGGCGCGCGGCCCGTCGAATTTTCCGGTGGAGCCCCGGACCAGAAGTCCGACGCGCCGCTGTTGCAACTGCATATACGCAGGAGTTCCTGAGTCTGCAACCCCCGGCGCAAATCGTGATCAAATTTACGCCAGCCACCACCGTTCGGCGATGCGCCCATCATCCAGCGCAGCCCGGCTGATCTGGCGCGGCATACCGACATGAGAGGCCATTGCCAACGCCATCTCGGCCTCAGACGGATGAAATCGCAGCCCGCGTTGCGCGGTTAGCTCCTCACCAGCCGGGAGCGCTGCGATATCTACATATCCATCGCGCAATGCTTCGGCCCGCACCCCGGCGTCCGGGATCACGATAATCTCAAGCGTATCGACCCATCCTGCCGTTCCGCTTTTGTAGTGATTGGACACCCTGCGTGCGCGGAAATGACGTTCATCCTCGGCCCGCTCAACCCGGTAGCATCCTGTGCCGTTGGCCAGAGCCAGTGGCGTCACGCCCCCTCGCGCAATGACAAACCGTGACCCAGCCAGCAAGAATGGTAGTCCCGGGTTGCCCTCAGCCAATTGCAACTGCACACGATCAGGTGCAATGGCCTCGGCCTGACCAATATCTTCCAGAACAGCTAGAACATCGTTCACGTCCAGCTTGGTGCCATCGTGGAACACAGCATCATCGCGCAGATCAAAGTTCCAGACCCGCGCATCAGCATCTGTCTGCCAATTTGTAGCCAGCTCTCCGCGCAGGGTACCATCGGGCGCGATCTCGGTCAGGCTGTCAAAGACTGCGCCCCGAGCCACCTGTTCCAGACTGTTGTCGCGTGGCACCGCCAGCCGCAAGGTGCCACCCTGTTTCGGCGTATCGGCCAGAGACGCTCCTGTCGCCGCCAGCAAAGCGGCGGCGGCGCCCGAGGCAAATAATGCGCGACGGTCGATGCGAGTCATACCGTTTCCTCCGACACGCGATCCATGATCCGAACCAGTTCCGCGCTGATGCCCGGTTCTGACAGGGCGTGACCGGCCTGCCGCACCATCTTCAGTTCGACATTGGGCCAGCGCTCGGACAGGTTCCATGCAGCCTGCGGTGGGCAGATCATGTCATAGCGTCCCTGAACGATATGACCGGGAATATGGGCAATCCGGTCCATCTGATCCAGAATTTGCCCGTCATACTCAAGAAACGCCTTGTTCGTGAAATAGTGATTCTCAAGCCGCGCAAAAGTTCGCGCGTATTCGCCGGGGCTTTCCCCGACCGACCCGTTGGTGTGGATCGAGGCCAAAGCGTTTTCCCAATGTGACCAGGCGCGAGCATACAGGATCTCGGTCGCGCGGTCGCCCGAAAACAGGCGCTTGTTGTAGGCCGCAATTGCGTCATTTACTTCATGTTCGGGCAAGAGAGAGGTGAACTTGGCCCATTGTTCAGGCCAGAATTTGCCCGCACCACCGCCATAAAACCAGTCCAGCTCGGCCTGTGTGGCCAGAAACACGCCGCGCAATACCAGCCGATTTACCCGATCTGGATGTGTTTGGGCATAGATCAATGCCAGTGTCGCGCCCCAGCTGCCGCCAAAGACGATCCAATCTTCGATGTCGAACAATTTGCGCAGACGCTCGATATCCGCCACCAGATGCCATGTCGTGTTGTTTTCGACCGACGCGGTTGGCCGCGACCGGCCACATCCGCGCTGATCAAAGAGAATCACCCGATAGGCATCCGGATTGAAATACCGTCGCATCGCAGGGCTGCAGCCGCCGCCCGGCCCGCCATGCAGGATCACCACTGGTATCCCATTGGGATTACCGCATTGTTCCACATAAATACGGTGCCCATCGCCCATATCGACCACGCGCTGATCGAACGGATCGATCGGCGGGTAAAGATATTGAACTGCGCGCTTTTGGTCCGGGTACTTATCCATTACGGCCCTATATAGTCCTTAAGCGTAAAAGAGCACACGGAGACAGGAATGCAAGCGCATCCGAACACGGTTGACCCGTCCGAGATCGCAAAATTCGAGGCGATGGCTGCGGAATGGTGGGACCCGCATGGGAAATTCAAACCTCTGCACATGCTGAATCCGTGTCGCCTGGATTATATCACACAGCAGATCGCAGGCGAGTTCGACCGTGATCTGAAAGCTCCGCGTCCCTTCGAAGGCTTGCGCCTGCTGGATATCGGCTGCGGCGGCGGGTTATTGAGCGAACCGATGGCGCGTTTGGGCGCCACGGTCGTGGGCGCCGACGCCGCCGAAGGCAACCTGCCGGTCGCTCGCATCCATGCCGAGCAATCGGGGCTGCAGATCGACTACCGCCACACTACCGCCGAAGACATGGCCGCCGCAGGCGAACAGTTCGATGTGGTGCTGAATATGGAAGTGGTCGAACACGTCGCTGATCCGTTGGGTTTCCTGACCGCATCGCAGCAATTGCTGAAACCGGGCGGGTTACTGGTCTGCTCAACCATCAATCGCAACCCAAAATCCTACGCGATGGCCATCATCGGGGCCGAGGTCGTCATGCGTTGGCTGCCGCGCGGCACGCACGAGTGGAACAAGTTCATCACCCCGGATGAGCTGTTCGACCTGCTGCGCCAGGCCGGGCTGGAACCGGTGGACCGCAAGGGGTTCGTCTTCAACCCGATCCTGTGGAGCTGGTCGATCTCGGACCGGGATTTGAGCGTGAATTACGTGACGGCGAGTGTGAAGCCTAGGTAGGATGGGTTTTCAACCCATCTTGCAAGCGTTTTCGATCTTAAGCGATGGGTTAAAACCCATCCTACGCTTGATTATTTTATGGCTAAACGGTGAAGGTAAAACGCTGAGGCAAAACCAGCTTCGTCCAACGAGTGTTTGAGACGCCCATTTAGAAAAACGCGATGTGGTACGCCCGGGTCGCGCCAAATGTCGATCCCGGACGCCGCATCTGCATTGCAGACAACGTCCCCGGGCTTGGCATCCTTCCATTCAGGAAGTCGAAAAAGGTCATCCCGGTCGGGTCGGGCTCGTCGAAGACTTTTTGACTCAGCAATGTTCAGCGTGCCGGATTTGTTTGCGATCCACAGGATCGAGTAGTCCTGCTCAATCGGTGTGATCTTGTCTCTTTCGAACAGGTTGACGGGATAAAGCCCCCCTTGCCCTAATTCGAGATTTTTGAGGATATCAGCCACATCTGATCGGATCGCCAGAATTCCAAACAAATTGATTACAGGAGAATACTTCCCCTAGTGAGGCTCAAAATCATGATCTTCAGGAGCAACCTCTTGAAAGAAATCCGGCAAGATATCCTGCTGCTCCAGCGGCTCCCCGTGGCGCTGCCAACGATACAGATTCGCATGATAACCTGATCCGGGTTGCCACCTGAAGGCCTTGAAGCGTTCACTTGGTTCTTCAGGAAAATCATCGGGGACAAGCGCCCGGAATGGCCTCTGCAGGTCCATCCCGACGGTAATGTCTGAAACCCAAATTTCATCCGTCATCTTTTACGATCCTTTGGCGCAGTTGGCGTAAAGCCCCTACTCCCCCTCCAACTGCAACCGCAAATCCCGTAGCACGGGCAGCGTGCTGCGCACCCGCTCCAGCCCCAGCTCTCCGACCACGCGGTTGATCAGCGGGGCAATCGAGGAAATCGCCTGATCGCGTGCGCGCCGGCCTGCGGGGCTGATGGCGACCATCTTGCGGCGGGCGTCGTCCCAGTCGGGGCGGATGTGGATATAACCGGCCCATTCCAGCTTGGCCAAAGTGTTGGTCATCGCCCCGCGCGTCACATGGAACGTGTTGGCAAGTTGCGCCGGGGTGCGCTCGTCGCCGACAAACACCAGATGGTTCAGCACCGAGAAATGCGAGATTTCCATGCCCTTGGGCAGCACCCGGCTCAGCCGGTTGCGCAATAGCTGATCGGCGGTCAGGATCTCGCTGAAAAGCGTGACCGCAAGGGCATTTTTTTCGTCAGTCATGGTCCGGTTCTGGATCAGGGTCCGTCAAAGGGGCGGACATGTGTTAGTGAAGGCACGCGTCGTCGCGCCTCTGTAACAGACCTATCATCCAAATCAAAAAAGTGAATGCCCGGATCGGTGCCTGCGTCGATCAGCACCTTTCCCCACGGGGCGACAACCATACTGTGGCCGTGTGTATATCGCGTCTTGCCACGAGTTTTAGGGTGCTCACCCGTTTGTGCCGGAGCCAGCACCCAGCAGCCGGTCTCAATGGCCCGCGCGCGTAGCAGCGCTTCCCAATGAGCCGCACCAGTGACCGGCGAAAACGCCGCCGGGACAGTGAGAATCCGCGCGCCTGCCTGCGCCAAAGCGGCATACAGGTAGGGAAATCGAATATCATAGCAGATGGTCAGTCCTACTTTACCGAAATCGGTGTCGGCAATCACCGCTTTCTGACCGGGGCGGTAGTTCTTCGATTCGCGGAAGGTCTCGGATTCCGTGACCTGCACGTCGAACATGTGAATCTTGTCATACCGCGCCACGATCTGCCCCTGCGGGTCGATCATGAAGCTACGGTTGGCAAAGCGGCCATCGGCATCATGCGTTTTGATCGCTAGTGACCCGATGAGCAGCCACACACCCAAATTGGCGGCCTGTTCGCCAAGGCCCGCCAGAGTGATATCGTCTTCTTCATGCTGCAAAACCTCGCGCTGCCGAGTGGTGCTGGTTGAGACGCAATTCGTGACTTCAGGCGTCAGAATGAACTGCGCATCTTGCGCAGCCGCATCGGCCATCATGGTTCGCACCATGTCCAGATTCTCGGTCGGATCATCCGACGCGGTGATCTGCAGCAAAGCGGTTTTCATCAAGCCGCCAGCAGGCGGTCCAGCTTGCCCTGACGTTCAAGCTCGTAAAGATCGTCGCACCCACCAACATGGGTGGTGCCCACAAAAATCTGCGGCACAGTGCGTTTTCCTGCCGCGCGCTGGATCATTTCTGGTTTGCGTTTCGGATGCATCAGCACGTCGATTTCCTTGAATTCGACGCCTTTCTGTTTCAACAACCGCTTGGCCGCATGACAAAAGCCGCACAGCGGCGAGGTGTAGATTTCTACCGGCTTCATATTCCGTCCCTTTGGGTTTCGCACATTCTTGGGCGAATTAGGCATCCTTGGCAACGCGCGCCAGTACCAACACGAAAATATGATTTGCCCCTGACGCGCGACAGACACGCGCGCAGGCGTCCAACGTCGCACCCGAGGTCATAACATCATCGACCAGAAGAATATCCCGGCCTCTGATCATGGGAGCACGTTTTCGGTGCAGGGATATGGCGTTGGACAGCGCAAGGGATCGCTCAACAGCAGTTTTTCCATCCAGAACAGGGGTGCGTACCGTGCGTACCAGAAGATCGGGGCAGACACTCAACTCCGTTGCCCGACCCAGATGCCCCGCCAGCAGCGCCGATTGATTGTAGCGACGCTTGATCAGCCGGGACCAGTGCAGCGGAACCGGCGCGATCAGCATGTTCGGGTGCAACAGCTCTTGCCCGGCTTGGGCCATCCAGCGGGCGGCAGGGCGGGCCAGCTCAGGCCGATCCCCGTGCTTAAAGGCAAGTATAAGTGCCTTCGCGCCCCCCTGATACAGCAACGCTGCCCGACCATGCTGCCACGCGCGTGGTGCCCTGAGGCAGTCATCACATTCAATCCGGTGTCCGTCCTGCGCGCCGGGAAGTGGCATGCCGCAGCTTTCGCAGACTGTGCCACCGATGAACGGCGTGTCGCGCCAGCATGCGCCGCAGAGGCCGAAATCGGATTCGGTCAGTGCTCCGCAGGACAGGCAACGCGGTGGGTAGATCATCTCGACAGCGGTTTGAATCCCCTGACGAATGCGATACTTGCGGCTTATGAAGCTTCCGTCCGACACTACACCCTCTCTGTTTGACCGCGCCGTCCTTGCGCTTCACCGCAGCCGCGCGCGGGACGACGCGCTTTTCCTGCACCGTGCCGCTGTCGACGAAGTGCAGGATCGTCTGTCCATGGTTAACAAAACCTTTAAGGCCCCCGCCGTCGTGACCCCCTTCCCTCATATCTGGGAGGGGTTGTGGCCCGAGGCCCGGGTGATCAGGGATGAAGATGTTCTCGACCTAACTCCAGGAGCGCATGATCTCTTGATACATGCGATGGCACTGCATTGGGCAAACGACCCGGTCGGGCAACTGATCCAATGCCATCGCGCCCTAAAATCCGACGGATTGCTGTTAGCGGTATGTTTAGGGGGCGACACCCTTAAGGAATTACGCGCGGCTTTGGGTCAAGCCGAGATCGAGGTGACTGGCGGTCTCAGCCCCCGTATTGCTCCTATGGCCGAGCTTCGTGATCTGGGGGGGCTGCTGCAGCGGGCCGGGCTGGCTTTACCCGTCGCCGACAAGGCGACACTGTCTGCGGAATACCGCGATCTGCTGCATCTGATGCGTGATCTGCGTGCAATGGGAGAAACCAACGCATTGGCCGATCGCCTGAAACACGCGACCCGACGTGCTGTTTTTGACAAAGCGCAAGACATCTATGCCGGACATTACAAATCGCCACAGGGCCGCCTGACGGCAACATTTGAATTGATCTGTCTGACGGGCTGGACCCCCGATGACAGCCAACCCAAACCTTTGCGTCCGGGATCCGCCAAGATGCGGCTGGCTGATGCGCTAGGTACGGATGAGGGCAAACTGCCCGATTGACGACCGGCCTTTTCCCTATATCTCAGGCCAGACACCACAAATCAGGAAGCTTTCAATGTTTGATGCCACTCGTCCAACCCATGCCCCTGCAGACCATCCCAAGGTCAAGATGGGCCGCGTCGGCATCCTGCTGGCTAATCTGGGAACTCCAGATGACCACAGTTATTGGCCTATGCGGCGGTATCTGAACGAGTTCCTGTCGGACAAGCGCGTGATCGACTACCCGGCGTGGAAGTGGCAGCCGATTCTGCAAAGCATCATTCTGACCAAGCGGCCTTTCAGTTCGGGTGAGGCGTACAAGTCAATCTGGAATCACGATAAGGGCGAAAGCCCGTTGATGACGATCACCAAAGATCAGACTGCCAAGCTGCGCGCAGCGATGCAGCAGCGGTATGGCGATCGGGTGATGCTGGATTTTTGCATGCGCTACGGCAATCCTTCAACTCCGTCGAAGGTCCGGGAGATGGTAGAAGAAGGCTGTGATCGCATCCTGTTCTTCCCGCTCTACCCGCAATACGCCGGTGCCACGACTGCTACAGCAAATGATCAGTTCTTCCGCGCGTTGATGAAAGAGTCATGGCAGCCTGCCAGCCGAACTGTTCCGGCCTATTTCGACGAACCTGCCTATATCGATGCGTTGGCGAGCTCGGTCGAGCGCGCCTATGCAGATATGGAGACAAAACCGGATGTCTTGGTCTGCTCGTATCACGGGATGCCCCAGCGTTATTTGCAGCAAGGGGACCCCTACCACTGCCAATGCGTGAAAACATCAAGGCTACTGAAAGAGCGTCTGGGATGGACGGATGATCAGCTGATCTCGACCTTTCAATCGCGCTTTGGACCGGAAGAATGGCTGAAGCCCTACACCGTTGATCACGTGGCTGATCTGGCGCGTCAGGGTAAGAAGAACATCGCCGTCATCGCACCTGCCTTCTCTGCCGATTGCATTGAGACGCTGGAAGAGATCAACGAGGAGATCAAAGAGAGCTTCAAAGAGGCGGGTGGTGAATCGTTCACCTATATCCCTTGCCTTAACGACGATGATTCGCATATCGCCGCGCTGAGTAAAGTGATCGAAGACAATCTGCGTGGTTGGTTAGACTAATCACGCGCTTTCACCAGACACGAAAAAAGGCGGTGGTTTGCACCACCGCCTTTTAAGTGCATAAAGTCTCGTCGACTTAGCTTGCTGCAACAGCTGCGGCAACAACAACCAGCAGGATCAGCGGCAGGATGATGCCCTGCGACGAACCTTGGGTCTCTTCGACAACAACAGGTGCTTCAACAACCGGCTCTTCCAGGTTGCCAGCATATGCAGTCGAAGCAGCAGCAGTCAGAGCAGCAGCGAGAACGAGTTTCTTCATATTAACCTCCAGAATTTGCGCGATTCCCAATAGCGAAACCACGCATCTAAGACTTACCTCGTGAGTTTTTCTAATCAGCAATGCAGGCGGATTGCAATTGCAACTTGTCCCGCAAGCGGGTTCGTGCGCGAAAATGTCGTCAAATTAGCAACACTTGCGTGCCGACCTTGGCCATAGAAAACAGTTCGGCGATGTCATCGTTGAACAAGCCAATGCACCCGTTCGACGACCGGCGTCCAATTTTACGCGTATCGTGGGTGCCATGGATGCGATAATACTTCCAGCTCAGATATAAAGCGTGTGTTCCCAGCGGGTTATCGGGACCCGGCGGAATATAATCCGGCCATTCAGGGTTGCGCTTCTTCATCGATGGCGTCGGTGACCAGCTTGGGCCTTCCACCTTGCGAATGACACTGGTGCGTCCGCGACGGGTCAATTCCTCGGTCAGAGGCACCGAAGAGGGGTACAGTTTGTATACGGATTGATCATCTGACCAATAATGCAGCGCTCTGGATACAGTATCCACCAGAATGGCACCGTTTCTTGTGTTCGAAAAATAAGGCTGCCAGTCCAGCGCACGGAATCCCGACACATTGCGGCGTACCGGCGCTTCCGGTTCCGGGGCGGGGCGTAGCGGGTCGCCCGGAATATACTGAGCCAACGCAGGCGAGGCCAAGCTGGCGGTTGCACCGGCCAGGAATCCCCGGCGCGTCGATGTAAGAATATGTTTCTTGACCATGGAGATCGGTCCTCTGCTAACAGCAAATGCAAAATCTAAGGCATTTTATGGCCAGAATGCTTCAGTCGCAAATCAAACCGGCAGAATCACGCAAGGTTGGGGCATTGTAGGTTTGCTCCGGGCGGTCAAGCAGGCTATTTCCCTTCTCGACACAATATTTAGGCCGATCATGACACGTATTCTTTCTCTACTAGCGATTTGTTTTGTCGCACTTGCGGCATGTACCGATTCGGGCACATCCGCTATTGGCGCCGATGGCAGGCCGCTGCCATCCGTGTACAAAATTCGTGGCAACCCTGAAAAGCTGCAGTTTAGAATGCTGGATTCGGTGAATGCCTTGCGGCAGGCATCTGGCTTGCAACAGGTCCAATTGAACTCGCAACTGAATGCAGCTGCCGCCACTCATGCGAAAGACATGGCGCGACAGAATCGGCCCTGGCATTTTGGTTCGGACGGTTCGTCTCCGTTGGATCGCGCGGCGCGCGCCGGTTACTTCGGTACATTCCTGGGTGAAGCGATCTCGGAAACCTTTGAGACCGAGACCGAAACGCTGGCCGCATGGATGCAGGAACCCGGTCCTCGTGCTGTGATCATGGACCCGCGCGCCACCCAGATGGGATTCGCCTGGCACCAAGAAGGCGGTGGCAAGATCTGGTGGACGCTGGAAATGGGATCCGGCGGCTGATCACGCCAGCTAATGAAACAAATAAAGCCCCCGACAAATCGGGGGCTTTATTTGTTGATAAGTGGGCCAATCAGGCAGCTTGCATCGATTGCGCTTCAGTCAGAATGGCATACAGCTTTACCGGGTCAGGGTTGGCCCGCAGCTTGGCGCAGACCGATTGCTCGCGCAGCGTGCGCGAGACCAACGCCAGTGCCTTAAGGTGTTCAACCCCCGCCTCTTCTGGCGCAAACAGGGAAAACGCCAAATCGACCGGCTGACGGTCGACCGAACCGAAGTCGATGGGCTTTTCCAGCATGACAAACACGCCCGAAACCGATTCCAGTTCAGAAAGCCGTGCGTGCGGAAGTGCAACACCATGTCCAACACCAGTTGGTCCAAGGCTCTCCCTCTCAAGCAGGCTGTCTACGATCGTCTGAGCATCCAGCCCAAGCGTCGCGGCGCCCACATCGCCAATTTCCTGAAACAAACGCTTCTTGCTGGAAGCAGCGGACAGTACACGCACCGCTTCTGGCTTTAGAATGCTCGAAAGCTCCATCATTTTGCTCCTAAGCCATGCCCCCGGCTATTCGGGGGCAGGCCGATTTGTCTTGCCTGTTACGGATCGATCCAACCGATATTGCCGTCCTCGCGGCGATAAACGACATTCAATCCGTCCTTGTTCTCATTTCGGAACACCAGTACCGGAGCACCAGCGAGTTCCATCTGCATGACGGCTTCACCAACACTGAGCGATGGGATCTTGGTTTCCATCTCAGCCACGATCATAGGCTGCAGCGATTCGGGTTCGTCTGCCGTCTCCGATTCGTCAGAGGCGAGGATATAAGAGGACGCGCCAAAGAGTTCAACCGGCTCGGACCGATCCTTATGGTGGTCTTTCAGGCGGCGCTTATAGCGTCGCAGTTGTGTCTCCATCTTGTCGCAGCAGCCTTCGAATGCCGCGTAGATCTCGGTCGCGTGCGCCTTGGCCTGTGCGGTCAGGCCGGTCGACAGATGCACGGTGGTTTCGCATACATATTCATGCGCCGAACGGGAAAAGACGACATTGGCGTCTGTAGGCCGCTGGGCATATTTGCCCACGACCTCGCCCAGTTCGGTCTGCACATGGGTCTGCAGGGCCGCACCGATGTCGATCTGTTTTCCGCTGATTTGGTAACGCATGTGATCTCCTTCACAATTCACACCCATTCTGACGCCGCGTAACGCGACTGACTTGTTTTTATCGGGTGGGGGGTATCGGCAGGTTCTGCGGTTGCCGTTGGCCCGGCCCTTCAACGAAGGGAGATCGAGATCCAGTTTGGAACCGAAGAAATGCCATATGCCAATTGAGCCAAGAGGTGAGGGAAGAGTCAATCAAAACAGGTGTGTATATACGTGATTTCCGTCATGCGTCAGGCGCATCTCCGCACAACCTTATGAAATACGGAAGTTTTCACCCAGATAGACCCGGCGAACATTTTCGTTTTCGACAACTTCGTCGGGCGTGCCTGACATCAAAACCTGGCCATCATGCAGGATATAGGCCCGGTCCACAATCTCCAGCGTTTCCCGGACGTTATGATCCGTGATCAGTACTCCGATGCCACGCTTTTTCAGATCGGCCACTAGATGCCGGATATCACCGACACTGATCGGATCGACACCCGCAAATGGTTCGTCCAACAGAAGATATTTCGGATCGGCGGCCAGACAGCGCGCAATTTCGACCCGGCGGCGTTCCCCGCCGGACAATGCCAATGCAGGCGCTCGGCGCAGGTGTTCGATGGAAAAGTCCGATAGCAGCTCTTCCAGCCGCTCCTTGCGGCGATGGGCATGTTTAACCGTGATATCTAGAACCGAAGCGATGTTGTCTTCAACGCTCATCCCGCGGAAAATCGACATCTCCTGCGGCAGATATCCGATCCCCATCCGGGCACGACGATACATCGGCAGGGTCGTGACGCTCTGCCCATCAATCGTGACCGTGCCCGCTTCGGGGAAAACCAGACCCGCGACAGAATAAAAAGTGGTGGTCTTGCCCGATCCGTTCGGGCCTAGCAACGCTACGACCTCGGAGCGGTTCAATTCCATGGACACATCGCGAATGACGGTCTTCTTGCGATAAGACTTTCGTAGCTTTTCGATCTTCAGACCGGAAGAACCTTCAGCGATGGAGAGTTCGGGCCGGTTCATCAGTTGCCACCTTGTTGCAGAATGGTTTTGACACGCCCTGACATCGTCGCGGTTCCCGTGGTCAGATTTGCAATCATCTCGTCGCCGCTGATGATACTTGGGCCCTGCGTCAGCAACACGTTGCCCTTCATCTCAATCACGCCGGAATCGATGGTGTATTCTGCCCAATCGCCCTCGGCTGCGTCGGGCGGACTGACCAGAACCACGTTTTCGGTGGCCTCCATCCGTTCGATGGCTGAGCGTTCTTCGTTATAGATGACAAGAACCCGGTCTGCCGTCAGGCGCATCTCGCCCTGGATGACAATGACGTTGCCGATAAACTCGGCCGATCCATCTTCCTGATTCACGTTCAATGTCTCGGACGTCACCTCGACCGGCAGCGTCGGGTCGGCATTGACCGAGCCGAACGCCACCTGAGCCTCTTGTGCAGAAACAGGTGTGGCTCCGACAGCCACGGCTAGACACAAAAAGGCGACACGTAAATCGAACACAAGTTATCTTTCTGCTTTTTGCGGCTCATATATCAACTTCACGCCGCCTGTAAAAAGAATATGAACCGGACCGTCCTTTTTTTCGGTCCCAAACACCATTCTTCCGGCAGTAAAGTCGCCAATCGGACCGGTTCCGTCAATCTGTCCAGGGCTATCACCACGTATTTCATCCAGCGACGTATTCAACAGGTCGGTGGTGACCTGGATGCCGTCTCTGGTGGTGATGACCACATCCCCTGCAAACGTTGCAGTACCCTTGTCTGGCCTGATGATGCCTGTGTTGGATTCGAGTGTGATCTCGCCCCCATTGCTTAGTCCAAAGCGGCCCTGCACTTCGGCTGCCGTCGGTGTGTCGCCATCGCCACCCTGACTGGCCCTTCGGGCTTCGACTCGGATTTCCTCGCCCTTGCTGGTGACACCTTTATAGTCGGGCCGCGTGACCACCTGGTCTGTCAGCCGGTCGTCAATATCCTGATCACTGAACGGCACCGAGACATTGGTGTCGACGCTGCGAGAAAGAAGAAAGACAGAAGACAGCAACAAAATCGCCACAAGCGGTAGCAGTACCTTCAGGAACTGCACCCATCGGGAATGGCGATCAACTTCAGCCATCTTCCTAACCCAATCCTACACGCAGACAGTCATGTATGTGCAGCAGACCCAAAGCTGGGCCATTTGTGTCAGGATCAACCACAAAGAGTGACGTGATCTTGCGATCGTTCATGATTGCAACCGCCTCCTCCGCCATGGCACTTGGCGCAATGGTCATTGGGTTTTCGGTCATCACCTCTTCGGTGTTTTTGCTCAATAGTCCGTCCATGTTCCTGCGCAGGTCGCCATCGGTCACAATACCTAGCAAACGACCTGCATGATCAGTGACTCCCACAACACCAAAGCTCTTCTGACTCATGACCAGCAGCGCCTCGCTCATCGGGGTGCCAGCGGTCACCAAGGGCAAATCTTCATGCATCAGATCACGCACAGTAGACAGTTGCGCCCCCAACTTTCCACCTGGGTGGTAAGCGCGGAAATCTTCGGGTTTGAAATCCCGGTACTTCATCAGCGCAATCGCCAGCGCGTCGCCCATCGCAAGGGTCAGCGTCGTCGAGATTGAAGGCACCATCCCAAAACCACAGGCCTCTCCCAGTGACGGGATAAGCAGATGCACATCCGCCTGTTTCATCAAGGTGCTTTCCGGCTTGCTCGACAACCCGATCAGCGGAATTCCAAAGCGACGCGTAAAGGCCAGCAAGTTCGCCAGTTCCGGCGCTTCACCTGAGTTCGAGATCGCAAGGACCACATCGCCTTTCGAGACCATGCCCAAATCACCATGGCTGGCTTCGGCGGGATGGACAAAATAGGCGGGTGTACCAGTGCTGGCCAGAGTCGCCGCGATCTTGTGGCCAATATGGCCGGATTTGCCGATACCACTGATAATGATGCGGCCAGTGGCCTGCAGGATCAGTTGCACGGCCTCGGCGAAATGCTCGTCCAGGCCATCGGCCAGGACATCCAGCGCACGGGCTTCGTCGGTGACAACCTGCCGGGCGGTTCTGAGGAATGCTTCGGTATCAGTCATGAATGCGCAAAAATATCGGTTTCGGGCCAGCCTGCGAGGTCAAGCTTCGCACGCATCGGCAGGAAGTCAAAGCAGGCCTGTGCCATTTCGGTTCGACCTTCACGGGCCAGCCGCCCGTCCAGAGCGTCACGCAGCTGATGCAGGTACAGAACATCTGACGCAGCATATTCCAACTGAGCATCGGTCAGCGTGTCAGCGCCCCAATCGCTCATCTGTTGCTGTTTCGAGATATCGACGCCGATCAGTTCCTGACACAGGTTCTTCAGACCATGCCGGTCGGTATATGTGCGCACCAAGCGGCTGGCGATCTTAGTGCAATAGACCGGTGCGGCCAGCGCGCCAAAGGTGTGATACATCGCAGCGATGTCAAAGCGACCAAAGTGGAACAGCTTCAAAACATTCGGGTTCTCCAGCATCGCGCAAAGGTTCGGTGCCTGCGTCTGCCCAATCTCGACCTGAACGATATGGCTGTTGCCATCCCCTCCGGACATCTGGATTACGCACAGGCGATCCCGATGCGGATTCAGCCCCATAGTTTCACAGTCGATGGCCACGATGGGGCCCAAATCCAACCCGTCCGGCAGGTCATTTTTATACAGATGGTTCGCCACGGAATTGTCCTTTGTGCGCTTTCGGCCCCGAGATAGGCGGTTTGGCCCGCAAACTCAACGCCGTCCTTGGAAAAGCGTCCCCTTGACCTTGTGGCCAACACTTGAACTATGGATGGGCGACGCCGCGATTGAGAAATTCCGACAATGCTCAGCATCCTGAGAAACCGCACCTACAGACATCTGCTGGCCGCGCAGATCGTGGCGCTGACCGGAACCGGGTTGGCGACGGTGGCCTTGGGGCTGTTAGCCTTTGATCTGGCCGGAGAGGCCGCCGGGATGGTGCTTGGCACCGCTTTGACGATCAAGATGATCGCGTATGTCACCGTTGCCCCGCTTGCTGCTGCTTTTGCCGAGCGGCTGGATCGTCGCCGGATGCTGGTCGCACTGGATCTGGTGCGTGCCGTGGTTGCGCTCTGCCTGCCTTTCGTGTCCGAAATCTGGCAGGTCTATGTGCTGATCTTTGTGCTGCAATCCGCCTCAGCCGGATTTACACCCGCGTTTCAGGCCACCATCCCGGATGTGCTGACCGACGAACAGGACTATACCAAAGCGCTGTCCCTGTCGCGGCTGGCTTACGATCTGGAAAGCCTGCTGAGCCCAATGCTGGCCGCCACCTTGCTGCTGTTCGTCAGTTTCGACAGCCTGTTTCTGGGCACCTGTATCGGTTTTGTCGCCTCGGCCCTGCTTGTAGTATCTGCAACCCTACCCTCACCCAAACCAACCCAGCCGCGCGGGATCTACGACCGCACCACGCGCGGCATCCGGATTTACCTTAAAACCCCGCGCCTGCGCGGCCTGCTGGCGCTGAGTTGGAGCGCGGCCGCGCTCAGTTCGATGGTCATCGTCAACACGGTCGTGATCGTGCGCGGCGAACTTGGTCTTTCTGAAAGCGCCGTTGCCGTCGCACTGGCCGGGTTCGGTGGCGGTTCGATGCTGGCGGCATTTGCACTGCCACGCCTTCTGGATCACATCCCAGAGCGTCGCGTCATGCTGGGTGGTGCGTCGCTGGCGACGGGCACCATGGCGGCGGCGGCACTGCTGTCTGCCACCCTACCGATGACATTGGGCTTACTGACGACGACCTGGCTATTGGTCGGCTTCGGTTACTCCAGCACGCTAACGCCCTCGGGCCGCCTGCTGACCCGATCCGCCCAGCCCGAGGATCGACCCGCTGTGTTTGCCGCACAGTTCACTCTGTCTCATGCTTGCTGGCTGGTGCTTTATCCCCTGGCCGGGTGGCTGATGACCCGCTTTGGCGTAACTGTGGCCATGGCCGGAATGGTAACTGCCGCGATTCTGGGTCTGGTATTTGTGCTCATTGCCTGGCCACGGCGCGAAGACAATGCGGTGGTCCATAACCATCCTGACCTTCCACAGGATCACCCCCACCTGTCTGGGCCAAAACCTCATGCGCATCCGATCATCATTGATGAACTGCATCCCCGTTATCCGCACCAGCCTTGAGCCCGAACACCAAACTACCCTAAACCGAGGCGAAGTTGCCTGAACCCGGAGCCGCAATGGACCAGCTTGACCGACGCATCATCGCCGCTTTGCAACACAATGCACGCGATTCGACGACCCTCATCGCCTCTAAGCTTGGCGTCGCCCGAACAACGGTGCATGAACGCATCAATCGAATGGAAGAGCGGGGCGTCATCGCAGGTTACTCGGTCGTCCTGCGCGAAACCGAAGATACGCCACGCGTTCAGATCATCGTTCTGCTTGAAGTGCAGCAGAAAGAAACCACACGGATCATCAAGCGGCTTGAAGCTTATCCCGAGGTCAAACTGTGTTTGTCAATCAATGGCGAATTTGACCTGCTGCTTTCCGCCGAAGCGCCACGGATCGATGATCTTGATATTCTGGTCGACGAACTTGCGCGCATCCCCGGCGTATTGCGTACCAACACCAGTGTGGTTTTTGGCCGAAAGATTGATCGAAACTAAGGCGCGCTAACTCTCTGTAAACAGATGATTGGATAGCTTGGCCCGGACTGATTAGAATTCCGGACCGGCAGAATGCCAACTCAAAACCTACTAGTTTCCGCGCTCTTGGCGCAGGCCCTTCTGGCGCAGGCCGGATACGCATCGCCAACATCGGCGCTGTGTGATCAAGCGGCCCGGCGGGCTGCGCAGGCCGAAGGCGTCCCGCTCGATGTTCTCAAGGCAATTGCCCGCGTAGAAACAGGCCGCACGCAGAACGGATTACTGGAACCCTGGCCATGGACCGTCAATCGTGAAGGACAGGGATATTGGTTTGCCTCCGAGGTTGAGGCAAAGTCTTACGTGTTCGACATCTTCAAATCCGGTGTACGCAGCTTTGATGTCGGTTGCTTTCAGATCAATTATCGTTGGCATGGTAAGGCTTTTCGCTCGATCGACGCGATGTTCGATCCGGATGAAAACGCAACCTATGCAGCACGGTTTCTGGCCCAGCTTTATGCGGAACTTGGATCATGGCCTGCCGCTGCCGGGGCCTACCACTCGCGCACGCAGCACCTTGCGGCCTCATATTCTGATCGTTTTCAGACCGTCCTGGCGCAGCTGGATGGCTCGGGCACAGTCCACGAACGCGATCCATTCACAGCATCTGCCAGTCCGCTCATCCCGCTGAACGCTCATCCGGTCGGCCAGAACGCGCTGGGGTCACTGGTTCCCGAAACCTCTACAGCCACCGCCTTTATCGCTTTCAATTAGGAGCAGATAGTGCCCCGTATCGATCCCCGCACCTTGTTCTCTCCGACCATATTGCTGGCGCTGGCGCTGATGGCGGTCATCGTGATGATGATCCTGCCCATGCCAGCCTGGGTACTGGACGTGGGGCTGGCGGCATCCTTTGCGCTGGCGATACTGATCTTCACATTGACGCTGTTCATCGAACGGCCACTGGATTTCTCATCCTTCCCGACGATCCTGCTGGCCTCACTGATGTTGCGCTTGTCGCTGAACGTGTCCTCAACCAAGCTGATCATCGGTCAGGGGCACACCGGCACCAACGCCGCTGGTGACGTGATCGAAGGTTTCGCCCAGTTTGTCATGGGCGGCAGCATCTTTCTGGGCCTTGTGGTGTTTGGCGTTCTGCTGATCGTGAACTTCATGGTCATCACAAAGGGTGCGGCCCGCATGGCCGAAGTGGGTGCCCGGTTCGCGCTGGACGGGATGCCGGGCAAACAGTTGGCCATCGACAGTGACATGTCGGCTGGAGCCATCGATCACCAGCAAGCCAAAGAACGACGCGAGCGCGAGCAGCAGGAAACCACCTTTTTTGGTTCGCTCGACGGCGCGTCGAAATTCGTCAAAGGTGATGCGATTGCCGGGTTGCTGATCACACTTCTCAACCTCGTGATGGGATTGGTCATGGGGGTCATCGTGCATGGGATGCCGGTATCGTCCGCCTTCGAAACCTACGCAATCCTGACCGTTGGGGACGGGTTGGTGTCGCAGATACCAGCAGTGATCATCTCGATTGCGTCCGCCTTGCTGTTGGCGCGTGGCGGTACGCAGGGTGCAACCGACAATGCGCTCTTCTCGCAACTTGGACGCCACCCGGCGGCGTTGAGCACCGTAGCGGTTCTGATGGTGCTGTTCGCCCTGGTGCCCGGTTTGCCGTTCTTACCGTTCATTCTTGGGGCGGGGGTGCTGGGCTATGCGGCTTATTCAGGTCTCAGAAAACGCCACGCCAGCGAGGCAGAGGCTCAGACCCCCGAGGCCGAGTCTGATACTCCGGTCTCGCAGGCTATCGGTGATATCCTGGACCTCGACGACGTTCACTTGGAATTCGCCCCTGATCTGGTCAGCATGGTGCTGAACCCCGGTACCGGCCTTGACGCGCGGATCGCCAACATGCGGACCTATGTCGCCTCAAGCTTTGGGCTTATCCTGCCCGAAATTCGATTGACTGACCGCGCCGATCTTTCGACCGGAACTTATGTGATCAAAGTACAAGGGGTCGAACAGGCGCGTGGTGTTCTGAATTCTGAACTCGTGCTCGCACTGGTACAGGACGGGCACGACTTTCTACCTGATGGCACCGATGTGACCGAACCCGTCTACGGTGCCCCGGCGCGCTGGATATTGCCCAAGGACCAGGAGGTCGCCGCACTGAATGGGGCCACCATCGTCACCCCTCCTGAAATTCTGGCGACCCATCTGCTAGAGATCATCAAACAGAATTTCTCGCGCCTTATGACCCTGAAATCCCTTCGCCGCCTGCTGTCCGAGATGACGCGGCTCAGCGATCCGACCCGAGCTGAAGCCAACCGCAAAATGCTGGACGAATTGATCCCAGACAAGGTGCCGATCGACACACTGCATGCTGTTCTGCGGCTGTTGCTAGACGAACGGGTCTCGATCCGAAACATGGCGCTGATCCTTGAAAGCGTGGCCGAAGCACGATTGACCACCACCCAGCCCGAAGGGATCTGCGAACTGGTCCGCCAGCGGCTGGGCTTTCAACTGGTTGCCGACATGAAGCGCGAGGACGGCTCGATCCCTCTGATCCAACTCGCGCCGGAATGGGAGGACACATTTGCCACCTACCAGATCGACGCCGCGAACGCAGGTATCGACGTGGCACTACCGCCCAACCTGTTCAATAAGCTGGCCGATGGAGTTGTCGATAGCGTCGCAAAATCAGCAGATCACGGGTTGTTCCCGGCGGTCGTAACCACGACCCGACGACGCAGATTGCTCAGTACCATTATGCACGCGCGCGGCGTCGCCAACCCCGTCCTGTCTTTTGAAGAGATCGGGCTTGAGGCGCGCCCCGCCTTGGTCGGAACGGTGCCCGCGTGATCTCAGTCCCGTCAGAGCTTTTGCCACATCTGGGGCAAAACCTGTGGCATCTGTTCGCCGTATTTCTTCGTGTGTCCGCATTGGTTTCGCTGCTACCGGCCTTTGGTGAACGCAGCGTCCCTGTGCGGGTCAAACTGGGCGTGGCAGTTGCTTTCACAATGATTGTCATTCCCGCCATACCCGCATCGGGTGTTATGCCGGGCTTTCACAAAATGATTGGATTAATCACCATCGAAGTCTTGATCGGTCTTATGCTCGGCATCGGGTTGCGCCTTTTTGTCCTTGCACTACAAACTGCAGGTTCAATCGCGGCGCAAGCGACATCCTTGTCTCAGATCCTGGGCGGAGCGGCCGCAGAACCTGTCCCGGCGATGGGGTATCTGCTGACGCTGGCCGGCTTGGCGCTGGCGGTATTGCTTGGCCTTCATATCCGTGCAGCGCAGTTCATGATCCACAGCTATATGCTGTTTCCGATGGGCGCGCTTCCAACTGCGCCTGATCTGTCGCAATGGGGCGTTGCGCAAGTCGCCCACAGCTTTGGACTGGCCTTTGCGCTGGCTATGCCCTTTGTCATCGCATCGCTGATCTACAACCTCGCACTGGGCGTAATTAACCGCGCCATGCCGCAGCTCATAGTCGCTTTTGTCGGTGCCCCAGCAATCACTTTCGCAGGCCTTTTCCTGCTTTTCGCCGGGGCACCATTGATCCTGGCAACCTGGTCTGACGCTTTGTTCGCGTTTCTCCAAAATCCTCTGGGAGGGCTGCGATGAGCGCATCAGACGACAGTGATAAGTCATTTGAGGCGACCCCGCAAAAGCTGGAAAAAGCCCGCAAAAAAGGCGAGGTGGCGAAGTCCAATGATCTGTCGGTGGTGGCTGCATACATGGGACTGCTCGTCGCACTTTTGCTCACGGGGCAATTCACGGCAGAGCATCTGGGGGCTCTGTTCGTGGTCTTGATCGACCAATCAGATCAATTCGCAAGCTTGCTGACCGTCGGACCCGCGACATCCACCGTCGCTGGGATTCTGAGATCAACTCTGGCACCAATCGCCGCGTTGTTTATCGTTCCGGCAGTCGCGGTGTTGCTCAGCCTGATCGCCCAGCGCGCACTGATCTTCGCGCCGGAAAAGCTGAAACCACGCGGTTCACGCATCTCGATCGTCTCAAACGCAAAGAACAAGTTTGGCCGGGGCGGGTTGTTCGAATTCGCCAAGAGCTTTGTTAAATTGTTGATCTATGGAACATGCCTGACCCTATTTTTGCACACCCACCTGCCCAAGATTCTGACAGCCAGTGCAGCCGCCCCGAGATCCTCAATTCTGTTGATGATGAACTTACTCAGCCAATTTCTGTTTATCGTCATAATGATCGCGCTGGCGATCGGCATGATCGACTATTTGTGGCAACATGCCGAACACCTTCGCAAAAACAGAATGTCACGCAAAGAAATTCAGGATGAAACCAAGGATTCCGAGGGTGATCCGCACGTCAAACAGCAGCGTCGCCAACGCGCGCAGGACATAGCAACCAATCAGATGATGGCGGATGTGCCCAAGGCCGATGTGGTGATCGTCAACCCGACGCATTATGCGGTGGCGCTGAAATGGTCGCGAGCAAGTGGCAGCGCTCCGGTTTGCGTCGCCAAAGGGGTAGATGAAATCGCGGCAACAATCATGGCCACGGCCGGAGACGCAGGCATTCCTATTCATTCCGATCCACCAACAGCACGCGCATTGCACGCGACCGTCGGGATCGGACAGGAAATTACCGAAGAATACTACCGACCCGTTGCAGCAGCTATTCGGTTTGCCGAAGCCATGCGCAAACGAGCGAAGGGCCAGGTCGGATGACGCAAGATCGCATAGACAACCTTTTGACCGTCGTCGAAGCTGTTTATCAACGGGAACACCAAAAATTGCACCCTTTGTTGCAGCGCGAAGCCCAGTTGCTTCAGCAATTGACGCGTCTGGATTCTCAATTAGCCGAAGTAAAATCGACGAGTTCACAGTCGGATGGCT
This sequence comes from Ruegeria sp. AM5, assembly GCF_056540645.1. Classification (NCBI taxonomy): domain Bacteria; kingdom Pseudomonadati; phylum Pseudomonadota; class Alphaproteobacteria; order Rhodobacterales; family Roseobacteraceae; genus Ruegeria; species Ruegeria sp. AM5. Next base: position 48,468 of record NZ_JBQFXC010000010.1, on the reverse strand, counting down.
ATCAGGTCACCGGCACAGACCTGTTGTGGCACGGCTGGGAATCTTTGACACGGCGCAACCTGAACACCGAGTTGGCGCGCCTGCGATCACAAAAGCTTGCGGCAATGGAAGAATTGCGTGGGGCATTTGGGCGCAAACTGGCCGTTGCCGATCTGTCGCGCCGCCTGCAGGAACACAAGCGACGCGTGCGACAATCTAAGGCTCAGGATTCGTAACCCCAACCCGTTCAGGTATCCTGTCGGCTGACACTCATGATCAGAACTTGCGAGACATCTTCGCCCAGATCCTTTCTCGCAACCTCCAGCAACGCATTGCGCAATGCCGTCAGGTTGTCTGACCGCGTGAATGCGCCGTCAAACCCGCCGATATTGGCGTGATCAAACAGAACTTGCAGAAACCGGTCCCTTAATTTTGGCTCGATCTCATAAAACGCTTCGGCAATCCCCGGCCTCACCTCAAGGCTGAGGGACATGGTGACGAGCGCCGATATCTCGTCCTCGGAAACCACGGGGACCACGAACTGTTTGGTGAGTTTCAGATACTCATGTGTTTCTGATTGATCATCTTTGCCGGGTTTAGTTTTGTTTTTCTTGTCTTCATTGGGTTTTTGCCCAGCCTCCGCAAGATCTTCAGCTTCCCCGGAAGGGGACAATTGGATCCGGGCGCCCGCACCGGCAGCCAGGCCGAAAACCAGAAAAACGATCGGTAGTAGTTTTCCCATAAGCGCGGCCCTCAGAAAGGTAGCAAGGTATCAAGTATCTGTTGTCCATAGCGTGGTTGCTGCACATCCGTGATCTGCCCGCGGCCACCATAAGACACCCGCGCCGACGCGATCTTGTCATAGGTGATTTCATTCTGGCGCGAGATATCTTCGGGGCGGACATAACCCGAGACCAGCAGTTCCCGAAGTTCGAAATTCACCCGCAGTTCTTGCGATCCAGAAATCGAAAGCACACCGTTTGGCAACACGTCGACGACCGTTGCCGCCACGCGCAAGGTCAATTTTTCTTTGCGTTTGACCGATCCCTTCCCTTTGCTGACCGAAGCCGAGTCAATTGAAACGGCATCATCAAGTGAGGCCCCTTCAGGTAGTCGTTCACCTGCACGTTGCGGCAAGCCGAAGAGTTCCGGCACTGCAAGGCTTTCCGACCCCGCGCGCGATCGATTGGTATCGTTGGAAATTTCGGCCTTTTCATCCAGCTCGATCACGACCGTTAGAATGTCCCCTTTTTTCATCGCGCGCTGATCCCCAAGCAAAGAATGCTGCCCACCGCTCCACAAAGAGGACTGGTCGACCGTTCGCTGCGGCTGGCTGTGCAGCGGAAGCCCGGGCCACAGCATGGCAACATGTTCGGGCGATTCCGTGTTTGGTGTCAGGCTGGGCGGCTTGCCAAGGTGGTCCAATCGTCCACACGCCGCAACACTCAGAACGACAAATAGCAGGGGTTTCGAAAGGCTCGGCATCATTTAACCTCAATTTGTCCATCGGGACGGATTACGCCCGTTACTGTTGTGCGAGACGCCAGATTCATGACACGGATACGCTCGCCTGCTGCGCCCCGGCCCAACGCGCGGCCTTCGGCAGTGATCGATAGCGCGACGTGATCGAACACCAGCGTCACCAGATCGTTTCGGTCCACGATCGCAGGCGGACCGACATCGGCAGGGCGGATTGGCCGACCTGGATAAAGCGCAACACGTGCCTCCTGACCGATAAGATCCTCTGGCCTACGAACCGCCCCATTGACCTCAGTGGTTTTGATTTCGAGGTCGGATGAGACAATGACCTCTTTGGCGCGGATCGTGCGGGTCGGCACAACGATCTCGGCCAAGCTTGGCATCGGCATCATGCATAGTATGAGGGTTAACAGGCGCATCACCGGACCTGCGTGGTCGCGCCCATCATCTGGTCGACGGCGGAAATAACTTTGGCGTTCATTTCATAGCCACGCTGCGCTTCGATCAGTTCCGTGACCTCGCGCACCGCATCGACAGAGCTGTCCTCAAGATAGCCCTGCCGCAATGTGCCTAGCCCATCTTCGCCCGGGGTGCCGACCACCGGTGCACCCGAGGCTTCGGTTTCCTTGAAGAGGTTGCTACCAATGGCCTCAAGACCCTTGGCGTTCGAGAAGCTGGCCAGCGTAAACTCGCCCAGCAACTGCCCCTCGGCCGTATCATCGAAATAGGCATAGACCTCACCCGCCGCATTGATCGAGATCGATCTGGCATCGTCTGGAATGGTAATTTCAGGGGCAACGGCAAAGCCATCAGAAGTTACGATCAGACCTTCGGCCGAACGTTTCAGGCTTCCGTCTCGGGTAAAGGCGGATTGGCCATTCGGCATGGTGATCTCAAGGTAACCCCGCCCTTCGATGGCGACATCCAGATCACTGCCTGTTGCCGAAAGCCCGCCCTGTTCCAGCTGTACGGTGACGGCGGCAGGGCGCACGCCCAACCCCAACTGAATACCTGTCGGAAGGACCGTTCCATCCGAGGCATTGACCGCCCCGGCGCGCGCCATCTGTTGATAGTGCAGATCGGCAAACTCGGCCCGGCGGGTGTTGTAGCCGGTTGTATTCATATTCGCGAGGTTGTTTGAAATTGTCTCAACCCGCATCTGCTGTGCGGTCATGCCCGTAGCCGCGATCTTCAATGCTCGCATGTCGTATTCTCCTTCCGGTAATCAGCGCATCAATGCCTTAAGCGCCCCGCGAACCCGTTCGTCTTCGGCCTCAAGAAAACTCTGCCCGAGCTCGTAGGCCCGCTGAATTTCAATCATCCGGGTCACCTGACCAATGGCATTGACATTCGATCCTTCGAGGAACCGATGCAGCACGACCGGCTCGTCCACCGGGTCCACCTGCCCGCCTGCACGGAAATGTGTGCTTCCTTCGCGCACCAGGTTTTCGGGATCGGCGACGTTGTAGACACCGATCTGGCTCAGAAGTTGTCCATCGACGCTCATCGTGCCGTCGCTGCCAACATCGATCGTTGCGGCGTCGGGCGGGACAAAGACCGACGCGCCATTGCTGTCCAGAACCCGGTGCCCGTCCATCGTCACCAGATCGCCCTCAGCATTGGGTGAGAAACTGCCGGAACGCGTCAGGCGGTTCCCAGCGGGCGTTTCGATCATAAAGAACCCGTCCCCTTCGATGGCAAAGTCGAAGGACCCGCCTGTCTCGGTCAGCACACCTTGTTGCAGAGAAGTGTTTCGAACCTGCGCACGGCTGAGCGATAGTGAAGGATTGCCCGGCATATCCCGGACGAATTCGGAGAACACCAGCCCCTGCTGACGATACCCGGTCGTGTTGGCATTGGCGATATTGTTGGCCACCATTCGCATCTCATCCATGAGACCGGATTGGCGGGACAAGGTGACATAAGCGGTGTCCATTAGCGACCTCCGGCAATAAGCGGGACCAATGTCCCGGTAAAAAACGTAACAAGGGTCTGGGTCATGAAGCCCATCGACATCCAGAACACGACCACGATTGCAATCAGCTTAGGCACGAAGGTCAGGGTCATCTCCTGAACCGAGGTCAAGGCCTGAAACAAACCAACTGTAAGGCCCGAGATCAGCGCCACCGCCAGGATCGGAACCGACGTGATGACTGCAACCCAAAGCGCCTGGCGCACGATGTCGTAGAACAGACCTTCGCTCAGCATCGTTCAGACCGGCATCCGCAAGATTTCCTGATAGGCTTCAACGACTTTGTTCCGAACAATCACAGCCGTTTCCACTGCCAACTCTGTCTGCGCCAGCGCCTGAACCAAAGCGTGCGGGTCGGCCTGCCCAACCATCGAAGATTGCGTGACTTGCTCGCTTTGTTTCAGCGTCGCCACGAAATCCTGAAACGAGGATCGCAGCCCTTGCGCTGTCCCCTGATGTTCGGGGTCGGCCTGCGTTGCAGGGCGCGCACCCGTATAGTTCTGCGCGGCGGTAAGTGAGCGAACATCCATTCTGGTATTCCTTTATTTACGGAGTAGATCCATCAGACTCGATGACATCTGCCGGGTCTGGTCGAACATCTTGAGGTTGGCTTCATAGCTGCGCTGCGCCTCTCGGGCGTCTGCGATTTCGATCATCAGATCGACGTTTGATCCTCTGTAATGGCCTGTCTCATCAGCCATAGGGTGGCCAGGATCATAAATTCTGCTCAGGTCGCGACGATCGAGTTTGACGCGCCCCGCCTGAACCATCTCTTTTCCGTCCCGTTCGACTGTCTCAAACGGGACTGTCTTACGCCGGTATCCGGGCGTATCGGCGTTCGAGATGTTCTCGGACACATGACGCAACCGCGCTGCTTGCGCACGCAGTGCGCTAGCCGACGCGTCCAACGAGTAGGAAAAATCGCTCATCGTGAAACCCCCTATGCCTGGCCCAGACTCGTGCGCAGCACACCGATTGAAGACTTGTAGATCGCTAATGCCCGGTCATGTTGTCGCTTGACCTCGACAGCTTTCAGCATCTCTTCTTCCAATGAAACACCATTGCCATTCGGATCGCTCGAAGCCGCGACCGTGAATTCAACCCAAGGCTGAGCGCGCACATCACCATTCAGATGACCCGTCCGAGTCGCGGTCATCGCGACCTCTCGGCTCGTGTTTTCAAACGCTGTCTGGAAGGCTTCAATATCGCGGGGCTTGTATCCCGGCGTATCCGCGTTGGCCATGTTGCGCGCGACAACCGCTTGCCGTTGTCCGGCATGGGTTGCCATTGCGTACGCAGTCTTAAAGACGTTCAGGTCATTGAACATCGGGGCTTCTCCCTCGATCAATTTCAATCAAGGCTTAACCCCGATTCCTTTAGAAACCGTTTTCAACAAATCTATTTGGAGGACCTGCGATGGCCGATCTCGATCCGATGCGTCTGAAATGCGAATTCGATAGGATGTCGGCGGTACACCATATCGGGCGTGTAACCAGTGTAGCGCGCGGCGTGGTTGAAATTGACGGTTTGGCCGCGCAAGCCCGGATCGGGGATCATCTGACCCTACACCGACGATGCGGTCCAGAGTTGCCGGGCGAAGTTCTGAATGTCGAAACGAGCGCTATTTATATGCTTCCTGCCACTGCGCCCGATGGCGTGAGCCTAGGGGATCAGGTCTCTCTCGACCAGATGCCTGCCTTTGCGCCCGGAATGCACTGGCTTGGGCGGGTAATCGATCCGTCCAGCAAACCTCTGGACGGCAAGCCCCTGCTGCCTGGCACGCTTGAACGTGACCTTATGCAGGCCCCGCCATCTGCGGTATCGCGCAAGCCGCTGGGCTGTCGTATGGAAACCGGGTTGGCCATCCTCAATACGATGCTGCCCATTGTCCAAGGTCAGCGAATCGGCCTGTTCGCTGGTTCAGGCGTTGGCAAATCAACACTTCTGGCGACGCTTGCCCATTCAGTCCAGGCGGATGCTGTGGTCGTTGCATTGGTGGGCGAACGCGGGCGCGAAGTGAATGAGTTTGTCGAGAACGCCCTGGGTGCCGAAGGTCTGAAACGATCCGTCGTCGTGGCCGCAACCTCGGATCAATCGGCCCTGATACGCAGACGGTGCGCATGGTCGGCCATGTCGGTGGCGGAATACCTGCGGGATCAAGGGTTAAACGTTCTGTTTCTGGCCGATTCAGTTACCCGCTTTGCCGAAGCGCACCGCGAGATTGCCGCCGCAATGGGTGAAGCCCCATCGCTACGTGGCTACCCGCCATCGGTCACGCCGCTGATTGCAAATCTGTGCGAACGGGCGGGTCCCGGAACTCCCGATCAAGGTGACATCACCGCAGTCTTCAGTGTTCTTGTCGCGGGTTCTGACATGGACGAGCCCATTGCGGACATTCTGCGCGGCGTCTTGGACGGACATGTCGTGCTGAGCCGAGACATCGCCGAACGCGGGCGCTTCCCGGCCATTGACCTCAGCCGATCCGTATCACGCAGCCTACCGGGTGCGGCGACCGCAGATGAGAACCAGTTGATTACAGAAACCCGCATGCTGGTCGGCAGTTATGAGCAATCTGAGGTGATGATCAAAGCCGGTCTCTATGCCGAAGGAACAGATCCTTTGTTGGATCGCGCCGTCCGGGTCCACGAAGAGCTAGATAGCTTTTTTGCGAAGGCCGATCCCGATGGTATCGAAAACAGCTTTAATCGATTATCTCTGATTTTAAGGCGCGCTGGTGTAAACCCGGTGTCGCAGTCTTAGAATTCAGAACAGTTTTAAGTGTTAAGCCCACCTTAACACCTGCCCTGCTAGGCCAGTAAGCGGGTGAATAGAAGGTGGTGGAGATGGGTGCGCAATCCAATGCGGCGCCAATCATCATCAAGAAGAAACGTGTATCGGGTGGCGATGCTCACCACGGTGGTGCGTGGAAGGTCGCGTATGCGGACTTTGTCACTGCCATGATGGCGTTCTTCATGTTGATGTGGCTGCTGAATGCAACGACCGAGACGCAACGCAAGGGTCTGGCGGATTATTTTTCGCCCACGATTCCGGTCAATCCGGTCTCGGGCGGCGGCGATGGTGCCTTCGGCGGTGACAACATGTTTTCGGAAAAAACCATGGTTATGGATGGATCAGGTGCCAGCAATCGGAACCCCACCGAGGCGAAACAGGCGCGCGGATCAACCGGCGTGGATGCGAAAGGCGGCGGTAAGGGTGCGTTCGAAGATTTCTCGTCGCTCGAGGCGCAGTTGCTGGGGCGCGCTGGGGAAAGCCTGGTGTCCGATAAGATGCGCAAGCACATCGTGACCCGCGTCACCGACGAAGGGCTGGTGGTCGAGCTGTTCGCCACTGAGGATCAACCGTTGTTCGAATCGGGGACAGACACGCCAACCCAAATGATGCGCGCGCTGACACTTTTGGTAGCGCGGTCTTCTGATCTGGTGACAAACGCAATCGCGGTTGAAGGGCATGTGCGGTCTGCGCCCGTCGTGTTGGCGAATAACCCGGTCTGGGATCTGTCGACCGCGCGGGCGCAAAGCACCCGCCAACTGCTGCAGAACAAAGGCATCCAGCCACAGCGGTTGGACCGCGTGACTGGGCACGCGGACCGAGAGCTTTCGGATAAAAACCCCATGGCGATACGCAATAATCGGATTGAGATCATCTTTTTACGCAACCCTTAAGGGGTAAAGGATAGACAGCATTTTAGCTGTTAGCCGGCTGTTAAGGGCCAGTGCGGTACGTGTTGCATCAACGAATGACGCAACAAAAGGGCGTACCGATGACCATATCCTCTTCGCTGAATGCCGGTGTGGCAGCGTTGAAGGCCAACGCCAACAGGCTGGCCTCGATCTCTGACAACATCGCCAACTCATCGACATTTGGCTATAAAAGGGTCGAGACCGACTTTCACTCCATGGTCGCGTCTGGTCAGGGCGGCAGCTATTCGGCAGGCGGGGTCAGAACCACCAGCCAACGCCTGATAGATCAGCGCGGATCGCTTGTAACCACCAACAATTCAACCGATCTGGCCGTGCGCGGCAGAGGCATGCTGCCTGTCCGTCCCAGTTCGCAGATCGCGTCAGGTTCAAATGAGATGCTGCTGACCACGACAGGCTCATTCCGCACCAATGAGGAGGGGTATCTTGTCACACAATCCGGCCTTGTACTTCTTGGCTGGCGTGCCAATCCAGATGGCTCGATCCCCAGCGTCCCGAGGGATACGCCCGCCGCTCTGGAACCCATACAGCTAAGCGTTAATCAACTTTCGGGCGCCCCCACAACATCCATGAACCTGCGGATGAACCTGCCTGCAACAGCGACCGACGCCGGTGCTCCGGGTGACACGCAGCCCTTGTCGGTCGAGTATTTTGACAATTTGGGCAAGTCTGAAAGCGTCGATATCGAATTGGTCCCCACCGTTCCTGCAACCGGCAGCAGCAATGAATGGACCATGACATTGCGCGATTCAGCCTCGGGCGGCGCTGTCATCGGAGAATATACCCTGACCTTCACCGATAGCCGTACAGCCGGTGGTACACTAGCCAGCGTCACCGCCGTGACCGGCGGTGCCTATGACCCGGCAAACGGCAGCGTAGTCGTCAACGTCGCCGGCGGACCGATGGAGATCAACATCGGCCAGATCGGCGATGCGGACGGCATTACACAGCTTTCCGATACCTTTGCTCCGGTTTCGATCACACGCGATGGTTCGGCCGTTGGCACGATGACAAGCGTACAGGTTGATGAGAACGGTTATGTCTATGCTTTCTATGATACTGGGGTCAGTCGCCGGATGTTCCAGATTCCGCTGGCCGATGTGCCGAATCCAAACGGCCTGACGGCGTTGGACAGTCAGACCTATGCCCCCTCGCGCGACAGCGGCACCTTTTTCTTATGGAACGCGGGTGAAGGTCCAACAGGAGATCTTGTTTCTTTTGCACGCGAGGAATCGACCACCGATGTCGCCACCGAGTTGACCTCAATGATCCAGACCCAGCGGGCCTACTCCTCAAGCGCCAAGGTCATTCAGACTGTGGATGAGATGCTGCAGGAAACCACCAATATCAAACGCTGATCTGATGATTGATCAACGAAAGGGATGCGTCCGATGAATATGTCGACAGCACTGAACAACGCTCTGGGCGGGCTAAGCGCAGCTAGCCGTGGTGCGGCGGTGGTTTCAGGAAACATCGCCAACGCGTTGACCCCGGGATATGCCCGCAGATCGCTTGAATTGGCGACCAGCACAGTTTCCGGTAATGGCGTTCGTGTCGTTGGTATCACTCGGCACCAGGATCCGGTACTGATCGCAAACCGCCGTGCGACCGATGCAGACCTGATGGCAGCCAAAACCGTGGCGCAATTTCATTCAGGTTACGAGAAACTGTTGGGGGCAGCCGACGATGCCACTTCGATCTCGGCCAGACTGGCCCAATTCGAAAGCAGCCTGATTACAGCTGCAAGCCTGCCCGGCTCAGCCCAACGGTTGGATCAGGCCGCCCGTGCAGGCGGTACATTGAGCACAGCGCTCAATTCAGCGTCCGAAGGGGTGCGGCAAATGCGATCCGATGCGGATCGCACGATAGGCAAACAGGTCGATACGCTGAATCAGACTCTGAAAGACATCGAGAAACTGAATGCTCGTATCCCCGCTGTCCGCAATTCGGGCGGTGATATTGGCGCGCTGTTGGATCATCGTCAGATTCTGGTCGATCAAGTCAACGAGTTGGTGCCTGTCAACGCGATCGCGCGCGATAATGATCAGATTTCCCTCTATTCCGATGGCGGGTTGATCCTGCTGGAAGGAACCGCGGCCGAGTTTTCGTTCTCGACCACAGGCGATACCATGCCGCATATGACCGTTGGCAACGGGTTGTTGTCCGGGCTCGAGATCAACGGCCGACCCGTTCGCGTGAGCGGAGAGTTCGCCCAAATCCGAGGCGGCGCATTGATGGCCCAGTTCTCGGTACGCGACGAACTGACCGTCGAAGCGCAAGCCGATCTGGACGCCGTCGCTCGCGACCTGATCGAGCGGTTTGAAACCACCGGGTTGGACCCGACCGCTGCCGCGACCGATCCGGGCGTCTTCACGGATAACGGCAGCCGCTTTGATCCGGTTTCTGAAACCGGTCTTGCGTCGCGCATCTCACTAAATGTTGTGGTCGACCCAGACGCAAGGGGCGACGGCTGGAGATTACGCGCGGGTCTGGGGGCATTGACCCCCGGTGCGCCGGGTGATGCCAGCCAGTTGCAAGCTTTTGGGGCCGTTCTGACCGACTCACGCCCGGCCCCTAGCGTGGGATTTGGGACAGGCACGATGCGCGCGGCCGAGATCGCCGAGGCGTTGCTTTCCAAAGCCGGGGCAAACGCACACACAGCTGACCAGCGCAGCAGTTTTGCAGCAAACGCGCAGCTGGAAATGCAAAAAGTCGTCGCGGAGCAAGGTGTTGACAGTGACGCGGAACTGCAGCGCTTGATGCAGATCGAGCAGGCCTATGCCGCAAACGCACGCATCATCGCCGTCGTGGATGAACTGATGGATACCCTGTTGAGGTTATGAACATGACACTGAATTCGATCGGGGATCTGGCCCGCGGCCTTACCCTCAGAACTCGCAGCGCCGAGATCAAATCACAAATCGAAACACTGTCGTATGAGATGTCCACCGGCAAGGTGCAGGATATCTCGGGTCGTCTGGGTGGTGATTACTCGCACCTACTGGATCTAGATCGCAGCCTGGAACGGTTGGACGCGCTTTCCATCGCCACCGCCGAGGCGCGGCTATTCACGGACGCAATGCAATTGAGCCTGACAACGCTAAGCGGCTCGGTCGCCGAGATGTCAGCGTCGCTGCTATCATTCGGTACGGCGAACCAGACCGTGACACATGAACAAGCATCGGTTCAGGCACGAAATGAGCTCGACACAATGATCTCAGCCCTGAATACGCGGGCGGGAGGGCGCAGCCTGTATTCTGGAACATCGACTGACGTCTCACCTCTGCCCTCCGCTGAAACACTATTGACAGCGCTGCAGGCCGAATTGATAGGGCTGACCTCCCTAACAGATATCCAACAGGCCGCTGAGGATTGGTTCAACGACCCCGCCGGATTTGATGCGGTGATATATCAAGGTGGCACAGACACCTTGGCTCCGATGCAGATTTCCGAGAACGAGCGGATCACGCTTCCGATCACTGCGACAGACCCCACGCTCAAGGACGCTTTGCGCGATGTTGCGGTTGCGGCTCTGGCCACAGATGATGCGCTTGGATGGACACCTGATCTACGAACCGCATTGTTCACGCAGCTTGGTGTTGAGCTGGCCAATACACAGGATGCGACGGTCAATTTGCGCGCCCAGGTCGGCGCGGCTGAGGCGCGTGTGGAGCAAGCCGCAACGCGCAACGCCGCCGCAAAGACCAGCGCTGAGCATGCGCGCAATGCGTTGATCGCTGCAGATCCCTATGAGACTGCGGCACAGTTGCAAACCGTGCAGTTCCAACTGGAGAGTCTGTATTCCGTGACCGTTCGCAACGCCAACCTGTCACTGGTGAATTTCTTAAGATGAAGATACTCGTATTCCTTTTGATAGTCTTACCGTGCATTGCCAATGCGGGGGCCATACGCCTGAAAGATCTGGTGGATTTCGACGGTGTCCGCGGCAATGATCTGGTTGGCTACGGCCTTGTGGTTGGCCTGAATGGCACCGGCGACGGCTTGCGCAATTCTCCGTTCACCGAAGAGATTATGTCCAACATTCTCGAACGGCTGGGCGTAAACGTGAATGGCGAAGATTTTCGCCCCAAGAACGTCGCCGCCGTATTGGTCACCGCCACCCTACCGCCCTTCGCGCGCGTCGGCGGTCAGATTGACGTCACCGTCTCTGCCATTGGAGATTCCAAAGGACTTCTTGGGGGGACATTGATCATGACACCCCTGAATGCAGCAGATGGTCAGATTTATGCCGTGGCGCAAGGGACAGTGCTAGCCGGAGGCGCTGCGGTTGAAGGCGAAGCAGCGTCGGTTGTAAGCGGGGTGCCGACATCGGGCGTCATACCCTCGGGCGCGCGTGTGGAGCGCGAGATCGATTTTCAGCTTGCTGATTTGACTCAATTCAGACTGGCGTTGAGAGAACCGGATTTCACGACTGCAAGCCGCATAGAGGCCGCCATCAATAAGGAATTCAACCGAGCGGTCGCACTCATGCGCGATTCCGGCACTGTGGAGTTGAGCATTGAGGCGACGCGGGCCGTATCAACCGCGCATGCCATTGGACGTATTGAAAACATTCTGGTCGAACCCGAAAGCAAAGCCCGCGTCGTGGTGGATCAAAGATCGGGCACAATTGTCATGGGTCGGGACGTCAGGATTTCACGCGTGGCGGTATCGCAGGGCAACTTGACCCTCACAGTCGAGGAAGCCCCGATTGCTGTTCAGCCAAATCCGTTTGCGCGAGGCGAAACAGTCGTTGTTCCGCGCACCTACGCTGGGATCGAAGAGGAAGAAGGAACGGGGCTTGCTGAAATCCCCGAGGCAACCACCTTGTCCGAAGTGGTCGCCGGGTTGAACGCCTTGGGCGTGTCGCCACGCGATATGATCGACATCCTGAAAACCATCAAGGCTGCCGGGGCGCTTCATGCTGAGTTCATCGTGAGATGAGCAGTCAGACCACAGCGTGCGCCTTTTGGTGTACGGTTTTACTTGGATTTCCAACTGTCCAGCCAGCGGCGAAAGCCCTTGCGCTTTTCATCTATTGCATCACCAGCGGCGTAAAGACCATCTTCCATGTTCTCCAAAACAGGATCGATCTTCTTTTGCCGAAACCGCCGCCATCGAACCCAGATGGCCCAAACCAGCGCAGCAAACAAAGTCAGGAAGACAATATTGAACCACGGGATGATGCGGACATCCGGCCCCTCGACATGCCGGATGAAAATTGCGTTGGGAAAAATCGACATGAATTCATTCCGCCAGCCGTAGTGCGTTACGACCACCCAATCGGGGTTATCTTTGGTCGACTTGGCATCGTTGGCCTCGGTGTAAAGGTTCGCAGTGTCGAACTTGAAATAAGGCGGCCAGCCCCAACCGGTGTCTTCGTTGCGATAGACAATCGGCTTCCCGTTGGCGCGTACGGCCTGAATGAACTGTACATCGCGGTTTGACAGGCTGGTGGATTGATCTTCAGGCTCGGACCAGAAGATTCGCGTCCAGTCCGTCAGGTCCTGACGTTCCTCGTAGGTGTTGACGATCCGCACCACATCGTGCTGCGGTAGGGAATACTGCAAGATCACGGCGATCGTGCCCCAGAAGATGATAATGAACGCCCATTTCACATAGGCCATGCCTTAACCCTCACATGTAATTCACGATGTAGATCAGCGCGCCAATCGCCACCCAAGGTACAATATAGACACCCAAAATCAGTTTGCGCCGGAATGAGTTGTCGTAGACGTGCAAACCACGCGCAACAAACGCTTCTTTGTTACCGGTTTTGCCCTTTTCGTCCCACCACGTCTCCAACTTTCGCCGCCTAACTCCTCGCGAATAAAAGGACAGCGCGAAATAGGCAATCGTCTGGATCACCAGCAGGATCAGAAACAGGCGCATCGCTCCGAACATCTTAATCTCTCCTGACCGCGCCCCAAGGGCCGACCCGTGCGATCACTGTTTCGCTGACCCGGTCATTGCCTGACATATCCGGTTCATGACCAAATAGAGCCGCCCGCGCACCAGCCTTGTCCACCTGATACTCGCGGGCAAGGAAGTCGGCAACATAGGCTTTCTTGGTCTCGGGCCAGGTCCTGTAAGTACTATAAAACAATTCCTTGTGGCAGATGAACATCTGCCGCGGATCCAGCGGAGCCAATTCGGTCAACAGCATATTCACCAGATCGCGGTTCGGCGTATCGGCTGCGCGCAATGTGTAGAAATAAGCGGGATGATCCGAGGTGATGCGTGGCCAGCGCCCGCCATCGGTCGCCCAGCGCAGCAATTGTGCGAGGCCGTGGTACGCCTCGGGCAGGCGATCCGCGTGGTTGCGGGCCAGTCGTCGCATATCGCTGCGATCCAACCCGCTCAGATCAACATCTGCGTCAGCAGCCGCAGCAATGGTCAGAAAGTCCATTTTCTGTTGCAGGATCGCGGCAGCATCCACGCCGCGCGCCTTTACGATGGGTTCAACCAGATCGTTGTAGTCGAGAAACTTGGCAATCTGGTTCCGCTGCGACGGGTCAAAAATGTATTTGATCGGCATATCGTCGGGCTTTTCGCCCATGCAAATCGCCGCCGGGTGATCCATATACGGGAACAGGTAGAGCCCGCCGAAATGCGCGGTCCAGAAATTGCGCTGCTCGAACGCTGTGTGGCGCAGGCGGACCGGGTTGCGGGTGACGTCGCCGGTTTCTTTGGCCGTTTCGATCATCTTGGCGATCAGCACGTCGTCGAACCAGGCGTCCTCTTCGGTTTTGAAGCGTTCGACCATGCCCGCTAGCTGCTGGGCCTTGCGCAAGGTGCCGCCTGCGGTATCAGCCTCAATCTCGATCTTGCTCAGATTCAACAGGTCGCGCGGGGTGGTGAGTTTGATGACCGAGTTCACAAGCTCTCCGGCCACCGCATCGGTGGCGGTCAAGGCAAACAGTTGCGCCTCGTTCATATCGATGAATTCGCGCAGGATATCGCGCGAGGTCGAGAATTTGACGTTCAGCAAAGGCGCGCGTTTCTGCTCGGTCGTCAGCAGGATGAACTGCCGGTTAACCCCGTTGGGGTTGAGGTAGAGCTCATCCTCCAGCTCAATCCCCACCTCTGGCGAATAGCCCGAGATATCGACATGGAAATCCGTTAACGCCGTAGTCTTGCCCGTCAGATGCTGCAGCGCGCGGTTATACCGCTCGACCAGAGCCGGGCTGGAGATGTGGATGAGATTGCCGAACATCAGGCCTTTTTCGATGAGGCGGATCATAACAATTGCCTTCCCGCGCAACGGTAGCGATGCGCCCGGCCTGAGGGTGGGTGCGGAACGCGCCCGCCCTGGGGGCCGGGTCGGGCGCGTCGCGGCTGCGCCGCGATATCACTCTCAAACAGAAACCTGTGCTCCAAGAATTCGAAACTCATGCTCGCAGTCCTTTTGCAAATGCAAAAATGAACGCGAAACCAAGGGGTACTGCAATCAACCAGAACTGTAGCTGAAAATAGACCATTACATCTGCGGGATTTGCGTTGCCAACGTCCACGGCAAATCGGTCGACAAAAAAATCCATCAAAGTGTAGCTGGTAAGAATTGCCAGAACAGCGCAAACCGCGCCATATACGAAGAAAGGAAGAAAACATTTCTTTCCGCTTTCTTTAGCCGCACGAGATGTTCGATAGGCTCGGAACCCTATTGGAATAGCAACCACAGTGCTCAGTAGAAGAGGCAGACCTATAGCGATCAAATAATTCACCCCTTCCCCTCCAGATACCGCCGCTTGGCCTCTTCCATCCGACCCATCTCACGCACGGCGTTTTCGATGGCGACCTCGTCACTCTTGTCGGCATAGCGGAATTCGCTGTCGGCGTAGCGGTTGATCTCCTGGATTACCATTTCCACCGTGATCGGCTGGCGCAGGTCGTCGATCATCGCCTTCTTGGTGTCGTAGTCGCGGAACAGGAACAGGTCGGGGTTTTCCATCCACTCGTCGGGCAGTTCGAAATCCATCGCGCGGACCTTGACCGCGTCGGTGATGTTCTTGATCGCACGGCCGGTGAACCGCTCATCCGCCTGCTGGATCGCCTTGAGGTAGGTGCCCAGCTTGGCAATCGTGTCCATCTGGCCGATCTCGCCAGACACCCGGTCATAGACCTGCAGCAGGGCATCCTCATGTGGACGGGAGTGGCTTTCAAAACTGGCGGCGACGGCCTTTTTGATCTCCTGCGCGGCATAGGCTTCGTGTTCGCCCAGCGGGATGTCGTGATTGCGGCCCATCAGCAGGTGCAGGATGTCAATGTAATCCTCGCGCGTTTGCGGCCCGTCCACCAGGAAACGCGCGCCCGCCCGCTGACGTAGGGCATCGTCCACATTCTCGGGGTAGTTCGAGAACATGCCAAAGGTGCAGTTGCCGCGCACGACGGTGTTGGCGCCCGCAAAGCTCTCCATCAGCACGGCGGTGATTTCCAATTGGCCCGCGCTGGACTGCCGGTCGCCGCGTTTGCCCGCCAGCTGGTCGATGTCGTCGATGGTGCCGAAGCCGATGACCGAGGGGTCGATGATCGTGTTGATAAAGGCCTTGGCGTTCTGGCCGGATTTGCCCTGATAGCTGTCGATATTGTCTGTGCTCAGGTTCTGGTAGCGGAACGGATAGCCCGCGTTCTGGCAATAATCGTTGATCAGCCCGGCCATCATCTGGATCAGTGTGGTCTTGCCGGTGCCCGGTTTGCCGTCGCCCATGAAGGTGAAGATGAACCCGCCGAGTTCCGCGAACGGGTTCAGGCGTCGCTCAAAGTCATAGGCCATCACCATCTTGGCCAGCTTCATGGCCTGATACTTGGCGATATGGTTGCCGACCACTTCGTTCGGTTTCTTGAACGTCATGGTCAGGGTGGTGGATTTCGCCTTGGAGGCCGGTTCAAAGCCCCGGATCGTCAGGTCATCAGCTTCGATATGCCAAGCGGCGTTCTGGAACGGGGCCAGATGGCCTGCGGACTGGGCGCGCAGGGCGGCTCTTTCCATCAATTGCTCGGCATAGGCGCTGGTGGCAGCTATCAGATGGGCGTCGTCGGGGGCGTGTTTGGCGAGGGTCTGGTCCAGCTCCCACAGCGCGCCATGCAGGGCGAGTTGGCCGTTGTCGGTCAGAACCTCTTCAATCTCGCCGATATCGACGGTGGTTTCGCCCAAATGCGAGGACATCAGGTAAGCCAGCGCATTGCCCAGAACATGTGACGTGATCAGCGCTTCGGCGGTCAGTAATTCCGAGAATTCAGTTTTGCGGGCAGCAGGCAGATCTCCGGCAAGGTTGGCGCGCTTCAGGTCGGCCAGCGGAGTCTGCTCCGCATAAGCCTCGGCCACGGCCAGAGCGATGGCTATTGCACGGCGGATTGCCTGCTGCGTTGTGGCCTGAGGCGGTGAGACCAGCGTGTCGCCCTCATCCGAGGCCTCAATCCGTTCGACCAGATGCACCCCGTCGGCGCGCGCAACGCGGCGCGTCACCAGCCCCGGTGTAGTAGACCGGAACCGACGCCCCGTCGAAACACCCGGAGACCGTTCTGCTGCAGCCTCAACAGGTTTGGCGATACGCGGCGCATGCTCGAACCCGTTCAGCAAGGCGGTCGCTGCTGCGTAATGCTTGCGAATATCGTCTTCGCGCAATTCCATCTGATCTGACGTCAAACTCATCTTTTTCCTCGCAATGCCGGGCTGAAGCCCGGCCTACTCAAATTCTGTAGGGCGGGCTTCAGCCCGCCTCTGGTCTCAATACCTCAACACCTGACCGGCCTTGCTGACCACAAACTTGCGCACATCGGTAAAGCCCGGTGGGTTGCGTTCAGCCAGTACCTGAAACGGACGTTGCGGCAGGATGATCGACCTTTGGGTGCGCGTAGCCCCAGTTTCGGCCCCTTGCCCGCCGAACGGGTCCAGTGCAAAAACCTCGCGCTCGACGGTCGAGAACCACCCGGCACGCTCTTCGATCACCTCTTCGCTTTCCAGCTCCTCGGTGGTCCAGGCCAGCGCCCAATCCTGGCCTTGCGGAGACTGCGCGTCCTCCAGCACCTGCCGCAGAGGGCCGGATTGCTCGGTATAGGCCGAAGAGTACATCGGCCCCACATGGATGCGGCGCAGGTGTTTGGGGTGTAGGTCGTCGAAATCCTGATCAAAGCCTTTCGCGATCGTTACCAGTTTTAGCCCGCCAAGCGACTGCGCCATCAGATGTGCCTGTACCTCGGGCCAGCGACGCTGGTCCTTGGGCAATGCCGTCTTGCCGCTGTCCTCTAACTGCATCAGATAGATGACCGGCAGGTTGATCTGGCTGTCATAGACCGCCCAGTGGATCATGAACTTGCGCCGGTCGCCCTCATTCCCGATCCAGTGGCACTCGGGATCATTGCGGGCCCAGAACAGCTGACCTTTCAGCAATTCTTCGTAATAGAGCCTTTGGGACAGCGCGAATTGCAGCTTGGTCGGGATCTCCTGATCGCCGATGATCGTCCGCACCATGTCGGTTTTCAGGTCGTCTTCCGAGGGCATATTCGCCAGATGCACCTGCGCCTGCTGCGCGTCATTGGCCATGGTCAGCAGCTCGGCCGCCACCGGAAACCCGCTGTCGCGCTTGTCCATGGCGAGGCTGCCAAAGAACCGTCCTGTATCGCGCCCGACCAGCAGGTATTTCATGCTGAGAGCGCGGAAGGTGTAGAGCAACCCCGAGAGGTAGCGTGATACGATCCGCACCTCTTGCTTGCTGATCGCGCCTTCGGCCTCCATCGTCGCGGCCACGCGCAGGAGGTGGACAGTGATCACCTCAAATTTGCGGAAATAGCGGCGCGAGGCAAAGGTGTCGGTCAGGCCGACATGGTCTTGGGTGGGGTCAGACATTAGGGGATTTTCTATCACCGGTTCCACAGCATTGGTTGAGCCGCCAAGGCAGGAGAAAAACTTCTGAGATCAGATACAACGCGAAAATGATAAGCCCGAAGATCATGCTGCCCGGCCCGACGTAAAGGGTGAAGAAGCCGAGCAGTTTGTAAGCTCCGCCTTCAACACCAAATTTGTGCAAAAGGGCAGTCAGTCCATAAATCGGCATCGGCCAAACTACGAGAAGGAGGCCAATCCTTAGCAGCCTTACGTCTTTTCGGCTAAAGCGCTTCATCCGCCATACAAATTCTTATCATGCTTCTCGACAATCGAGGCAAACCGACGGGCAAAACGTTCGTCTGCCTTGGCCTTCTTCTCCAGCACGTCGCGGGCGAAGACCATGTGGTCCTCATGCGCCTCAAGCATGTCGGCCATCTTCTGGTTGGTCGCGGTGCCGATGGCGGCCATGGCGGTTTGCGCTTCTTGATCCGTCTGCACGCCGATCTCGTTGATGCGGTGGGCCACGTCCTGCTGCTGTGCTGTTTTCAGCGATTTGGTCAGGGCGTCATACAGCACCACGCGCTGTTGCGTGTCTGTCTGCAGCTTGTTGATCAGCACCATCTGCGTCGCCGCCTGGTTTTGCAGTGAGTCGACCCAGGTTTTGCCCTTTTCGATATAGCGTTCCAGCGTCTGAGATTTGGCCAGCTTGACCTGCTCTTCCTGAACCTTGGCGTTGTATTGCTTGTTCAATTCGGCCAATTCAGTCTCTAACTGGGTGCGGGCGGCAGCATCCTGTTCGACGCTGATCTTGTTTTCCAGCGTGATGATTGTTGGGTCCATACCCTGAATCTCGGCGCGCAGTGCTTCCAACTCGGCCACCGTCGCCTCACGGTCATCCAGCGTGACAGTCAGGTTGTCTTCGACCTTGACGCGCTGTTCCTCCAGTACCGACAACTGCCCTTCCAGCAATTTTACGATCACATCGGACTTGGCGATCAGGTCCTGCAGCTTGTCATCAATATTGGCGGTGCGCATGCGTTCCTGCCGCATGGACTCGGATTTGGCCTTGGCGAAGATGCCGACGAACGACTCCCACCCGGTTTTCGAACGCATTTCGTCGAAATCCTTGGAAAACGCGTTGGTCACGTCGTCGAGCCCCATGATCAACTCAGCGATGTTGGCGTTCATCACCTCGGTATGGGCGTGCACATCTTCCAAAGTGGCATTTTCAATGTCGATATCTGCCTCTGCGGTTCCGATCTTGGCACGCGCCGCTTCGATCCGTGAGGTCAAGCCTTCAATCTGCGACTGGCTTTCGCGGACTTTCTGTTGCGTCTCTTGAATCAATGCTTCGAATTGCTGGTTCGACATCTGCTATCCCTATTCTTCTTATCATCCAATGACATAGGGAATGTTATGGCAATTTACATCCCCTTGGGTCTCCAAATCACCAAGACTGTGACAAACTCGACGCTAAAAAGATAGACGCAGAGACAAGGCCGAGACACATTGCCTACTGGTTTTCAGAAGGGAAAATAGAAGCTCTTGGATTTCTTAAGTTGAAGTTGCCGAAGGGCAAGCTCAGTAGTTTGAGTAGCGGAAATTAACCACAGCATCATCTTGAATAGCGCAATGGGCTTTTATGTGGCTCCGCGCATCATTGCTGTCCTTCGAGCGCGCGACCTCCAGATCAATCAGATCGATGCCATCAGAATTTGTCGTATAGGAAAGCGTCCGCTCAAAATCGACGGCATAGTAGCCTTGATTGCTCATGGCGGTGTGGGTCCGATGCATACAAAGCCCGATCGCATTCTCCTCGGGCGAAACGTGCGGGTGCTTCTGGTATTTTGATCCGTGCTTATGATGGTGTTTGGCGATCGACGCTCCCAGCACACCCAACGCGACCCCAGCGATAAGCGCTCCTGTATCGTTGGCACGGGTTGATGTCGCGGTCAGTGTGGTCGATGCAACAACGGCACAGACTATAGCGGCAAAAACGGATTTCATTCGCATCTATTTCGTCTCCCTCTGTAGGCAGTGAACAAAATTCAGTTCATTGAAGTGTTCCAGAAGAGACTAGCCTGACGACCTAAACTATTGCCAGATTTTCGTGAAAACGTGTTGCCCACCAAGTCCTTGTTGCGATGGATACAACTTCGCCCCGCGCCTGGAGGAACGCGGGGCGTGTGGTGCGACAATCCAGAGAGGCGGGACTGTCGCTAAGTGATCAACAGCCTCAGTTCACGGCTTTGGCGTCAACCACGTCCTTTTCAATGGCCTTGCCAGACGAAATTTCGATCCGGCGCGGTTTCAGCGCTTCTGGCACTTCGCGCTTCAGATCGATGTTCAGCATGCCGTTTTCATGGCTCGCGCCGGTGACACGAACGTGGTCGGCCAGAGCAAAGCGGCGCTCGAACGCACGGGTGGCGATGCCACGGTGCAGGTAGCTGCGCTCTTTTTCGTCCGAAGCTTTCTTGCCCGAAACCACCAGAGAATTTTCCTTTACCTCAACCGACAGATCGGCCTCGGAAAACCCGGCAACAGCGACCGAAATGCGGTAGGTATCAGCATCGGTCTTTTCGATGTTATAAGGGGGATAGCTGGGCTGAGCCACGTCATTGGTCAAAACCCGGTCCATCATGTCTGCAATCTGGTCGAAACCGATGGTTGCGCGGTGAAGTGGTGCGAAGTCAAATGTACGCATGTCGTATCCTCATCTTTGAGCGATTCACGAAATTGCCCTCCGAAATGGACGGGCGGTGATTTATGCCGGACCCCAGCTTTGGCGATCCGGTAAAACTCAGATGGGAAGTAAAAGGACTGGGTTCAAGACCCGCCCGCGCTGAGGAATTTAGCACCCGAACTGGACTTGGCTGAACCCGGCTGCAATCTGCGGATTGTTGCCGTGGGTCGGGGCGCGTCACGACGCAATATCGCCTTGAGTTCCGAGACAATCCCCGACAGCTCCATCCCGTAGCCGATCTTGCGTTGACCATCCGATGCGCCCGCCGAAACAACCGACAGGATCTGCCAACGCGGGCCTTTTTTTGCTAAAATAGCGGAGCCCGACGAACCGAATGTAATATCGCAATCAAAGCTGATCAGCCCCTGCCCGCGTTGCAGGATGCGGCAAGAGCGTTGGCGCGTGATCGCCTCGGCCCGACCGCGACCATACGAGGCGACGCTGATTTCGCTGTCGCTAACGCGGCCGCTGTGCAGGGCGAACGGATCAGCAATCGAATAGGGAATCGGCTCTTCCAGCCGCATTAGAGCCACATCAATTCGAACACGTGACGCCGATACCGGCGCATTGGCAACAAAATCGGGATGGGTCGCAATCTGGATGACCTTGCGATCCGCAAGCGCCTGACCGTCGCTCAAACCGGCGCGAAAGGTCAATTCACCGGGGGCATAGGGTTTTCCGGTGGCCTTGCTCACAGCGCAATGCGCCGCTGTCAGCACGATGTCCTTTGCGATCAAAGTACCGGTGCAAAAGCCCTGTTCGCCGATATCCAGACGTCCGACCGCCTCCCACCCATACAGATCATCGCGATCCGTCAGTCGGCGCTTGCCGCTGGTCTGGGCCTGCGCGGCAGTTACGAGAATAGAAACAAGCAAGGTGATACTTAGAAAAACACGCATCATGGCTTAATGAACTTTGCTCCGAGGTTTTTGGTGTTGTTGTCCAATGTGGCGTTCATACCCCGCCCCTGCGAAAGCTCGGCCCGCAACAATTCCAGCGATTCATCCAAGGCGGTGCCCAGCGCAACGCGTTGACCCTGCAATTCGGCCTTCGCTGCAACGACCGACACAATGCGTGGCCGCTCGCCGTCAAACGAAAAGATCGGCGCGCCGGATGCCCCGAAATCCACGTTGCAGGACATAACCAGAATTCCAGCCTGTCTCCCAATGACGGAACAGACTTCCTGCAGTGCTGGCGCTTCGGCGCGGTCATGCGCGTAAGAGACAACCCCCACCTCTTGACCGCGGGCAGGACGACGTCCGGTTTCGAAAGGAATAACCGAGGTGTTGCGGATCGGCTGCCACAGCTCGATCAGCGCAATATCATGACGCACCCGCGTTGCAGAAACATTGCCTTCATACACATAGTCGGGGTGAACCACTGTTCGACGCGCCGGGCGATAAGCCGAGGCGGAACCGAGGCGCCAACCGGCCAGAAACTCGATCCGGGCCGGATTAATTCGCTGTTTCGTGGTTTTGTCGTACAGACAATGCGCAGCCGTCAGTACCAGAGTCGGAGATATCAGCGATCCGGTACAAAACCCGGTGCCGTCGATATCCAGCCGACCAACTGCCATCCACTCGCGCCCAGCATCGGTGGTTTCCAGGCTCCTAAGCCCAGTATCCTGCGCCTGTCCTGCCAAGGGCAGCAAGCTGAAGACAATAGCCGTGATCCAGTTGCGCACGCGGGTCTCCGGTCATGAGGTCCGACCAAGATTCGTATGCCGTTGGTGCGGCGAAAATAGGGCAATTGCCCCTTGGATGAATTTCAACCGGACCTGATGCGCGAGTGCAGCAATCGATCAGCGCAGTTGGGGTACCCCAGCCATGCCGTCGCGCAATGCGCGCGGTTCCGGCCCTCCGGTGGCCCAGTCCAGCAACTCGACTGTGTGGACAACGGGCGTGTCAGTCCCAGAGCCGATCTGCATCATGCATCCGATGTTACCTGCCGCGATAACATCAGGATTCCTAGCCTCAAGCGTGCGCACTTTTCGTTGTTTCAACTGACCCGAAATCTCAGGCTGCATCAGGTTGTAGGTTCCTGCACTGCCACAGCACAAATGACTATCTTTAGGCTCTAACACTGTGAATCCAGCAGATTTCAGCAGGTTCTTGGGATAAGAGGTAACCTTTTGCCCATGTTGCAATGAACACGCCGCGTGGTAGGCAACAACCAGTTCTTTCTTGTCGCTGTCCGGCATCTCCAGCTGCACCAAAAGCTCGCTGATATCCATCGCCATGGCGGATACACGCCCCGCATCCACCGCCAGCGGATCACTGCGGAACATGTGCCCATAATCTTTAACCGTGGTCCCACACCCCGAGGTGTTGATCACGATCGCATCCAGACCATCACCATCCATTTCGCGTGTCCAGGCCCGGATATTGGCTGCAGCAGACGCATGGCTTTCACCGGTTTTACCCATGTGATGGGTCAATGCGCCACAACAGCTGGCACCTTCGGCGACAACGACCTCGCAGCCCAATCGGGTCAGCAGGCGAATCGTCGCGTCGTTGATGTCGGTGTTGAGCGCTTTTTGCGCACAGCCCGTCATCAGGGCGACGCGTTTCTTCTTAGCGCCTTTTGCTGCAAAGCTCTGAGGGTCATCATTGCGACTAACCGGTGGAATATATCTCGGCGCCATGTCCAGCATCGCCTTCAGCCGGGCATCCGGCATCAGAAACCGGAACGGACGACCCAGCTTTGCCCCGATTAGAGCCCAGCGAAAGCGTGACGGATAAGGCAGGATTCTGGCCAATATCCAGCGCAGAGCCCGATCCGAGAACGGGCGCTTGTAGTTGTCTTCGATATATTCCCGTGCGTGGTCCACGAGGTGCATGTAATGCACGCCCGAGGGGCACGTGGTCATGCAGGCGAGGCAAGATAGGCAGCGATCGATATGCTTGACAGTCTTTTCGTCCGGAACACGCTCATTCTCCAACATGTCCTTGATCAGATAGATGCGCCCGCGAGGGCTATCCAACTCATCGCCTAGCACCTGATAAGTCGGGCAGGTTGCTGTACAGAAACCACAGTGAACACAATTTCGTAGTATCTCATTGGATCGCTGAATCGCTGGGTCTTGCAACAGCTTTTCGGTAAATTTCGTCTGCATCGCCTACCCCATCAGACCCGGATTGAACACGTTCCGAGGGTCAAATCTCTTCCGAATTGCCTTTGTTAGAGCCTGAATCTGCGTGCTCTCTGGTTGGAACCGCCCAAATTCAACGATGGTGTCAGCCTCTGCACGTACCAGCGTTGCATGTCCTTCAAAGTGACCCAGTCGTGCACGCAGATCGGTGCCCTTTGGCACCAATACCCAGATCAAGCCCCCGCCCCAGTCAAATAGGGTTCGATCCGCGTCGATCCGTTCTGCAAGGCTGGCTGCATCGCCGGGTTTCACCGATAAGCGCCAGACATCACCTTCCAGATCCTGAAACGCACGCAGATCACGCAGATCGACCCAGCGGTTCCTCGAATTCTCTAACTCGGTGCATTCGCCCCCAAGGATTTCGCGCAATCGACCTACCCGATAGGCAACCGAGTCGGCAAATCCTTCGATCCGCAACAGCGCCTGCCCACCCAGTGGATCATAGGCTGCGCTGCTCACCTCGAAGGGGGATTTCAGGGCAGTGGACATGAGATCAACTGCGGTTCCTACATCAGCGGCCCCGACTGCCAGAGTGGTCTCAATCTCAGGTCTAGGCAGCACTTTCAGTGAGACCTCGGACAGCACCCCTAGCGTGCCCCAGGAACCCGCCATGAGCTTGACCAGATCGTAACCGGTGACATTCTTCATCACCCGCCCGCCATTCTTGATCACCCGCCCCAACCCGTCGACATAACGTACGCCCAACAGGAAATCCCGGCACGCGCCAGCCTGAATTCGACGCGGCCCCGAGATGTTGGCCGCGACAACACCGCCGATTGTCGGTTCCCCCGTGGTGCCCAGCAAACCGCGATTATCCATCGGCTCGAACGCCAGTTGCTGGCCCTCGGCCTCCAAAGCCGCTTCGATCTCAGTCACTGGAGTCCCGGCATGCGCGACCAGAGTCAATGCGCCCGGCTCATACTGTGTAATTCCGTGCAGTCCCGACAGGTTCAGCACAGGCTCGGGCCCATCAAGGCCGCGCGTGCCGCCTCCGGCAATACGCACTGGGCCATCCAGGCCGGCAACGATGTCTGCAAGTTCAGCCTCGGTTTCAGGTGTCATGGCACTTCATCTTTTCGCAAATACTCTGGGTATTGATGGGGAAGGCTCATCTATTCCGCGGCCATCCTGCGCGTGGCAGACGCCTTTAGCGGAAACACCTTGGCTGGGTTCAACAGCCAATTCGGGTCAAACACATCTTTCACCGCCATCTGCGCCTCAAGATCCTGTGGTTCATATTGGTGTGTCATCAGATCACGCTTTTCGATGCCGACCCCATGCTCACCAGTCAGGCAGCCCCCCGCATCAACGCAAAGCTTCAGGATGTCCGCCCCGAACGCTTCACATTTCTCAAGATCGCCGGGTTTGTTGGCGTCAAACAGGACCAAGGGGTGCATGTTGCCGTCACCGGCATGGAACACATTGCCGACTGGCAGGCCATAATCTTTGCTCAGCTCCCCGATCCGGCGCAGGACGAAGGGTAGCGATGAGACCGGGATCGTCCCATCCAAACACATATAATCGTTGATTTGCCCCATCGCGCCAAAGGCCGATTTCCGCCCCAGCCAAATACGGGCGCTTTCATCAGCCGATTGGCTTTCTCGCAGCTCAACCGGATTATGCCGCTTGGCGATCTCGATAATCTTCGACAACTGACTATCGATCTCTGCCTCTGATCCTTCAACTTCGACGATCAGCAACGCCTCGCAATCAGGATAACCCGCTTGGGCGAAATTCTCGCAGGCTCGAATACAAAGGCGGTCCATGAACTCGATCGCGACAGGCAATATGCCCGATTTGATTATGTCAGAGACGCATTGACCGGCCACTTCATTATCGTCAAAGCCCATCAGAACGGGCCGCGCACCCTCAGGTTTGCGCAGGATGCGCAACGTTGCTTCAGTTACGACACCCAATTGCCCTTCGGATCCGCAGATAACACCCAACAGGTCCAACCCGCCTGCATCCAGATAGGCACCTCCAATTTCGACCACGCTGCCATCCATCATGACCATAGTCACACCCATCAAATTGTTGGTCGTCACCCCGTATTTCAGGCAATGCGCGCCGCCGGAATTCATCGCGATATTCCCGGCAATGGCGCAGGCAAGCTGGGATGAGGGATCGGGAGCGTAAAAGAAATCCTCTTCTTCAACGGCACCGGTTACACTCAGGTTGGTTCGGCCGGATTGCACCTTGATAAACCTGTTGTCGTAATCGATTTCCAGAACTTCGTTCATCCGTGCAACGCCTAGAATCACACAATCTGCCGTCGGCAGGGCGCCACCGGCCAATGACGTGCCCGCGCCGCGCGGTACAACCGGCACACCCAGTTCATGGCAAATGCGCAAGACATCAGAAACCTGCTGCGTGGTCGAAGGCAGTACAGCCAGCATTGGCGGGCATTTATAGGCGGTCAGCGCATCACATTCATAAGCCCTGGTCTCGGCCTCTTCATGGATAACAGCATCCTTCGGCAGCACTTGCTGTAGTCGCGCAACCAATGCCTGCTTGCGTGCTAAGACATCCGGATTTGGCTTGGGCATTTCCATCGCTGATCCTCCATTTGGTAAAATTATATTACCAATTTTATCGACTGGCAAGTTGCCGAATCCAACAATAGTGTCGCGGCATGACCTGGATCGACCGCACATTACTGTTTTCCTCGCTGGACTATGCAGCCGTTTTGCTATTGTTCGCGACATGGCTGGGGATTGGGTGGAGGATCGAAAATCCGTCCTCTCAGAAACCATCGGTTTCATTGATGATGGATGATTTCCGCAAGGTCTGGATGCGTGAAATGGTGACGCGCCAGCCGCGTGTGTTCGATGCACAAGTGATCTCGGCCATGCGTCAGGGCAGCACGTTCTTCGCTTCGACAATCATGATTGCAATAGGCGGCGGCTTGGCATTGCTTGGCAATACCGAACGCCTTGCTGGGGTTGCTGAAGATCTTGCCATCGGCCGTGCGCCTGCCATGGTTTGGGAAATCAAGATACTGATTATTCTGCTTTTTCTGTCGAACGCTTTTCTGAAATTTGTCTGGTCGCATCGCCTGTTTGGGTATTGCGCAATCCTGATGGCCGCTGTTCCAAATGATCCCGATGATCCACAGGCCTATCCACGCGCCACACAATCCGCTGATATCTGCATCACGGCGGCTCGTAGTTTCAATCGCGCGTTGCGGGCGACATATTTTGCGTTGGCTTCAATTGCATGGATACTTGGACCGGTAGCCTTGATCCTAAGCTCAATCGTCACATTCGGTGTGCTCTATCGTCGCGAATTCGCCTCACATTCACGCACCGTAATCATGACTGCGCCACCAAACACAGAGTCGTGATCGCAATGCCATGCGCGAGCGCATAGATTGACCCCATGCGATATCTGATTCTCAGCGCCTTACTGGCCAGCCCCGCATTCGCCGACCCTCCGACGGTCGAACAGGTTTCGGCCCAATCAAATGGGAATACCTGGCGCTTCGAAGTCACGATCCGCCACTCCGACACCGGATGGGATGACTATGCCGACGGCTGGCGTGTTCTGGATATGCAGGGGAACGAGCTGGGGATGCGTGTGCTGCATCACCCTCATGTCGATGAGCAGCCCTTTACACGGTCACTTGGCGGGGTGGTGATTCCGGACGGGACCACGCAGGTGCAAATTCAAGCGCGCGACAATGTCGGTGGTTGGAGCGAAGACACGACCGTGGTCGATCTGAACTGACCCTCAGAACACCCCGAGGCTGAGACCTGCGGCCAAGGCCGCTCCAACCTCACGACAGTTTTCAAGTTGTTCTTCAGGAATGATCTTTTCGGCCAAGATCGCTTTGGGTGTTTGCGCATGAGTGCAGATGATCAGGGGCGGTTGCACCTCTTTCAACCGCCACCCCGTTGCGATCCGTGCCATCTGTCGCGCGGCATTCTCACCATCTGATCCGGCGCAGACCATCTGCGCATAGGGTCGACCTTCGATCTGACCCAGCACCGGATAATAGCAGCGGTCAAAGAACTCTTTCATCAGCCCAGAGATCGCGGCCAGGTTCTCGGGCGCGCAGAAGATATAGCCATCGGAGGCCAGCAAGTCGTTCGGACCGGCCTGATCGGCGGTTTTCAGGATGGTGTTCGCTTCATCCCGCGCTGCTTCGGCTGCGGCTTCAGCCATTTGCCGGGTGCCGCCGGTGCGCGAGTGGTAGACGATCAATAGCTGCGCCATGTCAGACCCGGTGATAAGGGCCGCCTGAAAGGATGGTCGCGGCCCGGTAAAGTTGCTCGGCCAGCATCACACGGACCAACATATGGGGCCAGACCATTGACCCAAAGGATAGGGAAAAATCAGCCTCCGCCCGCAGATTAGGGTCTATTCCGTCCGCTCCGCCGATGATCAGCGCCAGATCCTGTCGGCCCGCGTCGCGCCATCCACCCAGCTTTTTTGCAAAATCAGGCGAGGACAACACCCGTCCGCGCTCATCTAGGGTACAGATCACCACACCTTTGGGCAGCGCCTTGCGCAGCAGGGTGGCCTCGGCCCCCATGCCAGCGTTTTTCTTGTCTTCAACCTCGATCACGCGCGCAGGCCCAAGCCCCAGCGCGCGGCCGGTCCGGTCAAATCGGGTCAGATAGTCGTCAAGCAGGGATTTCTCCGGTCCGGCGCGCAATCGCCCGACCGCAACGATGCTGATACGCATGTCTCTCTCGCCTCCGGCCCCTCAATACAGGCCGGGATGGCGCCTCAATTCGCCGAGGCGCTGCCGCCCTGAGGCAGCCACATCTTTTCCAGCTGATAGAATTCACGCACTTCGGGGCGGAAGATATGGACGACCACGTCGCCCGTATCGATCAGCACCCAGTCGCCGGCATCCTTGCCTTCGACCTTCGAGGTGAAACCGAATTCCTGCTTGATGCGATCCGTCAGCTTTTCCGCCATGGCCGAGACCTGACGGGTCGACCGACCAGAGGCAATCACCATGTGATCCGCAACAGAAGACTTACCTTGCAGGTTGATCTGCACGACGTCTTCGGCCTTGTCATCGGAAAGTGAGGAAAGGATACGTTCAAGCAGCTTGTCGCTGATTGACTGAGAGTGGGCCATTACACCGGCCCCATCATCGGCGGGCAAACCCGCCTGTGTATGTAGAGACAGGACATAGTCCTCCTTTGCTGCGCGCCGCCAAACCCCGGCGCCGGGGTACTAATAGGGTAACAAGGGGATTGCAACATTTCAATGAAAGGGCCGACGCTGCGCCCCACATCCAGTCACTCTTTGGCGAGATGTTGCACCTCGGCGTCGGCCTCCGGGCCGCCCAATACGCGGATTTCACGCTGCGGGAACGGAAGCGAGATGTCTTCGACCTTGAACGCATCCCACAGCGCCAGGAAAACATTGCCCCGAATGTTTGTCAGACCCTTGTTCGGATCACTGATCCAGAAGCGCAACACATAGTCCACGCTGCTGTCACCGAAACCAGTGATATGGCAGACAGGTTCATGTTTGCCTCCACTCAGCACTCGACCAACCGTCTTGACGGCACGGATCGCTGTCGCGCGGACTTTGTGCGGGTCGTCGTCGTAGCTGGTGCCGAAATCAAGATCCAACCGCACGAAACGGTCGGAATGCGACCAGTTTACAACCTGATTGGTAATCAGATCTTCGTTTGGAATCAGATATTCCCGACCATCCCGCGTAACCACCGAGACATAGCGCGCGCCCAGCGCGTTAATCCAACCAAATGTGTCCCCGAGTGAAATCACGTCGCCCGGTTTGATCGACCGGTCCATCAGGATGATAATGCCTGAGATCAGGTTCGAAACCACTTTTTGCAGGCCAAACCCGATCCCGACGCCAATGGCCCCGGACAGCAACGCTATGCCAGTCAGATCAAACCCGAGGGTGCGGATCGCCGCCATGAACACCGCCCCGTAGAGCAGCACCTGAATACCCTTGGCCAGAAGAACCTGCATCGATGGTGTTATGTCTTGATTGTTCGTAAGGCCGCGCTCAGCCGCGCGTGTGCCGACACGCGCCAAAGTCAGCAGGACGCCAATCAGCAGTACAGCCTTGATGATGCCCAGCGCCGAGATATGAAGATCACCGATAGAAATGGCGACGCCATCAAGGAAACCGGCTACATCATCCGTCAGGTTCAACGCAATCAACGTGGCATAGACCCACATAGACCATTTAAATATTTGTCGCAGCGTTCGGTTTCTCACCAATCGCGAAACCAACGCGATGGCCAGCCATGCAACAGCCAGCGTTGCGAAGACACCAAGTATGTAGCTCCGCGACGGCCATGTGACCTGTTGCATCACCAGATAAAGCCCACCAGACAGCAACACAAAATAGACCAACGTCAGACGGCGCATCAGTTGTATCAATATCCGCAAGCGCCATTTCGGCCATCCCACCCGGGCCCTCGCCCAGGTTTCCCATCGGCCCTGCGTCAGCAGTTTCAGCAAGAATGAAATTGCCCAGAGAAACAAGATGATGATGAGTTGATACTGCCGCCATCCCGGGGTGACGATCAACTCGACCAGACCTTCAATTTGCGAGGAAAACGCCGCCGTCATGTTGGCGTAAAGCTCCGAGAGCGTCTCCGGTAGTAAATCCTGGTTCATTCACCTCTCCTGCAGGTCAGCTTGGACAGCGATGCTGGATGATGCAAGCCCGCAGTGAGACGGTTGGGATTGAACCTTGATTGACACGAATGCCCGTTATATCTGATGCGTATGAGACTCAATGTGGCCCAAGAACAGAATCTGGAAGATCGCGCGCGTCTGCGTGAACGGTTCTTTGGGGCTGCCCGCACGGTCTTGGCCCGCCTATCGGCGGCCTAAGCCAACTCGCCAGCTATTTCTCATTACATACGGGAGAGGACCGATGTCCCCCAAAACACTCTATGACAAGATCTGGGATGCCCATGTCGCCCACGAGGCCGATGATGGCACCTGCCTGCTGTATATCGACCGCCATCTGGTGCACGAAGTGACCAGCCCACAGGCATTCGAAGGCCTGCGCATGGCGGGCCGCAAGGTGCGCGCGCCAGAAAAAACCATCGCCGTGCCGGATCACAACGTTCCGACCACGCCGGACCGTGTGAATGGTATCGAAAACCCGGAATCGCGCATTCAGGTCGAGGCACTGGACAAGAACGCCAAGGATTTCGGCATTCACTATTACCCTGTGCACGACGTCCGTCAGGGCATTGTGCATATCGTCGGCCCCGAACAGGGCTGGACCCTGCCCGGCATGACCGTTGTTTGCGGCGACAGCCACACGGCGACTCATGGTGCATTCGGCGCTCTGGCCCACGGCATCGGCACGTCCGAGGTTGAACACGTTCTGGCCACCCAGACTCTGATCCAGAAGAAGTCCAAGAATATGAAGGTCGAAATCACTGGCAAACTGCAGCCGGGTGTAACCGCCAAAGATATCACTCTGGCTGTGATCGGCGAGACCGGTACTGCTGGCGGCACCGGCTATGTGATTGAATATTGCGGCGAAGCGATCCGCGATCTTTCGATGGAAGGGCGCATGACCGTCTGTAACATGGCCATCGAAGGCGGTGCCCGCGCTGGCCTGATCGCGCCGGATGAGACCACGTTCGAGTATGTCAGAGGCCGACCCCATGCGCCGAAAGGTGCCCAGTGGGAAGCCGCGATGGACTGGTGGAAGACGCTTTACACCGACGAAGATGCGCATTTCGATAAAGTCATCACGCTGCGTGGTGAAGATATCGCGCCGGTCGTCACTTGGGGCACCAGTCCCGAAGATGTGCTGCCGATCACCGCATCCGTACCGCATCCCGAAGATTTCGAAGGCGGTAAAGTCGACGCGGCCCGCCGTTCGATCGAGTATATGGGCTTGGAAGCCGGTCAAAAGCTGAGCGATGTTGAAATCGACACCGTTTTCATCGGCTCTTGCACCAACGGTCGGATCGAAGACCTGCGCGCTGCGGCGGAAATCCTGAAAGGCAAGAAGATCAAGGACGGCATGCGCGCCATGGTCGTACCGGGTTCGGGTTTGGTGCGTGCACAGGCCGAAGAAGAAGGTTTGGCCGAGATCTTCAAAGATGCCGGTTTCGAGTGGCGTCTCGCGGGCTGTTCAATGTGTCTGGCGATGAACCCCGACCAGCTGCAACCGGGCGAGCGCTGTGCCGCGACTTCGAACCGCAACTTCGAAGGCCGTCAGGGTCGCGGTGGGCGTACCCATCTGCTGAGCCCCGCAATGGCTGCCGCTGCGGCAATCACAGGACGGCTGACAGACGTCCGTGAATTGATGTAAGAGTCTCTCATATCTAGATATTTGATGGAGAGACTAACATGAGTGATTGGGTCAAATGGCTACTGCTTGGACTTTTGTCCATAGCATTCGGGGTGTTCGTATTGGGCGCACCGGTCGTGGCGTCCGTTGCCGTAACAGTAGTAACTGGTGTGTTGCTATTGATTGCGGGCGGAATGCAGATCGTTGGTGGCTTCACGGTTGAAGGCACTGGCAACAAGATCCTGTCACTCATCATGGGTGCGGTCATGCTGTTTCTGGGCTGGTCCTTTCTGGATCACCCGCTGCAGGGCACGCTGACGCTGGCAACTGTGATGCTGATCCTGTTTATGGCAGGCGGCATCGCGCGGGTCATTCTGTCGTTCCAGATGAAAGGAACGCAGTTTTTCTGGCCCACGATGATCTCGGGCATCTTGTCGATCATCCTCGCCGGCATCATCTGGACCTATGTGGGCAAGGAACCGGCTGCTCTGCTGAGCATACTAGGGATCTTCCTGGGCATTGAGATGCTGTTCAACGGGTTCGGATTGGTCTTCATGGCGTTCTTCGTCAAGAACGCACCCAAGGACGAAACAACGGAAGCGAAAGAAGCTTAAACGCGGAGCACGGGCGCGGCCCTACCCCGCAGGAGTGTAGAAATGGAAAAGTTCGAAAAAGTCCACGGGGTGGCCGCCCCAATGCCACTGATCAATATCGACACCGATATGATCATTCCCAAAGTGCACCTGAAAACCATCAAACGCTCTGGCCTGGGTGTCGTGCTGTTTGATGAGATGCGCTATCACGATCATGGCGGCGAGAACGAAGATTTCGTTCTGAACAAACCCGCTTATCGCAACACCGAGATTCTGGTGGCTGGCGACAATTTCGGTTGCGGCTCGTCGCGGGAACATGCGCCATGGGCGATCAAGGATTTCGGTATCAAGGTGGTGATCTCGACCAGCTTCGCCGACATCTTTTTCAACAACTGCTTCAAGAACGGCATCCTGCCAATCGTAGTCGAAGAAGAGCATCACGCGATTCTTATGGATGACGCGCACAAGGGTGAAAACGCCCGCATGACCGTGCATCTGGAAGATCAGCAGATTACCACTTCGGATGGCATGGTCATCGAGTTCGACATTGACCCACACCGCAAGCACTGCCTGCTGAACGGTCTGGACGATATTGGCCTGACGATGGAAAAAGACCATCACATCGATAAGTTCGAAGATCATGCGAGTCAGGCCCGCCCCTGGGTATGATTCTGGGGGCGAATCTGTTGATACTCAACCTAACAGGGTCGCAAGCGCGGCCCTGTTCGCATTCTTGGGGCAAAAACCCAGTGCACCACAACATGTAGGTATCAATTTGAGATACACGTCGGATTTGCGTCGAAATTGATGCAATCCCGCACCAGTTGCGCCATCATTTTGCCCGAAATTGCGTGTTATTTGCTCATTGGCTTGAGCGAAATACCGCTTATCGGCAAAGTTGGCTCCCATGAGGTAGCCGCCAACGAACGAGCGGTGAGCACAAGTTGGACGATAAGTCGGCACAGAATCGACTACGCCGGTTTGAAAAAGGGTTCGGATTGTGATTGCACGCACAACGGGGGCGGCGATACGTGGATTATTGGTAGCACTTATGGTGCTTACCCCTGCGTTGTACCTGCCTACATCGACGTCGAATGGGACTGAGATTGTCGTCTTTCTGGCGATCCTTGCGTTTATCCTGACTTTCTCGGAATACAACTCGGCCTTTCCAAGCTTTATCGAATTTCGTGACGCACCACCTGTGAACAGGCTGCGCTTTGTCGGTTTGATGTCGATGGTTACCTTCCTGACGCTGATCTGCAAGAACGCCTATGCCCCCTCGGAACTTACTGGCCTGTTTTATTCAGTTGGCCTGATGGTCGCGAATGTGGTGGATTTCCCCTACTCCCCCGTTCGTCTTGTGGTTCTGATGCTGCCCGCCGATGCCAGCCAGCCCCTCGTAGATTTGGTGCGTATCTCCGCCAGCGTCGCTTATGTCGCGGCCTTGGTTACCATCGCCAGCTTTGCCTATGCAGTAAAGCTTCGGGGATGGCCAACAGGCAACGGCGCGTTCAACGTCTGGACCAATCTACCGCTGTTTGACCCAACCAAGGGTGGTGATGTGGTCACCCGTCTGCAGCGTGACGGGCGGCTCAACATCGCAATTGGGGCTTTGCTGCCTTTCCTGATTCCCGCCCTGATCAAACTGATGGCTGCTTTCATCACGCCGATCGCGCTCAGCAATCCGCAGACATTGATCTGGACGCTTTGCGCATGGGCATTCCTGCCTGCCAGCATGATCATGCGAGGTATGGCGACACTGCGCATTGCCGGCCTGATCGTTGAGAAGCGCCGCGCATACTCAACTTCCGAGTCAACTCAGATCGCATGATCCGACTGCTGGTTCTGTTGCTGTTGCCGTTTACGGCACAGGCAGAGACATTGCGCATCGCAAGTTTCAATACAGAACTCAGTCGCGAAGGTCCCGGCCTGTTGCTGCGTGATATTCGGCGGAACGACCCTCAGGTCGCTGCGGTGATCGAGGTGCTGATGACAACCCGTCCCGATATCGTCGCGCTGCAAGGCATCGATTGGGATTTAGACGGGCTTGCCCTTGCTGCGCTGGTCGAGGCGCTGAAAAGCAACGGCTTGGATTATCGATACAGTTATGCCGAGCAACCCAATTCCGGGATCGAAACCGCGTTGGATCTGGATGGGGACGGCGAGACGGGCGGCCCGGGCGATGCACAAGGCTGGGGGCGGTTCACCGGCCAGAATGGGCTGGCAGTGCTGTCCCGCTATCCTATCGCTACTGATCAAGTGCGGTCATTCACCCAGATGCGGTGGCGCGACTTGCCGGATGCCCAGCTGCCAGCCGAGGATGGAGAGCCCTTCCCATCACCACAAGCGCAGGCTGTTCAGCGGCTGTCTTCTACATCGCATTGGGTCGTTCCGGTCGACACCCCGAGTGGTCGCCTAAACCTGATGACGTTTCACGCCAGCCCGCCTGTCTTTGATGGACCTGAAGATCGGAACGGACTGCGCAACCGGGATGAAATTCGGCTCTGGTCGCTTCTGCTGAACGGTGATCTGGGTGAGAAACCTACAGGCCGTTTTGTCATCGCAGGTGATGCGAACCAGGATCCTTACAAAGGCGAGGGTCGCAAATCGGCAATCCGTGATCTTCTGGCCAATCCGCATCTGCAGGATCCGATGCCTGTTGACCCTGCGGGGTCAACTTCAACAGTTTTGTGGAAGGGCGTTGGCGAGATGAGAGTTGATTATGTCCTACCTTCGGCGGATTGGCGTGTGCACGATGCGGGCATTTACTGGCCGGAACCCACATCCCGTGACGCGGCCGTCGCCGCAAGCCGTCACCGGCTTGTCTGGGTCGATCTATTCGACGAATAGGCTTCGATCATGACCGTATGACTGTGCCGAATCGCTGGCGGGATTCATATTGCATAGGTTCAGACACGGCGTTCCTCAACGCGTCATTTAGGTCGGTCTGCGCAAATTCCGGGAGCAGAGCATCAAAGAGGCGTGCGTCCAGCCGGTGAGAAGTATTCCATAGATACCTCATCTCAAGCAAATGAGGCGCCATACGCCAGAACGGGCGGGCCAGATGCAAAGGCCACCATGCCATCTGTTTAAGGGTGAGTTCACGCCCCGCAACCTGCGAAAGCGCCAATGCCATTTCATTGCCGGTCAAGGTGTATCCAGCATAGGGGACATCGCAGAAACGCGGTAGCAGGCTGCGCATTTCTG
This sequence comes from Ruegeria sp. AM5, assembly GCF_056540645.1. Classification (NCBI taxonomy): domain Bacteria; kingdom Pseudomonadati; phylum Pseudomonadota; class Alphaproteobacteria; order Rhodobacterales; family Roseobacteraceae; genus Ruegeria; species Ruegeria sp. AM5. The sequence continues at coordinate 12,538 of NZ_JBQFXC010000010.1, read as the reverse complement.
CCAATTCCACAGCAGCGCGAGTTAAATCGTGCAGATAGGCCCAAGCATGCGCGATATCCGGATTGCCGGGATACACAAAGCGCCCGCGCCGCAAGTGTTTGATGAGAATCTGATCGAACCAATTGCCAGAGGCCGTGGTATCTATGAAATCACCTGCCCGCAACATGATGGTCCGAACCGACGAGGCGCGATAAGCCTCTTCCATCTCGATCCGAATGCGTCCCAACGGATTTCGCGCAAGATGCGGTGTCCTGGTCGACCAGGGGCCGGGCGTATCCGCACCGAAAACATAAACGTTCCCCGGGACAATGACCGTCAAGTCACGCTCTGATGCAGCGGCGATTACCTGACGATGCAACTCTGGCACCTGCTCCGCCCAGTCGGGGTAAAGCGGGTTCCAGGCGTTCACGATGACGTCTACTCCATGTACCGCCGTGCGCAATTCCTCCCTGCGTCGATCAAACTTTTGCACAATCCATCCCGCATCCGAAAAGGCTCTTGCAGCGTTGCGTCCAAATCGACCGGTGGCCCCGAGAATAAGTACCGTTTGTGGCATTGATCCCTCCGTTCCGGATCAATCTATTCATTCACGATGTTTTGGAAATTGCGAAAAATCGCAGATTATGTATTCGTTTTTGAATGGCTAAAACACTCCAACTATCCGACTGGTCCTTAGTTCAAAGCTTTCTGGCGGTTGCCGAAACCGGCTCACTATCCGCAGCCGCAAAGCAACTGGGTCGCAGCCAGCCGACGCTTGGTCGTCAGGTGCATGCGCTGGAAGAAGAATTGGGGGTCTCGCTGTTTGATCGTCACGCGCGTGGACTGACGCTCAGCGAGGTGGGGCAGCAAGTGCTGCCAATGGCGCAGCAGATGTACAGCGCAGTCAATGCCCTGGGGCTGACGGCAGCGGGTCAGGCGCAACAGCTGGAAGGGTCGGTCAGGATCACCGCTTCGGTATTTGTATCGCATCACCTGTTGCCGCCGATACTTGCCGCAATCCGTGAGGCAGAACCGGCGATTCAGCTTGATCTGGTCGCCTCGGATGCCAGCGAAAACTTGCTATTCCGCGAGGCCGATATTGCCGTGCGCATGTATCGGCCCGAACAGGTCGACATCGTGGCAAAGCATATCGGCGAGGTGCCGTTATGTTTCTGCGCCGCCCAAAGCTATCTGGATCGTGCGGGGCGACCAACAACGCCGACAGAGCTGATGCAGCACGACCTTGTGGGATTTGACACCAATGAAGACATTATCACCGCTATGCGGAACAAGGGCTGGCCTGCCAGCCGGGACAGCTTTGTCACGCGATGCGACAACCAGACTGCCTATTGGGAATTGATCCGCGCAGGGTGTGGGGTGGGCTTCAGCCAACTCAGCATCGCGCAGTCCGATCCTCTGGTCGACGTGCTAGATATTGATGTCGAGATACCGGTGCTGCCGGTCTGGTTGGCTGCCCCTCAGGCGATGCGACAGACCCCGCGCATTCGCAGAGTCTGGGATCTGCTGGCCGACGGGTTGAAGGCCCGGCTTTAAAACCGCCTACAGCGCGCCGGTATAGGTGCCGCGCGCAGGATAGTTATTGGCCAAGGTGAATTTCAAACCGCCGACGATGTCCGACATTGGCGGTCGCGCAAAAGGCGTTGTCTGCTGCCAGACGTAATAGAGGGTCTGATCAGGTTTGATATAGAAATGTCCCGGCTCAGCGAACAACGCTGGCTCGGCACTACCTTCACGAGCCACCGAGATGTTCAGGCCCCAGACATCCCGCGCGTCGGCCATGGACAGGCCGTATCCTACGCGCAGCTTCGACACTCCGGCCTTCTCAACCGTCTCGGCCGCACGTTCGTCGGTATCCGTGGTGATCATGATCACCTCAACCCCCAGCTCGGCGAATTCATCCAGCGCAGCCTCGACCTCACCCATTTGGCGAACGCAGATCGGGCAATGCAGACCGCGATACTGAATCACCAGCGTTCCGTTTTCGCCAGTGTCGCGCTCAAGATCAAAGGTGCCATGGCTTACTGTTTCGATTTTTAGCGATGGGGCCGGATTTCCGGGTGTCAGCATGTGGTTTCCTCGTGATTTGATGGGTTCGTCTCATTGACCCGATGCGCCGCAAACGCTAGGGCCTGTGCGACAAAACGCAAGGAGACTGTCGATGACCAACCCCTCGCTCCTCATCCTGCCCGGAGACGGAATTGGCCCGGAAGTTATGGCCGAAGTGCGCAAAATCATCGATTGGTTCGGCGCCAATCGCGGTCTTCAATTTGACGTGAGCGAGGATCTGGTCGGCGGCGCTGCCTATGATGCGCACGGGAAGCCCCTGTCGGATGAGACCATGGCCAAGGCACAAGAGGTCGACGCTGTTCTGCTGGGGGCTGTTGGCGGCCCTAAGTATGACGATCTGGATTTCAGCCTGAAACCCGAACGCGGACTGCTGCGTTTGCGCAAGGAAATGGACCTGTATTCCAACCTGCGCCCAGCTCAGTGCTTCGACGCGCTGGCGGATTTCTCTTCGCTAAAGAAGGATGTGGTCGCTGGCCTCGACATCATGATTGTGCGCGAGCTGACATCGGGTGTCTACTTCGGTGAGCCGCGCGGCATCTTTGAAGAAGGCAATGAGCGCGTCGGCATCAACACCCAGCGCTACACCGAATCCGAGATCGAACGCGCAGCACGTTCCGCGTTTGAGCTGGCGATGCGCCGGAACAAGAAACTGTGCTCGATGGAAAAAGCGAATGTGATGGAATCGGGCATCCTGTGGCGCGAGGTCGTGACACGTGTCGGTCAGGAATACCCCGAGGTCGAGCTGTCACACATGTATGCAGACAACGGCGCGATGCAGCTTGTGCGCGCGCCCAAACAGTTTGACGTGATCGTCACCGACAACCTGTTTGGAGATGTACTATCCGATTGCGCAGCGATGCTGACCGGGTCTTTGGGCATGCTGCCGTCTGCCTCGCTGGGCGCACCGATGGCGAATGGCCGCCCTAAGGCCATGTATGAACCCGTTCATGGCTCGGCCCCGGACATTACAGGTCAAGGCAAGGCCAACCCAATTGCGTGTATCCTCAGCTTCGCCATGGCACTGCGCTACAGCTTTGATCAGGGCGACGAAGCGGATCGTCTGGAAGCGGCGATCGAGAAGGTTCTGGCCGACGGCGTTCGCACAGCTGACCTGCTGGCCGAAGAAGGGGTTGAGCCGGTTTCGACCAGCGAAATGGGTGATGCAATTCTGGCAGCGCTAGACGAAAGCGTCTGATCTTACGATCATTCAGACTAGCAAAGGCGGTGCCCAGCGCACCGCCTTTTTTTGTTCGTCAGTTTCCGAAGATGTTGTTTAGCAGGTTGTTGATCGCACGGTCCAAACCGGTTTGATTCTTACGGCGCTGTTGCTGCGGCTGCGCGGTTCTAACCGGTGGGTCCGGCGCCAACATGGGCAACGGCGTGGGCGTCATCCCTTCTGTCACGCGCAGCATGGTCTCTTTCCATATCTCCGCCGGCAAGCCTCCACCCGTGACACCTGACAACGGTGTATTGTCATCATACCCCATCCAAACGCCCGTAACGTAGTCCGCGGTAAATCCGATAAACCAGGCATCCCGCGCGGCCTGGGTCGTGCCGGTCTTGCCCGCCACCTGCCAGCCCGGCAGCTTCGCGCGCCCACCCGTACCTTCAGAGACCACACGCTCCATCATCCAGGTCAGTTGTTTGGCGGCCTTGTCGTTGATGACGCGTTCACCGATACCGGTTGTCGTGATCATAACTGGATCGGTCTCACCAAGCAGCTTCAACTCGGTCAGGCCATAGGGTTCCACCGCTGAACCGCCGTTCAGGATACCAGCGTAAGCGCCCGTCATCTCTATCAGCGTGCTTTCCGATGCGCCGAGCGCCAGCGCGAGTCCCTCGGCCAGATCACTTGAAAGGCCGAAACCACTGGCAACCGTGCGCACGTTGTCCAGCCCCGAGATATCCGCCACTTTGACTGCGGGAATATTCAACGAGTTCTTCAACGCATCTGCTAATGTCACCCGGCCATAGAACTTATTGGTGTAGTTCTTCGGGCACCACTGACCTGAACCTGCGATGTTCCAGCACGTTGGTTCATCCATCACCGTGTCCAGCGGTGAATATCCCAACTCCAAGGCCGTCGCATAGACAAACGGTTTGAACGACGAACCCGTTTGACGCAGAGCCTGCGTAGCCCGGTTGAACGCCCCCGAAACACGGGTCTTGCGCCCACCGACCATACCTCGAACCGCGCCATCCGCCGACATCACGACAATGGCGGCCTGCGCTTTAGACCCTTCGCGCACCTTCTCCTGGAAGATGAATTTCAGCGCCTCTTCTGCCGACGTTTGAATGCGCTGATCCAGTGTGGTTCGGATCACCACGTCCTCGGTTGTGTTACGTGTGAAAAACTCAGGCCCGCTGGCCATGACCCAATCGGCAAAGTAACCGCCAGCACGCGCGGCAGCGGCCTCGGATAACTGCGCCGGACGGCTGCGGGCCTCGCTGGCCTGCGCGCTGCTCAGATAGCCCTGAGTCTCCATTAGCCCAACCACCAAACGTGCCCGATCTTGTGAACGTTGTAGGTTGTTCGTTGGCGCATAGCGTGTCGGGGCCACCAATAGACCTGCCAGCATTGCCGCCTCGGCCGGAGACACTTCGGCTGCCGAAATACCGAAATACCGCTGGCTGGCGGCCTCGAAGCCGCGGGCTCCCGCACCGAGGAAGGCGCGGTTCAGATAGATCGTCAGAATTTCATCCTTGGAGTATTTGACCTCCATCGCAATGGCATAAACTGCCTCTTTCGCCTTGCGCCATAGCGAACCCTGACGGCAATCGGCTTCATATGCAGCCTCAGACTCCCATTCGCTGGGCTCATAAGGCACACCCAGGCATAGAAGTTTCGCGGTTTGCTGGGTGATCGTTGAACCACCGTGACCAGACAGCGGTCCACGTCCTTCGCTCAGGTTGATGCGTACCGCGCTGGCGACACCGCGCGGGCTGACGCCGAAATGGCGGTAGAACCGTTTATCCTCGGTTGCAATCACGGCGTTCTTGAGATGCGGCGAAACTGTATCCGCCGTAATCACGCCGCCAAACTGATCGCCGCGCCAGGCAAAGACCTTGCCGTCGCGATCCAGCAAGGTCACCGAACCACGTGCCCGCCCATCAAGCAGGGCATCGACATCCGGCAATGAGGTGTAAACAACACCCACCGCCAGCGCCAACAGCAACCCCGCCACTGCGCCGACCCTCCAACTGATCCCCCAAATTATGCGCCAGAACCAGCGGAACAGCCGGCGGAAAATGCCACCGCCCTTCCCACCAGAACTGCGCCGCGTTTTCTTCCGCGCCGTTTTGCGCGGAGCGGCTTTTCGGGCCGTCGACTTCTTACCAGCGGGTTTTGCAGCCCGCTTGGTCGCCGCAGGCTTTCGGCCTTTGGTCGGGTACCTTTTATCCGCGACAAGGCGCGATTTGCGACGGTTGGACTCAGTCATGCTCAAACTCTGCCCGGTTATGCTTTTGGGGCACCATACCCCGCCGGAACGGCCATGTAGAGGTGTGAAATACCCGTATTTCCCCTCACAAGTTTGCCTATATTTTCACCAAATAGCGTGTTTTGTGCAAAAATTGTGCATAATTGCTGATTTTTTACCCTCATTTACCCTCCGAAAACGTTCCATCTGAACCTCTGTCGCGCATTTTTCTGCAGGTGCAAAATGCCGGGCCGCCCGGAGTAGTAGAGGGGAAAGACGTGAAACTGATCATTGCGACAATCAAACCGTTCAAGCTTGAGGAGGTGCGCGAAGCACTGACCAATGCAGGCGTGCGCGGCATGATGGTGACTGAGATCAAAGGGTTTGGCTCGCAATCGGGTCACACCGAGATTTATCGCGGTGCCGAATACGCCGTGAATTTCGTTCCTAAGATCAAGCTTGAGATCGTGGTGCCCGCCACCATGGCCGACCAGATCGTCGAAACCATCACCACAACCGCCAAGACCGGCAAGATCGGTGACGGCAAGATTTTCGTCCTCGATGTCGAGCAAGCCCTGCGCGTGCGGACCGGGGAAACCAACGAAGAGGCGCTTTAAGCGCGCTTACTCACAATCACTCGAGGACTAACAATGAACCTGATGAAATCTCTCATCCCTGCCGCTGCGATCGTCGCACTGCCGCAGATGGGTCTTGCGCAAGAGGCCGCTACCGGAGAGCCCGCGCAACACACCCAATATATCTTCACCACGCTGCTGTTCCTGATGGGCGGTTTCCTGGTGTTCTTCATGGCTGCAGGCTTTGCCATGCTCGAAGGCGGGCTGGTGCGCTCAAAGAACGTCGCGATGCAGATGACCAAAAACATCGCGCTGTTTTCAATCGCCGCGATCATGTACTGGCTGATCGGCTTCAACCTGATGTACCCCGGTGATGGTTGGACCATTTCTGGCTGGCTGGGCCCGTTCTTCTCGACCACCGTGCTTGACCCAGTGGGTGTCGGTGCAGATGCTGCGGCGCTTGACTACGCCTCAATCGGTTCGGATTTCTTCTTCCAACTGGTCTTTGTCGCAGCGACCGCCTCGATCGTGTCCGGTGCGGTGGCTGAACGGATCAAATTGTGGCCCTTCCTTGCCTTCGTTGTTGTCCTAACCGGCATCATGTACCCGATCTCGGGCTCGTGGCAGTGGGGTGGTGGTTGGCTGTCCGAAGCAGGCTTCTCGGACTTCGCTGGTTCGACCATCGTGCACTCGGTCGGTGGCTGGGCGGCTCTAGCAGGTGCCCTCATCCTTGGGCCGCGCATCGGTAAGTACAAGGACGGTAAAGTGCACCCGATGCCTGGTTCGAACCTGGCTCTGGCCACTCTGGGTACCTTTATCCTGTGGCTGGGTTGGTTCGGCTTCAACGGTGGCTCGCAGCTGGCGATGGGCACTGTAGGAGATGTCTCGGACGTATCGCGCATCTTTGCCAACACTAACATGGCTGCTGCATCCGGAGCCGTTGCCGCCCTTATCATGACACAGCTGCTGTACAAAAAGCCCGACCTGACCATGGTGCTGAACGGCGCGCTGGCGGGACTGGTGTCGATCACTGCTGAGCCGCTGGCCCCAACCCTGTTCGGCGCTCTGTGGATCGGTGCTGTGGGCGGTATCATCGTGGTCTTCGCGGTTCCGATGCTGGACAAGTTCAAGATCGACGACGTAGTCGGCGCCATCCCGGTCCACCTGTTCGCTGGCATCTGGGGCACCATCGCCGTGATCTTCTATGGCGAAGCCAGCCTGATCACTCAGCTGACCGGGATCATTGCTTATGGTGTCTTCACCTTTGGTGCTGCACTTATCCTTTGGTCGATCCTGAAGGCCACCGTAGGTATCCGTGTTAGCGAAGAGGACGAGATCAACGGCCTCGACATGGCTGAACTGGGTATGGAAGCGTATCCGGAATTCTCCAAGGGCTAATAGCCAACCAAGTAAAAACAAAAAAACCCGGGCGTTCGCGCCCGGGTTTTCCTTCATTCAAAGATATCGCTCAGACGCCGACATCGACAATCGCCTGCGCCAAAATGGGCACAGTATTGGCGTTCAAACCAGCGATGTTCAGACGGCTGTCACCGACCATGTAAATGCCGTGATCGGCACGCAGCTTTTCAACCAGTTCTGGCGCGGCCCCCAGTCGCGAGAACATGCCGCGATGCTGGGCGATAAATCCAAATCGATCCGATCCACTAAGGCTCTGCAGCTCATCAGCCAGTTGCTGACGCAGGCCCAGCATGGAAAGGCGGACATCTTCCAATTCGGTCGCCCAATCTGCCCGCAGAGCATCGTCATTCAGGATCGTCGTCACCACCCGCGCGCCGTGATCAGGCGGGAATGAGTAGTTCTGGCGGTTCAGAAATGCCAGCGTAGACTGGTTCAGTGCAGTCTGTGCCGGATCGTCACTGATCGCCATCAGCAGGCCGGTGCGTTCGCGGTAGACGCCGAAGTTCTTCGAACAAGACGCCGCGATCAGGCAGCGCTTCACTGACGATGCGACCAGACGGGTTGCCTGCGCATCTTCTTCCAGACCGTCGCCAAAGCCCTGATAGGCAATGTCGATCATTGCGACGAGGCCACGCGCGTTGATCAGGTTCACGACCTCTTGCCATTGCACCATATTTAAGTTGGCACCCGTTGGGTTGTGGCAACAGCCGTGCAGAAGAACCACGTCGCCTGCATTGGCAGTTTTCAGGTCCTCGATCATACCGTCGAAATCGACGCCACGAGATTCTCCGTCGAAATAACGGTATTGGACTGTCTCGATCCCTAGATAGTTCAGGATCGACAAATGGTTTGGCCATGTGGGGTTCGACACGAAAACACGCGCGGTGGGGTTGGCCATACGGATCATCTCAAACGCCTGACGACAGGCACCGGTACCACCGGGGGTGGCTACGGCTGCAATGTTGCCACGCGGGACAGAAGTTCCGAGGATCAAGTCGATCATCGCGTCCGCAAAGGCTGGATCACCAGCCAGACCGGTATAAGCCTTGCTCTCCTGCTCTTCGAGAATACGCTTTTCAGCTGCTTTCACCGCGCGCATCACCGGAGTGACCCCCTCGGCGTTCTTGTAGACGCCAACGCCCAGATCGATCTTCTGATCACGTGGGTCGTCGCGGTACATCTGCATCAGCGCCAGAATCTTGTCTGCTGGCTGCGGTTTAAGGTTCTCGAACATCAGTTCTCTCCGGTTGCGACGGGCAGGGTTGGGAAGGCACCCCATTCAGCCCAGGAGCCGTCATAAAGCGCGTGGTCTTTCTTGCCCATGCGTTCCAATGCAAGGCTGAGAATTGCGGCAGTCACACCAGAGCCACAGGATGTGATCGCGGGTTTCGATAAGTCGACGCCGGCATCTTCGAAAACCGCGCGGCAGTCTTCGGGCGACTTCATCGTGCCATTCTTGTTCAACAGCATTCCAAAAGGCACGTTGCGCGAGCCTGGGATATGACCCGAGCGCAACCCCTCGCGCGGTTCAGCTTCGGTCCCGAAGAAACGGGCCGCCGAACGGGCATCGATGATCTCGTGATCCGCAAGCTTCGCGGCTGATGAAACTTGCGTCACATCGCGGACAAGGTGGTTCTGAACCCGCACCGTCATATGACGGTCGCGAATAATGGGGGGCAGGTCTTCGATCTCGCGCCCTTCGGACTGCCATTTTGGCAGTCCACCATCCAGAACGGCAATATTGTCCTGTCCCATCAGACGGAACAACCACCAGACCCGCGCCGCCGACATCAGCCCCGCACCATCATAGACCACGACCTGATGGCCATCGCCAACGCCCATCGCGCGCAGGCGCGACATGAACTTCTCGACCGGAGGTGCCATATGCGGCAAGTCGGAACGATGGTCGGATATCTCATCAATATCAAAGAACCGCGCACCAGGGATGTGGGCAGCGTCATACTCTGCCTTGGCGTCTCGCGCTTGCTGCGGCAGGTACCACGACCCATCCAGAATCCTTAGATCCGGATCCTTGAGATGTGCGGCAAGCCATTCGGTAGAAACGAGGGTTTTTGGATCGTCCTGCATCTATGCCTCCCCTAAGCGAGCTTGGGCTTTCCCTATACTTGGCAGGATGCAGGTTCAAGGCTGGATAGCGCTAGCGTCCCGACCACACTGGATTTATCGCAAACGACGCAGGCGATAATACTGGATGATCCCAATAACGCTGATGATGATCCAGAAGCCTTCGATCAGCATCGACGCCAGATTGAAGTTCTGCAGCAGTGAGAGCACGATCAGCACCGAACCGATAAGATTCACCAGCGGAAAGGCTAGATCCTCCGAGTTCATCACTCGCATCTGGGTCGCAAAATATGCCGCAACAACGATCAAAGCCCCGAATGAGCCGATGGCATCGACGACGGTCAAACTGTCCAGTAGTGCGGTCATTGTATGGGGCTTTCCTATTCTGAAACTTCCGCTGGTTGCGAATAGTGGTGCATATTTAGAAAAGCAGCTCCCTGATCACCAGCGCGGTATCCATGCGGCACATCCGCAGAAAATCGCAACCCTTGACCGGATTGCAGCGGAACCCAATTTCCATTTCGCAGCACGTCCAAAGCTCCGCTCAGAACAAAAACCTCTTCGGTTACGCCTGCTGCATGGGCCGGAGATTCGTGGCTTTGATTGGGTGACAACTCGACATGAAATGTTTCGGCCCCCAATGCGGGATCAAAAGGAAAGACAATCTTGACTTCGATACTTCCCGGAAATCTCACGGTACTGAACACATCAGCATCTGTCGTGTCACGCATTGCAGCAGTACCAATCAATGCACTCAGCGGGAGCTGGAAACCCTTCGCGATCTTCCACAGGGTCGCGATGGTCGGGCTTGATTCGCCACGCTCGATCTGGCCCAGCATAGCTTTGCTGACCCCGGTGAGTTCCGCGACTTTTGACAGGCTCAGCCCGGATGCCGCCCGCACATCCCTTAGTTTCAGCGTTAGTTCGTCCGATTCCATAGCCGCGCCCTGCGATTTGTCTTGTGCGTTATAACGTACATATGATACGTGCGCTATAACGTACACACCCAATATCGCAGTTTGGGCAATAGGGATACAGCATCATGCCAATGTACCGATCCAGAACCTCCACCCATGGCCGTAACATGGCCGGTGCCCGCGGCCTGTGGCGCGCCACCGGTATGGGAGACGACGATTTCGGCAAACCGATCATCGCCATCGTCAACTCATTCACCCAGTTTGTACCCGGTCACGTCCACCTGAAGGACCTGGGACAGATGGTTGCGCGTGAGGTTGAAGCCGCTGGCGGTGTCGCCAAAGAGTTCAACACCATCGCGGTCGATGATGGCATCGCCATGGGCCATGACGGGATGCTGTATTCGCTGCCCTCGCGTGAGGTGATTGCGGATTCTGTTGAATACATGGTTAACGCCCACTGCGCGGACGCTATGGTCTGTATCTCGAACTGCGACAAGATCACGCCCGGCATGTTGATGGCGGCCATGCGTCTGAACATCCCTGCGATCTTTGTCTCGGGTGGACCTATGGAGGCGGGCAAGATCGACATCGCCGATCTGGACGCCAAGAAGATCGACCTTGTCGACGCGATGGTTGCCGCAGCGGATGATCGATTTACCGATGAGCAGGTGCAACACATTGAAGAAAACGCCTGTCCAACCTGTGGTTCATGCTCGGGCATGTTCACCGCGAACTCGATGAATTGTCTGGCCGAAGCACTGGGTCTGGCGCTGCCGGGCAATGGCTCGACCCTGGCCACACATGCCGACCGTAAAGAGTTGTTCTTGGAAGCTGGTCGCCGCATCGTCGAGATCACCAAGCGCCACTATGATCTGGACGAGAAAGGCTTTTTGCCGCGTGAAATCGCCACGTTCGACGCGTTCGAAAATGCCATGAGCTTGGATATCGCAATGGGTGGATCGACCAATACGGTGCTTCATTTGCTGGCCATCGCGCACGAAGGTGAAGTGCATTTCACCATGTCCGACATGGACCGCCTGAGCCGCCAAGTGCCCTGTTTGTGCAAAGTCGCGCCCAACATCGAAAACGTGCACATGGAAGACGTCCACCGCGCTGGTGGCATCTTCTCGATCCTTGGTGAACTCAGCCGCACAGGCTTGCTGCATGAGGATTGCCATACAGTGCATTCGGGCACCATGGGCGAAGCAATTGCCAACTGGGACATCAAAGTCGCCAACAACCCGAAGGCTCAGGACCTATTCAAAGCGGCGCCCGGCGGCGTGCGTACTACACAAGCCTTCAGCCAGTCGAACCGCTACAAGGAGCTGGACACTGACCGCGAAGGCGGCGTGATCCGCTCGAAAGAGCACGCATTCAGCCAGGATGGCGGCCTGGCAGTATTGTTCGGCAATATCGCGCGCGACGGCTGTATCGTGAAAACTGCGGGTGTGGATGAGAACATCCTGAAATTCACAGGCTCAGCTTATGTCTGCGAAAGCCAGGACCAGGCTGTCAATGACATCCTGACCGGCAAGGTCAAGGAAGGTGACGTGGTGGTGATCCGCTACGAAGGCCCGCGTGGTGGGCCGGGAATGCAGGAAATGCTGTATCCGACTTCGTATCTGAAATCCAAGGGGCTGGGCAAAGCCTGCGCGCTGCTGACTGACGGTCGTTTCTCGGGCGGCACGTCCGGCCTGTCGATTGGACACGTCTCACCCGAAGCCGCCGAAGGAGGCGAGATCGGGCTGGTGAAAACCGGCGACAAAATCGAGATCGACATCCCCAACCGCAGCATCCATCTGGCGGTCTCCGACGAAGACCTGGCCGCGCGGCGCGAAGAGCAGGACGAGAAGGGCTGGCAGCCCGTTGCACCACGTAAGCGTAAAGTGTCCACCGCGCTAAAAGCCTATGCCAAATTGACGACCAGTGCCGCAAAAGGTGCCGTCCGTCAGGTCTAAGCACTGCGGGTGAGCGAACACTCCTGCACCCGATACATGGAATCGGCTGCGCCGATTCCACTTTCGGAATTTGGGCCCGGCGCCGCGCTTTGCGCGGC
>NZ_JBQFXC010000009.1:0-116465 GCF_056540645.1 Ruegeria sp. AM5 | reverse complement strand
CGAAGCCGAAGCCGAAGCCGAAGCCGAAGCCGAAGCCGAAGCCGAAGCCGAAGCCGAAGCCGAAGCCGAAGCCGAAGCCGAAGCCGAAGCCGAAGCCCTGAACAGGGCCGAGCCGACCGAAGAAAAGGTGATCGAACGCACAGTCGAAAAACGCGGTGGGTTTGTTCCGGCTTTGTTGGGCGGGGTTATTGCTGCAGGCCTCGGATTTGCTGCAGGCAACAGCGGGTTATTGTCTCAAGGAGCAGATAGCTCGGACGCAATTTCCGCACTCGAGTCGAAGCTGGCGGAACAATCCGATCAGATTGCCCAACTGACAAAAACTCTTGCTGAAGGCCCCGATGTCTCGGGCTTGTCAGATCAGATCAAGGCGTTGTCGGATAAGCTTGCTCCGGTCGAAAGCGATCTGACTGCCGTGAAGAGCAGTGTTGATGGCCTGACCGGTAAGGTCGACCCGCTTGAGGAACGCCTGACCGCGCTTGAGAAGCAGCCGCTTGAAGCAAATGTCTCGCCCGAGGCCACAGCCGCGTTCGAGGCAGAATTGAAGAAACTACAGGATTCTCTGGCCGCTCAGCGTAGCGAAGTGGAAAAGATGGTCTCAGACGCGCAGGCTTTAGAGGCTAAAGCTTCGGCCGAAGCGCGCGCGGCGACCAACGCTGCCATCCTGTCGCGTTTGCATGGTCAATTGGATGCCGGTCAACCCTATGAAGATTTGGTCTCTGAACTGAAAGCCGGTGGTGTCGATGTGCCCGATGCTTTGGCTGCATCTTCGAAGGACGGAGTTGAGACGCTTTCGGCGCTGCGCAGCTCGTTTGCCCCCGCAGCCCGCGCCGCACTGGCGGATGCCCGTGATGCCGATAAAGGCACAGGCTTGGTTGCTTTCTTGCAGCGCCAGACAGGCGCGCGGTCGGTGACCCCGCAAGAGGGCGACGATCCGGACGCGGTCCTGTCGCGTGCTCAGGCAGCGTTGGCAGATGGTGATGTCTCAAAGGCACTGACCGAATTGAAATCCCTGCCCGAAGCGGCACAAACCGCATTGGCGGATTGGGAGCAGGCGGCGCAGACACGGGCCTCTGCCGTCGAGGCCGCAAACACGCTTGCTTCAAGCCTGAACTCGAACTGAAGGACCTGCCATGCTGTGGTCATTGTTAAAGATCCTTGTTTTTGTTGCGATTATCGGCCTGCTGGCCATGGGAGCCGGGTTCTTGATGGAATCATCCGGCGGCGTGCAGATCACCGTCGCAGGCACCGAATACACACTGGGCCCGCTGCAATCAGTGATCGCGCTGGGCGTGCTGGTGTTTGCGGTCTGGTTGTTCTTCAAGCTGCTTACGCTGCTGATCGCCACGCTGAAATTCCTAAACGGTGATGAAACCGCCCTTTCACGTTATTTCGATCGCAGTCGGGAAAAGCGGGGATATCAGGCTCTGGCGGACGGGTTGATGGCGCTGGCCTCGGGTGAGGGGCGCGTGGCAATGACCAAGGCCCATAAGGCCGAGAAGCTGCTGAACAATCCGGAACTGACCAATTTGCTGGTGGCGCAGGCAGCCGAGATGACCGGTGATACCAAGAAAGCGTCCGAGACTTACAAGAAGCTGGTCACCAACAACGCCACGCGATTTGTCGGTGTGCGCGGGATCATGAAGCAAAAGCTGGCCGAAGGCGATGATGAAACCGCGCGCAAGCTGGCCGAGAAGGCTCTGGCCCTCAAACCCCGGCATGAAGAAACGCAGGATGTGCTGTTGAACCTGCAGACCAAGGCGCAGGATTGGGCCGGTGCGCGGTCCACGTTGACCTCGAAGCTGAAGGCCGGGTATTTGCCGCGCGATGTGTTCAAGCGGCGCGACGCAGTCCTGGCTTTGTCCGAGGCCAAAGTGCTGCTGGACGACACGGCGACGGTCGAACAGCAGGAACATGCGATTGAGGCAAACCGCCTTTCACCCGATCTTGTCCCGGCAGCCGCCATGGCCGCGCGCGCCTATATCGAAAAGGGCAAACCGCGTGCAGCAACCAAGATTCTGAAAAAGGCGTGGGAAGTACAACCTCACCCGGATCTGGCCCATGCCTTTGCCGAGATTGTGCCAGACGAAACACCTGAACAGCGGATCAAGCGGTTCACCGCTTTGACCCGCGTTCATTCAGAGAATATGGAAACACGCCTGATCTTGGCCGAGCTGAACATCGTAGCCGAAGACTTCCCCGAAGCCCGTCGCGCGCTGGGTGATGTTGTCGAAAAGCAGGGGGATGCACGGGCCTACACGCTGATGGCTGCGATTGAACGGGGCGAGGGCGCCTCGGACGCGGTGGTTCAGGGTTGGCTGGCCAAGGCGTTGAACGCACCGCGCGGGCCGCAATGGGTCTGCACCAATTGCCACGACATTCAGCCTGAATGGGGACCGGTGTGCCAGAACTGCGGCAGCTTCGATACGCTCAGTTGGCAGACGCCTCAGACGCCCGAGATTGCTAGTGTGACGGGTGTGCACATGCTGCCTCTGATCGTTGGCGCGCTTGAGGATCAATCAGAGGCTGAAGAGGCAGAGGAACCTGAAGAAAGTGCTGAAGAGTCACTTGAAGAGCCGGTCGAAGAGGACATGATCGAGGGAAAGGCCGAGCCGGTCACGGAGGAAGTCGCGCGACAGACTTAACGCGCGGTCTCGGCGTTGAAAGCGTCGTTCCGCAGCTTAAACAGCCCGGCTCACCGATTTTGATCAAGGGCGACCAAAGCCATTATGTGCTATCGGCTGTCGTAGGCGACACCGGCACACAAGACGACTAAACCGATCCCGGCGGGTTTTGCACGTCCAGATAACGTTCGGCCGGAATCCTCACGAGACCTTTGATCCCCAAGGCAGTACGATCCGCATCATCCAACTGCGCAATTGCCCGTTCAACCGCTGTAAAAATCGCTTGCTGATCGTTACCCTCCGCAGTGATCAAAGGCAGGCTAGGCGTCGGGTCCGTCCACTCTAACACCCGCAGAGATGCGGCAAACTCTTCATACTCAGCCATCAATCGCCAAGAAACCGCATCAAGGGCGGCGATATCTGCGTGACCTTCCGCAACGGACTGCGCCGACTTCAGGTGACCTTTGGTTTGCACACGGTGCTTGAACCAGAAGCCATGCGGCTCAAGATGCCAATAAGGCGCGGCGTAGCCAGATTGCGAAAATGTCTGGTTGTAAGCGAACACCGCTTCCCGAAACGCCATCAGATTTGTGCGTGGATCATCGGCGCGCACGACCAGAGCACTGCGGTAATAGCCGGGCGGACACCCGTCGAGACCATAGTCTGGCGTGCCAACCAACGCGACCTTATCGTGTAGCCATGTCCGGTACGGCATGCCGCAAGTCTGGCTCAGCACCAGTTCCGGGTGCTGCCAGACCGAGAATTCCTCGACGTCCTGCGACAGATGCTCAGGGCTCTCGATCCCGGCGCGGTTCAGATTGTCACGGATGAGGTTCCAGTATCGCAGATGTGCCTCATCAAGCTGAGGGCGGGCATACATCATCAGGCTTGCGATCATTGCATCTGCCCGAACAGTTCATACAGCTCTATCGTGGTTTTCACGCCGACCTTCTGCTGGATGCGCCCGCGATGAATTTCTACCGTGCGGGGGCTGATACCCAAGGCAGTTGCGATCTCCTTGCTCGACGTGCGCGCGGGGTGGGTCAGAATGTGTTGCAGGACCTGCTCCTCGCGGTCGGTCAAAAGTCTGCGCTTATCCGCAAGCATCTGACGTCGCGATTTCTCGGCGCGCAGACGGTCGCCTATTTCAAACGCGGCCTGTATCCGTTCGATCAGCACCTGCAGGTCAAAGGGTTTTTCCAGAAAATCAATTGCACCCGCCTTGGTGGCCCGCACGGATTCCGGAATGCCGCCATGACCCGAGATGAAAATGACCGGTATGGTCGACTCGCGCCGGTTCAGATGTTCCTGCAATTCCAGCCCGTCCATGCCGGGCATGCCATAGTCCAGGATCAGGCAACCTTTTGCGTCCTCATGCACCTGATTCAGAAATGTCTGCGCATCGGCAAAATGCTCGACCCGTAGTCCGCGTTTGCTGAGCGACCGAGATAAGGCGACGCGCACATCTTCATCGTCATCGACGATATAGACGACCAGCGGCTCAAAGGTCATGCGTGATCCTCCTTGGGCTGATCGCGGCGCTGCAGGGTGAAACAGAAGCGCGCCCCGGACGTCTCAGTAGGCTCGTACCAAATGGCTCCGTCATTGGCTTTGACGATGGTCCGACAAATGGACAGGCCCAGCCCCATCCCGTCGGTCTTCTGGGTGTCAAACGAGTTGAACAAGGTGACACCATCGCTAATCCCGGGCCCGTTATCCTCAACCCGCACCTCGACCAGTTCATCGCTGGTCTTTGTAGTGATGGTGATTTTACCCTTGCCATCCGGATCCAGGGCCAAGGCGTCGATCGCGTTGCGCAACAGGTTAACCAGAACCTGAGCGATCTGCGTCCGGTTTCCGATGACAAGAGGAAGGTCGGTTTCTTCATAAAGCAGCTTGATCTCGTGTAACTTCGCCTCGGCGTCCATCAGGCTGACGGTTTGCCGGATCAGCCCGTTCAGTTCAAACGGAGTCTGACGTCCGCGATCCTTACGCACCACATCACGCAGGGCGCGGATGATGTCGCCCGCACGGCGCGACTGGCGGTCGATATCCGAAAGGATTTCTATAACCTCAGGATCGGGATCGCCGATTTCATCCAGCGTGATCTTCGCGGCGTCGACATTATAGGAAATCGCGCTTAGCGGTTGGTTCAGCTCATGCGCCAGCCCCGAGGCCATCTCGCCCATCAGGTTGACCCGTGCCACATGGGACAGATCGCGGCTGAGGCGGCTTACTTCATCCTCGGCCTGCTTTCGATCGCTGACGTTGTCGATAATGGCAACCGCATGATCAGGGGTACCGCTTTCATCGCGGATGAGGATGGCATTGACCCGCAACCAGATGGGGGATCCGTCTTTTCGAATAAACTGGTTCTCGGCGATGAACTCGGAATCCTGCAGAAGGGTTTCGCGAAACTTGACCGCGATCTGCTGTTCATCTTCCGGCAGGATGTCGGCCAGCGTCATCTTCTCCAATTCATCCGGCTGATATCCCATGATATCGCACAGCTGTTCGTTGGTCCGCAGAAACCGCCCCGTTTCGGGCGAGATCTGCGCCATCCCGCGCGAGGCCAGATCGAAGGTGCGGCCATAGGCGGTTTCGAACCGTTGCCGTTGCCGAACTTCCTGAGTCAGAGCCGCACCGGTATCTTCCAGCTCGCGATAGGGGCTGTGCAGGCCTTCTTCGGTGGTGATCTCTCCGCTGCGCAATTGCTGGCTCTGGCTGGCGAAGGTGCGCACAGGGGCATAGATCCGGTCGGCCATGGCCAAACCAATTGCGCCCGTCAGAATGGCAATGGCAAGCGCGATCCAGACGCCTTGCGTCCGGTTCTTCTTGATCTCGCCAATAAAGTTGTCCTCGGCCGCATAAAGCCCGATCAACCAACGCAGCCCCGGCTCGGACACCTCGATCAGCATCGCCACATAGTCCTGACCGTTCAGCTGGAAATCGGTATGAACCGGTCCTTCCGTGTCGCTCAGACCGGTTTGCACGACATCTCCGAACGCCTTTTGCGCGATGGGGTCTGCGATTTGGTCCACACGCGTCAGCTCGGGCGCTTCCATATGTGCTTCCTGCCGGATCAGCACCAGCGTTGGATGCGCCAGCACCGCGCCATTTTCGTTCAGAACCAGCGCGGCACCGCGTCGTTCCGACCAGATGTCCAGCAGGAACCCCGACAGGGCGTCGATCTGGATATCGACACCCAAAATGGCACGGATAGCTCCGGTATCGTCCAATATGGGGACACTATAAGTGATTCCCGGCTGGCGCGTGGTGAAGAAGATATAAGGCTCTGTCCAGATCGGTGCTTTGGCTTCGGTCACCATTCTGAACCAGGGCCGGGTGCGCGCCTCATAGGTGTCAGTCTGGGTAGTGGCCGTTTCCAGCAATGTGAACTGATCGTTGCGCCATTGGAAATCGGCGGGATGTTCCGCGGTGCCGGGCAGGAATGGCGGAACGAACTTGGTGCGATAACGTCCGGGCTCTTCCGCGCGCATGACATAGACAAACCTGCCCGTCGCATCGGCCAGATACATCCCTGCGAGTTGAGGCGCGACCTGTAGCTGCTGAAAAAAATGGCTTTCCAATACGCCAGGATCGCTGATATCCAGTACGTCATTTTCAGCAAGTCGCCGAGTTGCATCCAAGGCCTGCCGGGCGGGGTTCAGAAAACTTTTGACTTGGCCGATGACATTGACACTGACTTCGTTCAGCGATGTTCGGGATTGCCGCAACAGCGCGTTCTCCGAGCTGACAAAGGTCGACAGGATCACCGAAAGGATGGCGATGAACTGCAGCCCGCCCAAACACAGCGCAAGCGTGGCGCGCAGCGATCTTCGCCTGCGGGCTGGCTCAGTGTGGTCCTGGCGTATTTCTTGTTGCCCTGCGTAGTTCAATTCTTGTCCAAACGACCTTCTGCCCGGGTCGGTATCACAGTCACAGAATGTGATCAGTTACCCTCTTTCCCCTATATCTGAATCCAAGCCTATACGTAATCTACCTTATAGACACCTGCTGTTTGGTTTCGCTTTCCTCTTTATCATCGGGGGGCCTGATTCCAGTGCGATTTTTTCTGTTGTGTTCTGAAAGGTTTCAGGCACCCCACAGATCAAAAAAGACTGACAACAGGAGTGTCAAAGTGTTCAAGAAAACCTCAATCACCGCATTTGCCGCGGCGGCCCTGATGGCACCAGCGGCATATGCTGAAGAATTTATCACGATCGGAACTGGCGGCGTTACGGGTGTCTATTACCCGACGGGTGGCGCGATCTGCCGTCTGGTCAACAAGGGCCGGAAAGAGCACGGGGTCCGGTGTTCGGTGGAGTCGACTGGGGGGTCGGTTTACAACATCAACACCATTCGCGAAGGCGAGCTTGAGTTTGGGGTGGCACAGTCGGACTGGCAGTACCACGCATTCAACGGCAGCTCGAAATTCGAAGAAGCCGGCCCGTTTGAGAACCTGCGTGCCGTGTTCTCGGTACACCCAGAGCCGTTCACGGTTGTGGCGCGTGCCGACGCGGGTATCTCGAATTTCGAAGAC
This sequence comes from Ruegeria sp. AM5, assembly GCF_056540645.1. Classification (NCBI taxonomy): domain Bacteria; kingdom Pseudomonadati; phylum Pseudomonadota; class Alphaproteobacteria; order Rhodobacterales; family Roseobacteraceae; genus Ruegeria; species Ruegeria sp. AM5. The sequence continues at coordinate 109,301 of NZ_JBQFXC010000009.1, read as the reverse complement.
CTGAAGGGCAAGCGCGTCAATATCGGCAACCCCGGTTCCGGTCAGCGTGGCACCATGGAAGTGCTGCTGGGCGAAATGGGTTGGACCACAGACGATTTCGAACTGGCGACCGAGCTGAAGGCGGCTGAACAGTCGGCTGCCCTGTGCGACAACCAGATCGACGCGATGGTTTACACCGTTGGTCACCCCTCGGGTTCGATCCAGGAAGCCACCACCGCGTGCGACTCGGTTCTGGTGAATGTCAGTGGTGACGCGGTTGACAAGCTGGTGGGCGACAACTCGTTCTACCGTACCGCGACCATCCCCGGTGGCATGTACCGCGGTTCGGATGGTGACACATCGACCTTTGGTGTGGGCGCGACCTTCGTGACTTCGGCAGATGTGTCGGAAGACGCGGTTTATGCGGTTGTCAGCTCGGTCTTCGAGAACTTCGATGACTTCAAAAAGCTGCACCCGGCATTTGCCAACCTGAAACCAGAAGAGATGATTGCGGACGGCCTGTCGGCACCGCTGCATCCGGGCGCTGAGAAGTACTACAAAGAAAAAGGCTGGATTCAGTAACCAGACCTGACACGGGGCGCCTTTCGGGGCGCCCCGATTCATATCCGGGCTAAACCGGAGACAAGACGGCCGCAAAAACCAAGGCCGAAGGACAGGGAGATACCAACATGAGTTCCGACACACAGGGCAATCGCCCTCTTTCCGAAGAAGAGCTTCAGGAACTGGTTGCCTCATCAGACGCAGGCGCGCGTGATCCGGCGGGTAATGTCGGGCTGTTTCTGGCGATCGTTGCGGTCTTGTGGTCGGTGTTTCAGGTCGTTCTGGCCTCTCCCCTATCGAATTATCTGCTGCCGGGCAGTGTAGTGAACAACTCACGCCAGATTCATCTGGCCTTTGCGATGTTCCTGGCCTTTTCGGCCTATCCGGCGCTGAAATCCAGCCCGCGGAACTACATCCCGATTCAGGATTGGATCATGGGGATCGTGGGCGCATTTCTGGCCCTCTATGGTTATTTCTTCTACCAAAAGATCGTCGATGCGGGCGGTCTCGCAGACGATACGGACAAGTGGTTTGCCCTTGTTGGCCTGCTGCTGTTGTTCGAGGCCGCGCGTCGCGCGCTTGGCCCGGCAATGGCGATCATCGCCACGATCTTTCTGGCCTACGTCTTCTTTGGTTCCTCCGAGTGGGTGCCCGAGGTGATCCGCTGGAAAGGTGCCAGCCTGCAAAAGGCGATGAGCCATATGTGGATCACGTCCGAAGGCGTCTTTGGCATCGCGCTGGGCGTTTCAACCAAGTTCGTCTTCCTCTTCGTGCTGTTCGGCGCGCTTTTGGATAAGGCGGGCGCGGGCAATTACTTCATCAAGATGGCCTTTGGCGCGCTGGGGCACCTGCGCGGTGGCCCGGCCAAAGCGGCTGTTGTTGGTTCTGCGGCGACCGGCCTGATCTCGGGCTCGTCCATTGCGAACGTTGTCACGACCGGCACCTTCACTATCCCACTGATGAAGCGTGTGGGCTTTTCCAGCGAACAAGCGGGCTCGGTTGAGGTCGCCTCATCCGTGAACGGCCAGATCATGCCACCGGTGATGGGCGCTGCTGCCTTCCTGATGGTGGAATATGTGGGCATCTCATACGTTGAGGTGATCACCCACGCCTTCCTGCCCGCTGCGATTTCTTACATCGCGCTCGTCTACATTGTACACCTTGAAGCGGTGAAGCGGAACATGCCGACGCTGGGCGACCGCGTCGTTTCGATGGGGCGCACAATCGGTGGAATGGCGCTGTTCTTCGTGGGCTTTGCCGGGCTGTGCTATGGCATCCAGTACCCGATCAAAGCGATTGTCGCGCTCATGCCCGACGCGTCGGGTCTGGTCCTGTCGGCGCTGATCGTTTTGGCCTATCTGATCCTGCTTTGGCTGGCTTCCGGAGTAGAGGACTTGGTGCCTGACGATCCTAATGCCAAAGAGGTTGAACTGCCGGTAATTGCCGAAATCTACAAGGCCGGTCTGCATTACCTGCTACCGATCATCGTGCTGGTCTATTTCCTGATGATCGAACAGAAATCACCGGGCCTATCAGCCTTCTGGGCGACTTCGCTGTTGTTCGTGATCCTGCTGACGCAGAAACCGCTCAAGTCGATCTTCCGGGGTGAAAGTGACACAGCGAATGCCTTCAAGGCCGGTGTTGTTGATCTGTGGAATGGTCTGATCGACGGCGCGCGCAACATGATTGGTATCGCGCTGGCGACCGCCACCGCGGGTGTGATCGTGGGCACAGTAACGCTGACCGGTGTGGGTCAGGTGATGGCTGACCTGGTCGAGTTCCTGTCGGGTGGCAACCTGATCGCCATGCTGGCGCTGGTCGGTCTTCTCAGCCTGATCCTCGGAATGGGCCTGCCGACCACGGCTAACTACATCGTCGTCAGCTCGCTGATGGCGGGTGTGGTTGTCGAACTGGGCGCGCAGGATGGGCTGATCGTGCCGCTGATCGCGGTGCACTTGTTCGTGTTCTACTTCGGCATCATGGCTGATGTGACACCGCCGGTTGGTCTGGCGAGCTTTGCGGCCGCCGCCGTTTCTGGTGGGGATGCGATTAAGACCGGTTTCACCGCCTTCTTCTACAGCTTGCGCACCGTGGCACTGCCTTTCGTGTTCATCTTCAACACCGATCTGTTGCTAATCGATGTGGGCTGGGTACAGGGCATCTTGGTGGCCGTCTCTGCGACCATCGCGATCCTGATCTTCACCGCAGGTACCATGGGCTGGTTCCTGACCAAGAACCGCATCTATGAAAGCGTGGCGCTGATTCTGATCGCCTTTGCGCTGTTCCGTCCGGATTTCTTCATGAACCGCATCGCACCGCCCTTTGCGCAGATCGAACCGGCACAGCTGACACAGGCCGTGGGTGAGGCCGCACCCGGCAGCACCATGCGGATTGAGGTCGCAGGTCCGGACTTTGACACTGGCAATATGACCGAAACCACCGTTGTTCTGGACATTCCGGAAGGAGCCGACGGTACAGCACGCGTTGACGCTTTGGGCCTGATGACGCTGGAAGAGGATGGTCTGGTCAAGCTTGACGAGCCGATGTTCGGAACGCCGGTCGCGGATGAGCTGGATATGTTCGACTATTATGCTGACGATGCCGTTCGCATCACCAGCATTCAGGCCCCGCAAAGCCAGCCCGCGAAAGAGCTGATCTTTATCCCGGCGCTGATCCTGTTGGGTCTTGTCGCCTTCCTCCAGCGCGGCCGTGCCGCAAAACAGGGAGAACCCGCATGACCCAGGCAATTCTGTGCGCCGTGGATATCAGCAATGGCGATCTTGATGTTTCTGTCCTTGAACGCGCCGCAGCGCTGGCCGAAATGGATGGCGCGCGGCTGGATGTCGTGACCGTGACACCCGACTATGGCGAAGGTTTCGTCAGCAGTTTCTTCGAGCCCCACCACCACGAAAAGGTGATTGAAGAGGCTCATGAAAAGCTGGTCGCCCTCTGCGCCGCCACGCTGGGGGAAGAGCGCAACGCCAAGGTCCGTCATGTGGTGGCAACTGGCAGCGCCTATCAGGAGATCCTCAAAACCGCGGAAGGCGCGGGCTCGGACTTGATCGTGATCGGCGCGCATAAGCCTGACTTGAAGGACTATTTGCTCGGTCCGAATGCGGCGCGGGTCGTGAGGCATTCGCACACGTCAGTATATGTTGTGCGGTAAATCGATCGGATTTAAGCTGAGAATCTGCCATTTGAAGTTTGTTACTCAGTAGCCAATCTCGCAGATCCTTACCGGGAGATTTCTATGATGAAGACATTCATGAAAACCGGCGCCGTACTGGCGTTGGGTGTTGTCGCTTGCGCGGCCAATGCGCAGGACCCTGCGCCGGAATATGGCTATGGTTGGGAGGACAAAAACTCGGTGACTGGCACCGAGTTCATGGTCTCGGCCGCCAATCCCATTGCTGCCAAAGCCGGATATGATGTGCTGGCCGCAGGTGGCACAGCGGCAGATGCGATGATTGCCGTGCAGCTGATGCTGAATCTGGTTGAACCGCAATCATCGGGCATCGGCGGTGGTGCGTTCATGCTGTATTGGGACGCGTCGGCCAAGACACTGACCACCTTTGATGCGCGCGAAAAGGCCCCCGCGAAAGCCACGCCTGAACGGTTCCTGTTGCCGGACGGGGAAAAGATGCCGTGGCCCGAAGCTGTTGTAGGCGGACAATCTGTTGGCGTTCCGGGCATTCTGCGCCTGATGGAAGTGACCCATAACCTCTATGGCAAGAAAGACTGGGCCTCGCTGTTCCAGTCTACCATCGATCAGGCCGAGCAGGGGTTTGAGGTTTCGCCCCGTATGGCAAACTCGATCCAAAGCACGATTGAACGTGAACGCTCAGTCGGTGTGTTCCCGGCGGGCAAAGCGTATTTCTTCAACGAAGATGACACGCCGCTGCAGGCTGGAACCTTGCTACGGAACCCCGAGTTTGCCGAAACCCTGCGCATTCTTGCCGATCAGGGTGCAGGCGCCTTCTATAGCGGCCCCATCGCCGAGGATATCGTGGCTGCAGTGGATGCCACATCCAAGGTGGAGAACAACATCACGCTTGAAGATCTGGCCGACTACCGCGTCAAAATCCGCCCTGCCGTCTGCGCCGACTATCGCGGATATGACGTTTGCGGAATGGGCCCGCCCACCTCGGGTGGTCTGACCGTGGGGCAGATTCTGGGGATACTCAGCAACTTCGACCTCGAAGGCACCGGTTGGAATGCCGAGATGGCCCATCTATATGCCGAGGCCGCCAAGCTGGCCTATGCCGACCGCGCGCTTTACATGGCCGACAGTGATTTCATCGATGTGCCGGTCAAGGGCCTGCTGGACAGGGATTACCTAAAACTACGCTCGGAGATGGTCGACCCGGCTGCGGCCAGTGAAAAGCGTCAGGCAGGTGAGCCGCCGCGTGATCACACAGCCCTGTTTGCACCGTCACAAAACCCGGGTCGCCCCGGCACCAGCCATATCGTGATCCGGGATCTGTACGGCAACGCGCTGTCGATGACGACCACCATCGAGACCGCCTTTGGCAGCCGGGTTTTCGTGCGGGGTTTCCTGCTGAACAACGAACTCACCGACTTTGACCGCGCGCCGATGGACGGAGATCGCCTAGTCGCCAACCGTGTCGAAGGCGGCAAACGCCCTCGCAGCTCGATGTCGCCAACCATCGTGATGAAGGATGGCGCGCCCTATCTGCTGATCGGTTCCCCCGGTGGCAGCCGCATCATCAACTATGTGGCCAAAACGATCATCGCGATCGTGGACTGGGAGATGGACCCGCAGGATGCCATCGAAACGGGGCATTTCGTGCACCGCAACGGGTCTTCAATGGATCTGGAGCAGGGAACATCCGCTGCCGAGTTCGCAGATGCTCTGACCGCCAAAGGGCATGAGGTGAAAGAAGTCGATCTCAACAGCGGGTTGCATGCCATCCTGATCAAGGACGGGCAGCTGATCGGCGCCGCTGATCCGCGTCGCGAAGGCGTGGCTTTGGGCCAATAATCATGAACTGGAAAAGGGCTGCTGGACAATTGTACCACGCAGCCCTTTTCCCTTGCTTTATCAGCGTACTCGTCCGATAGGGCGATATGTTCAAAAGCCGCGCCATAACCTTCATTCTGATCACACTGATGATCGATGCCATCGGTATTGGCATCGTGTTCCCGATCATGCCCGATCTGATGGAACGCGTTGGGGCGGGTGATACCGGGCAAGGCGCCTTTTGGGGCGGTCTGCTGATGGCTGCTTATGCCGGGGCGCTGTTCCTGTGCGGGCCTATCGTGGGCAGCATTTCGGATGCGGTTGGCCGCAGACCGATCCTGATCGCGGCGCTGACCATGTTGGCACTGGACTATGTGATCATGGCGCTGGCCGAAACGTTCTGGCTGCTTCTTCTGGGGCGAACGCTCGCGGGGCTTGCGGGGGCGACCTATATCACCGCAACGGCTTACATCGCTGACATATCCTCACCGACTGAGAAGGCGGCGAATTTCGGTCTGATCGGGGCGGCCTTCGGGATCGGCTTTGTCCTTGGCCCGGCCATCGGCGGCATTGCTGCCGGGATCAGCATCACTGCGCCGTTCTGGATTGCCGCGGTTTTGTCCGCCGCCAACGCCCTGTTCGGCGTATTCGTCCTGCCCGAAAGCCTGAAACCAGAAAAGCGCCGCCCCTTTGGCAAGCGTGATCTGAACCCGTTCAAATCGATCTTTGACGCCTTCCGTTTTCCGGGTCTGGCGGTGCCGCTGCTGTGTATTTTCATCTTTGAATTTGCCAACATGGTCTACCCCACCCTCTGGGCCTTCTGGATACGAGAGGTGTTTGGCTGGTCCACGCTCTATATCGGCCTGTCTCTGGCCGCATACGGCGTGCTGTTGGCCTTCGTCCAAGCCGGATTGATGCCGGTCTTCATTCGCTGGATCGGCGATTACCGGACCCTGCTGCTGGGGATGGTATCGGCATTGGTCGGAATGATCGGCTTTGGGTTTACCGTAACGGTTACGGCCCTTGTCATCTTTATTCTGCTGGCCGCGCTGTCCGACCTCGTGCCTGCCTTGATCACGGCTATGGCCTCGAACCAGGCGGACGAAGACCGGCAGGGCGTGGTGCAGGGGGTCATCGCGTCACTGTCTTCTGTCGCTGCGGTTCTGTCGCCTTTGGTGATGACCGGCATCTTTCAGGCGTCGGTCGATGGCGATGGCACTTATCTGCCCGGCGCACCCTTCTTTTTCTCGGCGGCTCTGGTCCTGGTGATGATGCCTTTGGTGTTCCGTCTGCGTGGGCACGCATCGGTCTGAAACGAAAAACGCACCCGCAGCGGACTGCGAGTGCGTTGAATTTTCAAGGCATGAGGCGCTTACTGGATTTCACCCATGCAGAGATATTTGATCTCAAGGAAATCCTCAGTCCCGTATTTCGAACCTTCACGGCCCAGACCGGACTGCTTGACGCCACCGAACGGAGCGACCTCGGTCGAGATCAGGCCGGTATTGACGCCAACCATGCCCGATTCCAGCGCCTCGGCGACACGCCAGACGCGCGCCAGATCACGGCTGTAGAAATACGAGGCCAGGCCGAACTCGCTATCATTGGCCATGGCAACCACGTCGTCTTCCTCTTCGAACTTGAACAGGGGCGCAACAGGGCCAAATGTTTCGTCCTTTGCTACAACCATGTCGCGGGTCACGCCGGTCAGAACGGTGGGTTCAAAGAATGTCCCGCCCAGAGCCGAACGTTTACCGCCCAATGTGACCGTTGCACCTTTGGATACCGCGTCCGAGATGTGTTCCTCGACCTTGGCGACCGCCGCGTCGTTGATCAGCGGGCCTGTGGTGACACCATCGCCAAAACCGTCGCCAATGTTCAGCGTTTTGGTCTTTTCGGCCAGCTTGGCAGCGAATTCATCATAGACGCCCGCCTGAACATAGATGCGGTTAGCGCAGACGCAGGTCTGACCGTTGTTGCGGAACTTGGCGATCATCGCGCCATCTACGGCAGCATCCACATCGGCGTCGTCGAAGACTATGAACGGCGCATTACCACCCAACTCCAACGACATCTTCTTGATGGTACCTGCGGCTTGACGCATCAGGATCTGACCCACCCGAGTCGATCCGGTAAAGGTGATCTTGGCAACCTTGTCGTTGGTGCAAAGCTCATTACCCACGCCCGAGCTATCTGTGCCCGGGATCACGTTGAACACGCCCGCCGGTATACCCGCACGTTCACCCAATACCGCCATCGCCGTCGCCGACAGCGGCGTCAGCGTCGCTGGGCGCGCCACAAAGGTACAGCCCACGGCCAGCGCTGGGCCAACTTTGCGCGCGATCATTGCGTTCGGGAAATTCCAAGGCGTGATTGATCCCACTACGCCCACGGGCTGCTTCAGCACCACGATGCGCTTGTCGCGCTGGTGGCCGGGGATGACGTCGCCGTATACACGCTTGGCCTCTTCCGAGAACCACTCGATAAAGGACGCGCCATATAGGATTTCACCGCGCGCCTCGGGCCAGGGTTTACCCATCTCGGCGGTCAGGATGGTTGCCAGATCGTCTGCGTTTTCGACCATCAGGTCGAACCATTTGCGCAGAATGGCGGCGCGTTCCTTGCCAGTCTGAGCAGCCCATTCCTTCTTCGCAGCGTAAGCTGCATCGATGGTCTGTGTTGTGCCTTCGATGCTGACATCTGTCACATTGGCGATCAGATCACCAGTCGCGGGGTTGTAGACAGGGAACGTTGCCTCACCTTCGACCCATTCACCGTTGATATAGGCGCGGGGTTCCAGAAGGCTGGGATCTTTCAGCTCCAGCTTGGTCACTTTGGTATCCAGCATGTTCAGGCTCCTTTGGCAGCGTCGATCGAGGCTTCGAGGATATCCATGGCCTCGGCGAAGATTTCGTCCTGCACCGTCAACGGCGCGAGGAAACGAATTACGTTCCCATATACGCCACATGTCAGCAGGATCAATCCACGCTTCAATGCCTCGACCCGTATGGCGTTTGCCATATCGGGATTCGGGGCGCTGCCGTCGGTCGTGTTGAACTCGGCCGCAACCATAAGGCCCGGACCACGAATATCTACGATCTCGGGCGTGCGGGAACGGATCGATTCCAGACGCTGTTTCAAGCGCGAGCCCAGCTCATTGGCGCGCGTGCACAGGTCTTCTTCCTCGATCACATCCATCACAGCATGGGCGGCGGCGATCCCCAGCGGGTTGCCGCCATAGGTTCCGCCCAAACCGCCCGGGTGCGCGGCGTCCATCAGCTCGGCACGACCGGTGACGGCGGCCAGCGGCAGACCACCGGCCAGACCTTTGGCCATGGTGGTGATATCAGCAGAGACGTCATAAGCGTCCATCGCGAACAGGTTGCCGGTGCGGGCAAAGCCGGTCTGTACCTCATCGGCAATCAGAACGATGCCATGTTCGTCGCAAAGCGCGCGCAGACCACGCATCAACTCAGCCGGAGCGGGGTAGAAGCCACCTTCGCCCTGAACCGGTTCGATGATGATCGCGGCCACCCGGCCCGGATCAAGGTCGGCCTTGAACAGTTTAGTCAAAGCACCCAGCGAATCTTCGGTCGAGGTGCCATGCAGATCGATCGGGAACGGGACGTGATAGGTATCGGGCATCATCGCGCCGAAGCCCGCTTTATATGGCTGAACCTTGCCGGTCAGTGACATGCCCATGAACGTACGGCCGTGAAAAGCGCCGCCAAAGGCCACTACAGCCGGGCGGCCAGTGGCAGCACGCGCGATCTTGACGGCATTCTCGACCGCCTCGGCACCTGTAGTGACAAAGACGGTTTTCTTAGTGAAGTCGCCGGGCACCTTCTCGTTCAGGCGCTCGGCCAGACGGATGTAATTCTCATAAGGCAGAACCTGATGGCAGGTATGGGTGAAGTTTGCGGCCTGTTTCTGAACAGCCTCCATCACCTTGGGGTGGCAATGCCCGGTGTTCACAACGGCGATGCCTGCGGCGAAATCGATATAGCGTTTGCCTTCGACATCCCAGACTTCGGAATTCACGGCACGGTCCACATAGACTTGCGTTTGCATCCCCACGCCCTGCGCGATCGAGGTATTCCGGCGTTCAGCAATCTGAGCGTTCAGCATCTTGCGTCCTTTCCCGTTTCCGGGCGCGGTGCCCGTATGTTTGACTGCGCGACTGTAGTATCTGCGCCTGCAAGCGAAAGCCTGTTTCTTGTGATTCATAAGCCATTGATTTACCGTCCCGGCAGGATCAAGTGTTGCGGATACTGAACATGAAGAACACCAGCCAAGAGGATTTGACCCTCGGACTGCGCCTGCGAACCTTGCGAGAGCGTGCAGGCTTATCTCAGCGGGCGCTGGCCAAGAAGTCGGATGTGCCGAACTCAACCATCTCGCTGATCGAGTCGGGCAAGATGAATCCATCGGTTGGTGCGTTACGGCGTATTCTGCAAGGCATACCGATTGGCATGTCCGATTTCTTTTCCTTCGAAATCGAACCTGAGCAGACCGTGTTTTATGCCTCAGAAGAACTTACTGAGATCGGAAAGGGTGGGCTGTCTCTGCGGCAGGTAGGATCAAACCTGCATGGTCGCGCGATGATGATCTTGCAGGAAACTTACGAGTTAGGGGCTGACACCGGTCGCGTGATGTACGGGCATGAGGCGGAAGAGGGCGGTATTGTCATCTCGGGTCGGGTGGAGGTGACCGTGGGCGATAAGCGCAAGGTACTGGGACCAGGCGATGCTTATTATTTCGACAGTCGCACCCCGCACCGGTTCAGGCAGGTCGGCCCCGAAGTTTGCCGGGTCATCAGCGCCTGTACTCCGCCTACATTCTAAGCATTACGGCAGAAATTTCAGCACTATGCATCATAGTGTTGCAGTATCTCCTGGTTTGATCCACAGTATGATGCATAGTGCGGGAAAATCCTGCAGATAATCCAGGGTGTCCGCCGCCCAATTCAGAGAGTACCGGAATGAAAAAGAAACCTGCCACTCTGCCACGTGGCTATCGCACCTGCACCGCATCGCTTGCCGTCGCCGACGTCGATGCCGCGCTAACTTTCTACGAAAGTGCCTTTGATGCGAAGATACAGGCCTATGACGCGGATGAGGCCCCCGGCTTTGCCTCGATCAAGATCGGCAACTCGATGCTGTTTGTCACCGCCGGATGGGGTGCGCACGGCCCCGCCATTCCGGGCACAGTCACTCCGATTGGGCATCATATGTATGTCGAAGATGTGGACACTGCCCTTGCAGTCGCGTTGGAAAGCGGTGCCAGCCTGATCGCTGAGGCGGCGGACACCTATTGGGGCGAACGCTGCGCCACGATTGCCGATCCGTTCGGTCATGTCTGGACGTTGGCGACCCGCGTCGAAAACCTGAAGCCAGCGGATATCAGTGAACGGCGCAAAGCGCTGCTGGACGCGGCGCAGATCGAGGCTGCATGAACGACGCCCCCCTTCCCACATTCACAATCCGTCAAAACGATCTGGCCATTCTCGCGGCTGAGGGTCGCATCGGCGACTATCCGGTCGCCGTTCGCACGGCGCGTGAGGTGATCAGCGGTGGCTTTGCCAACCACTCGGCGCATCCCAATACCTGGACTGTATACTTTCTGGTCGATGGCCAATGGGCGCTGGTCGAATCCACGCGCGGACTGCGGCGGGAGTGGTCCAGCCTTGATCGGCTTGAGAAATGGCTGCGCAGTTGCGGATTCCGGTTCTTCTGGGTTCGCAACGACATCGATTTTGTGGAACCGCAGGCAGAAGATACCGCCGAGGAAGCCGCAGTATGAGGGCAGTCGCCTCGGAAAACCATAGCCTGAGGACAGCAGGCTTGCGTGACCACACGGTTTTATGTTCCGATGAAGAACGCCGGATCAAATCGGCGGTCGCAATCGGCAAGAAAATGAGAAGAAACGAAATATGACCCCTTTTGCGATAACCGGAATCCAGATGCATGTCGGTGCGTTGCAGTCGAATGTCGACGCGATGCTGCACCGGATCGACATTATGATGGCGCGGTTCCCTTGGACCCAGATGGCCCTGTTCAGCGAACTGGCGCCTTATGGTCCGCTCGACCGGTTTGCCCAGCCCTTTCCCAATGACGACCTGTCGCGCTTTCAGGATGCCGCTCGGCGTTATGGGATCTGGCTGATCCCCGGTTCGATGTTCGAAAAGCACGAAGATGGACGGATCTTCAACACCTCGGTGGTGATCAATCCCGAAGGTGAGATCGTCTCAAAATACTCCAAGATGTTCCCGTTCAAACCTTATGAACAGAACATCGCATCGGGTACCGAATTCTGCATCTTTGATGTGCCGGATGTGGGCCGGTTTGGCCTGTCGATCTGCTACGACATCTGGTTCCCCGAAACCACCCGCCACCTGACCAGCCAAGGGGTCGAGGTTCTTCTGCACCCGGTTCTGACCGGCACAACCGACCGCGAGGCCGAGCTGTCGATCGCCAAGGCGACCGCTGCGCAGTTCCAATGCTATGTGTTTGACGTGAACGGGCTGGCCGCCGGGGGCGTGGGCCGCTCACTGGTCGTTGATCCCTCGGCCACCGTGCTGCACCAGTCGGCGGGACAGGAGGATATCTTCCCTATCGAGATCGATCTTGATCAGGTCCGTCGCCAACGCGAGGTCGGACTGAAAGGTCTGGGGCAGGTTCTCAAAAGCTTCCGCGACCGCGAGGCGGAGTTCCCGGTCTATGACCGTACCAGCGGGGCGGATGCCTATCTGCACACGCTCGGCCCGCTGCGCATTCCGCAGAAAGGCGACGTTGCGGGCGTCGCTGCATCCGACCCCAGAACGGCGCTGGGATATACTGAAGACGCCGCGACCAAGCCCGACAATCTGTATCTCTACAAAGGGCGCTCTGGCACAGACTGATACCGGCCCAGCTTTTCGGTATCGGCAGAAAGGAAAAATTTCATGCACGGCATTTCCGATAGCGAAAAGCTCCACACCATCTCGGACTACTACAGCGCCTCGCAACTGAGGGCAGACCGATGGAGCGCGCTGCGGGAAACGGCCGAGTCTCTGGATCAGGGCGGTAACGAAAAAGATCGGGACCGGGCACGGCAGTTGCTGCAGGCGCTGGCCCCGATCGAGATGTATTTCGCTTTTCCGGGCGGATCGGCGTTCGACTATCTGCGTCGTTTGCTGGACCATGGAAACTTTGGCGATTTCTCAACCGCCGTGCGCCGGGTGTCGCGGGCGCTGACCTCAGGGGCCTATCGTCGCCGCTCGATCCCGCTGATCGCGGATGAGACCGAGGTTGATGAGTTCGAGGACGAGTCCACCCAAAGCCATGAAGCCCGCGCGCTGGGCCGACCTTATTTCGAAGTGATGATCGTTGACAAGGTCAACGAACATCAGGAACGGTTCCTGCAAACCAGCCTGCAACGGATGCGCCGCAGCGAAGATCCGTTTATTTATGAAACCGTTGTCGTTCCCAGTGTCGAGGATGCGCTGATCGGGGTTCTGTTCAACCAGAATGTACAGGCGGTCATTGTTCGCCCGGGCCTTAGCCTGAAGTCCAAGAACGAAACCAATGTTTTGGGCCGCTATATCAGTCTCTATGGCGAGGGCGCCGATCTTGATGCGCTGTCACCCTCGGAATACGGACCAGAAACCTGCCGCCGGATCGGCATGCTGCGCCCCGAGCTGGACGCTTATCTAATCACCGACCGTTCGGCGGAAGATATTGCCGGTCTCGATCTGGGCCTGTGCCGGCGGGTCTTCTACAATCAGGAAGACTTTCTGGAATTGCACCTGAACATCCTGCGCGGGGTGCAGCGGCGCTATAAGACGCCGTTCTTCACGGCGCTCAAGGAATACTCAAAACAGCCCACGGGCGTGTTCCACGCGATGCCGATCAGCCGGGGTAAATCGATTAGTCGCAGCCACTGGATTCAGGACATGGGGGCGTTCTACGGATCAAATATCTTCATGGCGGAAACTTCGGCCACCTCGGGCGGGCTGGATTCTCTGCTGGAACCCAAAGGTCCGATAAAAGAGGCGCAGGAGGCTGCCGCACGCGCATTCGGCTCTAAACAGACGTTTTTTGCCACGAATGGCACCTCGACCTGCAACAAGATCGTGGTGCAAGCTCTGGTCCGGCCCGGAGATATCGTGCTGATCGACCGCGATTGCCACAAATCGCACCACTACGGCATGGTGCTGGCCGGGGCGAGCGTCGTCTATATGGACAGCTATCCGCTGCACGATTACTCGATGTATGGCGCGGTGCCAATCCGAGAGATCAAGCACAAACTGTTGGCCCTACGCGCTGCTGGGAAGCTTGATCGTGTGCGGATGGTGCTGCTGACCAACTGTACATTCGATGGCATCGTCTACAATGTGCAGCGGGTGATGCAGGAATGTCTCGCGATCAAGAAAGACCTGGTTTTCCTGTGGGATGAGGCGTGGTTCGCCTATGCAAGGTTTGCGCCCAATTCTCGTGTGCGCACGGCAATGCGGTCGGCCAATATCCTGCGCGAACAGTTCCGTTCGACGGAACATGCCGAGGCCTACGAGGCCCAACAGGCGGCTCTCGAAGGTGCAGATGACGAAACATTGCTAAACGCCCGCCTGATCGCGCCGCCTGACGCGCGGGTCCGGGTCTATGCGACGCAATCAACCCACAAGACGCTGACCTCATTGCGGCAGGGTTCGATGATCCATGTCAACGACCAGCAGTTCAAAGGCGCGGTGGAAGAAGCCTTTCACGAGGCCTATATGACCCACACCTCGACCTCGCCCAACTATCAGATCATCGCCTCATTGGATGTGGGCCGCAGGCAGGTCGAGATCGAAGGGTACGAGTTCGTCCAGCGGCAGGTCGAAAGCGCGATGGCGATCCGCCGGGCCGTGACGACCCATCCGCTGCTCAGGAAGTATTTCAAGCTGGTCACAGCGGGTGACATGATCCCCGAGCAATATCGCGAAAGCGGCATGACCAGCTATTTCGATCCCGATCAGGGCTGGGCCGATGTCTGGGATTGCTGGGCGCGGGACGAATTTGTTCTGGATGCCACACGTATCACGCTGCATGTGGGCGCGACCGGTTGGGATGGCGATACCTTCAAGACCAAGATCCTGATGGATAAATACGGCATCCAGATCAACAAAACCTCGCGTAATACCGTGTTGTTCATGACCAATATCGGCACCACGCGCAGTTCGGTCGCCTATCTGATCGAGGTGCTGGTCGAGATCGCCAAGGAACTCGACGATCTGATGGACGATGCGTCCAAGATGGAGAAGCTGGCCTTCGAAAAGCGCGTCAGCAACCTGAGCGAACACGTCCCACCTCTGCCCGATTTTAGTCGGTTCCACGATGCGTTCCGCTGTGAGGCAGGTACCGAAGCCGGTGACATCCGTACGGCGTTTTTCCTGTCCTATGACGAAGACAATTGCGACTATGTCGAACCCGACAAGGAGATGTTGGAACGGCTCGAAGCCGGGGAAGAGATGGTCTCGGCCACCTTCGTGATTCCCTATCCGCCGGGCTTTCCCATTTTGGTACCGGGGCAGGTGATCAGCCCCGAAATCCTCAAATTCATGCAGGAACTGGACGTCTCGGAAATCCACGGATTCCGTGCCGATCTGGGCCTGCGCATTTTTACCGAAGACGCTTTGAAGTCAGTAAAGAACCCCTAAGGGGTCAGGGAGGACAACAATCATGCCAAAGAAGGTGCTGAAAAACATCTCGGAAATCCGCCGGTATTTCCATACCAACAAGGACCCGATCTATTTCGTATCGGCAACCAATTTCAACCTGTTGGGGCTGGATGAATGGGTGATGAACTTCACCTATATCTGCTACATGGATTGCTTTGACGGGCGACATCCGAACGTGTTTGTGCCTTCGGAAATGCCGCATGATGAGTTTCAGTCCATCGAAGACATCAACAATTATCTGCTGCAGCACAAAGAGGTCATCGACCTGGTCAAGCGGCGTGGTGGAAAGCCCAAGTTTGTCTTCCTGATGTTTGACGAGACGACCGAGAAGCTGGTCAAGGAGCTGGGCGGTCAGCTGTGGTTCCCCAAAGCCAAGCTGCGCACCAAATGTGACAACAAGATCGAAACTGTCCGTATCGGCAATAAGGCGGGTGTGCCTTCGGTGCCCAACACGCTGAGCGTTGTCAAAAGCTATGATCACCTGAAAAAGATCTGCGAAAAGGCCGGATTGGGGAATGATCTGGTGCTACAATCCGCCTTCGGCGACAGTGGCCATACGACGTTTTTCATCAAGTCCGAGGCCGATTTCAACAAGCACAAAGACGAGATCATCGGCGAAGGCGAGATCAAGATCATGAAGCGGATCGATTGCCGCGGGGCGGCGATCGAGGCCTGTGCGACCTCAGAAGGCACGATTGTTGGCCCGCTGATGACTGAGCTTGTGGGCTTCAAGGAACTTACCCCCTATCGCGGCGGCTGGTGCGGGAATGAGATTTTCTCGACCGCTTTCCCACCTAAGGCCCGCGAACAGGCCCGGCAGCTGACGTTCCAGTTCGGTGAAGAACTGCGGAAATCCGGCTATCGCGGCTATTTCGAACTCGACTTCCTGATCGATAAGAAAACCGACGAACTGTGGTTGGGCGAATTGAACCCCCGTATCACTGGCGCCAGCTCGATGACCAACCACGCGGCCTTTGCGCACGCTGATGCGCCACTGTTTCTGTTCCATCTACTTGAGTTTTCAAAGAAGCCCTTCGAGCTGGATGTCGAGGAACTGAATGCCCGCTGGGCGGATCCGGACATGATCGACAGCTGGTCGCAAATGGTAATCAAACACACCGATGACAGTGTCGACCGGATCACGCAGGCCCCACAGTCGGGCATCTACAAGATGCTGGAAGATGGCCGCGTCGTGTTCGACCGCTTCGACTATCACCGCCGCGCGGTGGGCGAGAACGAAGCGTTCTTCCTGCGTATCTCGAATGTCGGTGATTACCGCTATGAGGGCGCTGATCTGGGTATCCTCGTGACTCGCGGGCGGTCGATGACCAAGGGCTTCAAACTGACAGACAAATCGAAGAAGTGGATTCATGGGATCACTTCGGCTTATACGGCTGAACCGCTGCCCGCCGCACAACCGATGGAAGACCCCGCCTTCAAAATCATGTAGAAAGCCCCATGGCGCTTGTTTTTCGCTCAATTGACGAAGCGCAGCCCGGTCCCAAGCTGGCCGGGCTGTTTGCCGAATACTGGCCCGCCTACCGCAAATGGTGGGCGCAAGAGGGGTATTCGGCCCGCCCCACCTATCGCGAATGCCTGCGCGCGTTGCAAAAACACATGCCCGAGATCCTGCCGCTTTATGAAGAGATCGTCGAACTGGTCGGCGGCAGCGACAGCCAGGCACGGTTTCTCAGCTTTTACTGCCCGCCGAAATATCTTTCGGGCTGCAGCCAGGCGATTTGGCGTGGCAAGACACCGTTTCTGGTGCGCAATTACGACTACCATCCAAAAACCTTTGACGCCGCTCTGCTGAAAACCCGCTGGGACGGGCGCGGGATCATCGGGATGAGCGACGGCGTTCTGGGTCTGCTTGATGGCATCAACGATGCCGGTCTGACGGTCTCGCTCACCTTTGGCGGGCGGCGCGAGGTCGGCGACGGCTTTGGCGTGCCGCTGATCCTGCGCTATGTCCTTCAAACCTGCGAGACAACGGCCGAGGCGGTCGACTGCCTGTGCCGCATCCCCTGCCACATGAGCTATAACGTCACCGTTCTGGATGCCAAGTATAACCACAGCACGGTTTATCTAGCCCCAGACCGGCACCCGCAAATCTCGGACCAGCCGGTCGCGACCAACCATCAGGGCCATGTCGAATGGTCCACGCATGCGCGCTTTACGGCCACCGTGGAACGCGAAAGGTTCTTGCTCAACCGTCTCAACCAGCACCCGGAAAGCGAGAAGCGGTTTATCGATGCGTTCCTGCGTCCGCCGCTTTATTCAACGGCTTTCAGATCAGGTTTCGGCACGCTCTATACTGCGGTCTATCGGCCTGCGAAGAAGCAGTTGCAACTGCTTTGGCCCGGTGCCAGCTGGGACTTGTCCTTCGATGGCTTCAAAGAGGGTGAGCTGAGCCTGATTTTGCCCGACGAGGCCGAGCCTGCAGTCTGACAAGCGCGGTCGCCTTTCTAAACTTCTTGCTCTTGGACGGGCGACGCAATAATGGGAGCGCGACGCGCGGCAGTTTCAAACAAGGCCCGGCGGGATCAACACCACATATTTCTATGACGCGATAGGACCACGGAAAGCATGACCGGTACCTCCCCAAATTGGCTAAGATTGCTTCCTTACTTCGCCACCGCATTGGTGATGGTCCTGGTCTGGTCCTGGTATCTGACTGATCTGGGTGTTGGGAACATCTATCACTACGATGAATTCTACACTTATGACCGCAGTACAGGCTTTGCGCGCAATGGGGACTGGCTGGCGGTTTATTCCAACAACGAACCCAGCCTGAAAAAACCGCCCATGCAGTATTGGATGTCTGCGCTGCTGATGGAGTTTGGCGTATCTGATATTCTGGCCTTGCGCCTGCCGTCGATGATCTTTGCGCTGGGCGCGCTGATGGCAACGGCCGTACTGGCGCGGGTGATGATCCCGGGCAGCCCCTGGGCCATGCTGCCTTCGGTCCTGCTGGTGGCCACGTCGCTTCAGTTCTGGCAACACGCCACATCCGCGATGCTTGATACCGGTGCGGTTTTCTTTTCGACCCTTGGAATTGCAGCCCTGTTGGCAGCGTTGGAAAAGCCGAAATACTGGCCTTATTTCGGCGCAACTCTGGTGTTGGCCGCCTTGCAGAAAAGCCCAACCCCGCTGGCCTTTCTAGCGCTGGCACTACTGACGCTGAAGTTGACCAACAGATGGCAGACGGAACCGTTCAGCGAGATCTGGCAGAACAGAACGTTTCGCCTAACGCTCAAAATTGCGATCCCGCTGGCCTTCGCCTGGCCGATCCTGCAAGAGCTTCGGTTCCTCTTTGGCGACTCGCTGGATGGCAACATCAAAGGCGAGATGCTGGATCGTTTTCGCCCATCGCTCAGCGATCGCGGCTTCGGGAAACTCTATGATCTGATCATCGCGGGCGAGCCGTGGTTGCGGCTGCTGGGTTTTGTCGGCATCTGCGCTCTGCCATTTCTGCAAAAGCGGCCCAGACTTCTTGCTGCAACAGGGATAGCAGCGTTCTTCGTTATCATGATGTGGGCCGCAGCCGGCAAGGTCTATGCACGCTACACCCTGCTGATCCTGCCGATGCTGATGGTCGCGGCAACCGGTTTGTTGTTTTCGGTCAAGCGCCTGCGCTGGGCCGGGATGGTGGCCGCGCTGGGTCTGGTCTTTGTTGCAGGCGGCCTGTTCTATGACCGCGATGCCACCGATCTGGGCAAGGGCCGCGTGCGCTTGGGCGTGCCCGAGGCCGAGATTTTGACCCCTTTGGGTGCAATGCTGCAGCCGGATGAAACCCTGCTGCTCTGCGCCTATGACCGCAAGTTGCGCGTACCGCCCGGGGCCGCATCGGTCTTTGCTTCCAACGGTAGGCGCTTTGTCTATCTAAGACGGCTGGAGCTGCACAAATACCTCGACAGGTTCGGCTATACCACCGGCCCGCTGCGAGGGCTCTGTTCGGAGGGTGAGTTGTCTGAGCTGGCACCTGACCTAATCGGGCTCGAGACGCAGCCAACTGCGGTTGAGGGTTTGGTCTATTGGTCGGCAACCGGTGTCACGCCCGCCCCTGAATAGGAGACACGGTGCAATCCGCCCCATCGCTGAACAATGCCCCAACAAGTTGCGCAGATGTTGGCCTGCGATGCGGTGGCCACTTGAATTTTCGCCGTTGATCCCGCAAAAGCCCTGAGACTGAAACAAGTAAAGCTATCCACCATGCATGCTGATCATGATGCCAACGCTGACAATCGACCCACTGTGTCGATCGTGATTCCCATGCATAACGAACAGGGGGCTGTTCCTGGTCTTATCCAGGGCATCTGCACTGCTGCGACCGAATTGCCCGCGTTCGAGATTGTCGCGGTTGATGATGGATCGACCGATGGCACTTTTGCGGCGCTGCAACAGATGCAGAAAGACTGTCCGCAACTGCGCATCCTGCAGCACCAAACGGCCGGTGGCCAAAGTGCTGCCGTGCATTCCGGCGTCAAGGAAGCACGCGCGGATATCTGCTGTACGCTGGATGGCGACGGACAGAACCCGCCGGAAGAGCTGCCAAAGATTTGGGCGCCGCTGGTGTCGGGTGGTGATACCTCGATCGGCCTGGTGGCGGGGCAACGGGTTGGCCGACAAGACACTGCGTCAAAGAAGCTTGCCTCGCGCTTTGCCAATGCACTGCGGGGCTGGATGCTGAAAGACGGCACACGTGACACCGGCTGCGGTTTCAAGGCGTTCCGACGGCAGGCTTTCCTCGATCTGCCCTTTTTCAATCATATGCACCGTTATCTGCCCGCCCTGTTTAAGGCCTATGGCTGGAATATCGCGCTGGTGGATGTGGCGCATCAGCAGCGTTTGTCGGGCGAATCCAAATACACCAATTTCGGGCGGGCCATGGTCGGCATCTGGGATCTGTTCGGCGTCGTCTGGCTGACCCGCCGCGCCAAATCCGTTTCCGCGACCGAGGCGTCCCGGTCATGAAAGAAACCATTCTGGAAATCCTGCACGTCGACAGCCCGACCGAGGCGCTCTGGGTCTTTATCGGTCTGGCCGGTCAGCTGATGTTCAGCGCCCGGTTTATCGTGCAATGGATCACGTCAGAGCGCGCCAAGAAATCCGTCATCCCGATGGCGTTCTGGTACCTTTCGATCGGCGGCGGGCTTATCCTGCTGAGCTATGCGATCTATCGCCGTGACCCGGTCTTTATTCTGGGTCAGTCGATGGGCCTGTCCATCTACCTGCGCAACATCTTCCTCATTCGCGCTGAAAACCGCTGATTGATCGTAACGCTTCTTTACGACCTGCCACCCATTACAAGTTTGTCGGTTGCACCCGTTCAGCGGGTAGCGGCCTACGGCTGCGTTGTGTGAACAACCTCTTATTGTTTCTGAAATTTTCGTGCTAGTATCCCGCGAATAGATTTTCAGAATTGTACTCGGAGGATATTTTCTCTTGCCCGATAGCTCACCCCGGTTGTTCAGATTGCGTCCTTTGGAAAAGGCGGATCTGGGAACAGTTGCGCGCTGGTTTCAGGATATCCATGACCTGGCCCTGTTCGACCGTACGTCGCGCATACCGCAGAACCTGGTACAGACCGAGCAATATTGGGAAGACGCGATAAACGCCTCAAAGGACTGCTGCAAATGCTGGTTCGCTATCGAATCTGACAGTGGTGATCTGGTGGGGATGACCGGGCTTGAAGCAATTTCCAGCGTCAACAGGGATGCGGTGGTTCCGGTATTTGTCGACAAATCCATCCGTCGACATGGCGTGGCGGTGCGTTCGGTTGCGCTGATGCTGGATTTCGCATTCCGGCAATTGGGGCTGAACCGTATCACCTCGTATTACCGGGCCGACAATCACAGCAGCCGCGATCTGATCCAGCGAATCGGCTGCGAGATCGAGGGCACGATGCGTCAGGCCTGGTTCGCGGATGGGCAGTTCCATGACATGGTTGTCGTGGGGATGTTGCAGCAGGACTGGCTCGCGCGTCGAGAGGTGCTCGCGCAGGAGTTAGGCGCCCAAACAGTGGTCAGTTTTGATGCCTCTGGGTGGTCTTGGCCCCCCGATTCCGGTGCAGATACCTAAAATGTTACGTATTCTGAGTCATTTTTTGCTAAAACAGTCCTGTCGGATTCGACATGACAACACAATTGAGTATTGCCAGTGAACACGACCGGTTCGGACGCATCAATAAAACAGAAACTAGGCGCGGTGCTTTTTGCCGACGTTGTCGGCTATTCCCGCCTGATGAGCGAGAACGAGATGGATACGTATAACGCGTTGAAGTCTTTGCTTTCGCAGCTTGAATCGGCTTGCTCAAAGTATCAGGGCAAAATCATCGAAGTGCGCGGTGACGGCATCCTTGCCTTATTCGACACGGCGACCAGTGCGGTAGAGTTCAGCATCGAACTGCATCGGATCGCTGCGGAACATAATCAGGCGCGCGATTATGAGCACAACATCAAATTCCGCGCTGGAGTTCACATGGGCGAAGTTCTGATGGACGAACGCGGCATCCATGGTGACAACGTCAATATCGCTGCCCGCCTGCAGGAGATTGCCGAGCCAGAACGGGTTTATGTCAGCGCAGCCGTCTATGAACAGATCCGTAACCGCCTGCGCTATGGCTATGAATTCCTCGGTCCCAAGCAGCTCAAGAACATTATGTCTCCGGTCGCGACCTACTGTGTCCGAACCGAGGTCGAGGGTGCAACAATGGCCGCAACCCTACGTCCTGAGATGCAGCTGGAAGTGCTTGAAAGGCCCGATAACCCGTCGGTTGCGGTGCTGCCCTTTACTAGCCAAGGCGGGGATGAAGATGAAAGCTGGGTCGCCGAAGGGCTGACCGACGACATCATCATGAACCTGTCCAAGTTCCGGAACCTGTTCATCATTGCCCGGAATTCCTCGTTCTTCTTCAAGACCCAGTCGATGTCGCCGCAAGAGGCCGCTCGGCGCCTGAACGTGCGCTACATCGCGCGCGGCAGTGTGCGCCGCTCGTCCAGTCGTATCCGGATCACGGCCGAGCTGATTGACGCCAACACCGAACGCACCATCTGGGGTGAACGGTTCGACCGTAAGCTCGATGATATCTTCGACATCCTGGATGAGGTGACCGAGTGCATCGTTGCCGCCACTGCAGTCATGATCGAGTCGCATGAAAAGCTGCGCATGGTGCAGGCAATCCCGTCAGACCTGCGGGCTTATGGTTCGGTTCTGCAGGGGCAGCACCATATTTTCAAATACACCCGCAACGACAACCGCAAGGCGCAGCATTGCTACGAATCCGCGCTTGAGCGCGACGGCGGCTATGCTCGGGCTGCAGCAGCCCTGTCACGCACGCTCAACATCGATTGGCGCTATTCATGGACCGAAGACCCAAACAGCGCGCTGGACAAGGCGCTGTCGCTGGCTCAGCGTGCGGTGGAGCTTGACCCCACAGACGCGCGCGGGTTTGGAGAGCTGGGCTATGTGCAGCTTTATCGTAAAGAGCATGACTCGGCGATCGAATCCTACAAACGCGCCCTACAGCTTAACCCCAACGATGCGGACATGCATTCGGACTACGCCGATGCGCTGGCCCATTGGGGCGACAACGAAACCGCCATCAAACATCTGCAGCAGGCGATGCGCCTGAACCCCTATTTCCCCGATCAGTACCTGTGGCATCTGGGCGGGGCCTATTACAATCTCAAACGCTATGACGACGTGATCTCATGCGTGAACAAGATGAACAACCCGACCGAGGGGCAGCGCGTGCTGGCCGCCAGCTATGCCCATAAGGGCGAGCTGGAAATGGCCCGCCAGATCGCCGACAAACACCGCGCAGCGCATCCCAATTTCTCATTGTCGCGCTGGGCCAAGGTTCAGCCAGACCGCCTGTCCGACGACACGCAGCATTTTGTCGAGGGGCTCAAAAAGGCCGGGTTCTGAGCTTCTGCCCGATCTCGCCTATAAAAATCAACTCGCCTGTTCGCGGTCGAACTGCATGCGTAGTCGCCTGACTTCATCCATTTGTTCGTGCGACCAGAAGACGAGCGGTTTCAGCATTTCAAGCAAGCTTCTGCCCAAAGGCGTCAATTCATAGGACACTGCCACTGGCGGTCCGGGATCGACGGTGCGGGTCAAATAACCATCACGTTGCAACCCGCGCAGGTTTTCGGTCAACACACTTTGTGTGATGTCTCCGATACAGCGCTTGAGATCGCCAAAGCGTTTCGGCTCATCCTCCAGCGCAAGGATGATGATCATCCGCCATTTGCCCGTCACATTGGACAGTACGGAACGGATTGAGCAGTTGGAAGCTTCTGCCTTGTTGGCAACACCAATTGGTAGCATCTCAGTCTCTGGTATTGTTTCGAAACTTAATCGCACAATAGCGTCACCTTAGCTTCGGTACAACTCCCTGAAAATTCAGGCAGTAGCCTCAAGCATACCAGGTCATTTTAAAGTACGTAATTTAAATGTAGTATGGATTTGCTACCACGTATCCAGTAGATACGAATCACAGGAAATCAACATGTCCCCCAAAGAACTTGTAATCGCACTTTTTACGGCTGCCTTTGCTGAACATGACCCGCAAGCTGCGCTACAGCTCGTTACCCCGGACTATATTCAGCACAACCCGCAAGTCCCGGCCGGAGCCGAAGGCCTGGCCGGCCTGATCCCTTTGGTCGAACAATCCGGGATGACTGCAACTACCCACCGGGTCATCACCGAAGGCGATATGGTTGTATTGCACAGCACGTTCGACAACGCGGACGCTTTTGGTGCACCGACCCTCGCCGCCTTTGACATATTCCGCGTCGAGAATGGCAAAGTTGCTGAACATTGGGACAATTTGCAGCCCGTTCCCGAAACAACAGTGTCGGGCCGTGGCATGACAGATGGGCCGACCGAGATCACCGATCTTGAGAAAACAGAAGAAAACAAGGCGCTGGTTCTGGGGTTTGTGCGTGACGTTCTGGGCGGTGCCGCGCCCGAGAAAGCTCCGATGTATTCCGAGGTCTATATGCAGCACAATCCAATGCTTGCCGATGGGATCGATGGCCTGATCGAGGGCACCAAAGCCTGGGCAGAGCAGGGGAATGTGATCACCAAATTCGAGCCGCAGATTGTGGTGGCCGAAGGCAACTTTGTCTTTGTCGCCTCAGATGCCACCGTCAGCGGGAACCCTTGGGCCTTCTTCGACCTATGGCGCGTCGAAGATGGAAAGATCGTTGAACATTGGGACGTCGTTTCGCCTACGCCAGCCGAAATGGCGCACGAAAACGGCAAGTTCTGATCTTCGAAAGGGATGGCGGGTCAGGCATAAATGGCCCGCCAACCCAAAGCAGACGTTGGAATAAAACCAAACGTCAATCGGTCAGGATCATTTCAGCCTTCCTATTCACCACGTGCCTTTGCGCCGCTGACTTTGGCACCTGACACCTTAGCACCGGACACCTTGGCCCCGCTGACCTTCGCGCCCGAGACCTTGGCCCCGCTCACCTTGGCGCCCGAGACCTTGGCTCCGGACATCATCGGTGCGTCATATTCAAAATAGACGTCCAGCAGCACGTCTTCGATCTGACCGGCTGCGATATCCATGCGGATGGTGTAATCGGCCTGATCGTAGTTCCAGACGCGGATGTCATTGGCCATCTGGTAATCCGCTGCCGCGACGCCCGAAACCGAGGGGTTCATCGGCGCGCGTGCGGCCTGTTGCGTGGTGTCCGGCGCGTTAGCGTCATTGCTGGTCTGCAGCTTGAAGCCATGGGGCAGGTTGCCACCCGTCGCGCTCTCGCCTTCGCCATGCACCAGAAAGATCGTGGGTTCCGGCATCTCGTAATAGGTGCCGTCATAGGCGAAGCCGTAAATCCGGGCCAGCCGTGCATCGCCTCCGAACTGGTCCCCGATGAAATTATTGACGCCACGACCCCTCCGGCGGCCATCCTGTTCGATGAACAGCTGTTCCGAGTGCCGGTTCGCGATCTGCTGCCAGTGGGTATGCTTGAACTGACGTCCGCGGCGTATATAGACAAACGAGTCGTGCGGAACCTTCTTCCGCTTGTCGAACTTGAACTTGTCGCCGTCCTTGATGACCTTGTAGATGCCGGACTTTTCGTTTGCCGCATCCCCGACCTGGACCAGAACACGATCGTCTTCCCGGACATGTACGCCGTCGATTTTGGTGAATTTCTTACTGAAGTCGTAGTCTTCCTCAACCTCTTCGGCCAACCGGACCGAGCGTTGTTTCAGTTTTAAATCACTTAACTCTCGCCCAAACAGTAATACCTCGGAAAAACTGAGTAAGGACTCAGACATATCACTTTCTCCCTATCGGGGGTCGACGCTGCCGATTGCCTCGCCTGTCCCGGTTTGCGCATTCAGTGCGCGTTGAATGTCACTATTATCACCCCGTGCGCGTAACCTGCCACAATAGCGGGGGAAAAACAAAGACTTTAAGGTTCATTCACCTCGGGTGACAGTGTACGAACCGACGCGGCATGGCTCGTCCCGTCGGGCTTGGTCAAACGGGGGCCGGGCGCTGTCAATCCGATGTGGCGCATGCGGAAATTACCTTCGATAATCTGCCGGAATGCGCCGCCGGTGACCTCGTGATCGACCATGACCAAGGCGCGTTCAACGCCGAAGTAGCTCAGCATATCGGGGTCCAATTTCTCCCACGCATCTGCAAGGTAGGAACCCAGCAGGTCCCGCGCTTCGATCAGGGCGACCCGAAAGCCTTCGGGGTCGGCTGCGTAATGTTCGTCGAACAGGTCCTGCATGATCGCATTGTATTCGTCGGTCCCTTCCAACTCGTCCGAGAGCTCCTCCATCTCCGGGTCGATCACGTCATGTGCTACCAGTCGTTCGTGGTAGATATCGACCAGAATATCGAACATCGCCCCGGTCAGTGGTTCCGACAGGGCGTGTTCGCTGGACCATCCATGCGAGAATTCAGAAAGCGTCCGGTCATTGGCGGCGATCCGAATTTGCGAGTTCTGCGACAGCTCGGCAAAGCGGCTCAGCCGGTTATAAGTATAAAGGTTGCCGCGTGTGTTTTTCAGCAATTCATCCACGACCGAGCCGAAATGCAGCGACGCCAACAGCGCCACCATATCGGCCGCCGATTCATGGAACCCATAATATTCGCCGGTCGCATCCTCTTCGGATGGCATGCCGACCACGCTGTAGATGATGGCATGGCCGATCTCATGCGCGACCACATCGAAGTTCAGGCTGTAGGGGCGGTATTCGTCACCGATATCGCGAGTGCCACCGGTTTCCAGAAATCCCCAACCGATATGCGCGTTATCTAGACTTGGCAGCAACGATAGCTCAAGCCGCTCGAAATCACGCGCGAAATGCCAGGGGATCGGGCGATTAAAATAGCCCTCCCACACATCCATGGTGAAATGGGCCGCTCCGAACAGATGGGCGGCTTCAAAGGCCGGGTCCTCGGGATCGATATGGATGAAATTGCCAAACTCATCGGGCTCGGGCGGCGGCAGGATATAGCCGTCCCATGCGGGCAGATACATCTCGGGGCCGTCTTCACCCTCGATCATCGCGCCATAGGGGGTCGTTTTGTCGACCGGGTACATCGCATACATGCGGGGGCCCGATGGGCCTGGGCCTATGGTCCCTTGCGGGGCCGATATTTCGACCAGTTCGGGCTTGGAATTCGGCTCTAAAAAGGGCGATTGCGGATATAGTAAGAACCGCGTGCCGGGGGGGTCATTCTCTGAATAGTCGGGCCAGATTGCCATTTTTCCCTCCCGTTATCCGCCTGCGCGCAGACCTGTTGCCAAGCCTGGCTCTTGATCAACCTGATCGCCGCTGGTGTGGCAAAACAGGAACTCGGCTTCAATCAGATCGACCAAGGCATCGCGCCCCTCAAGGCCAAGCCCGATCGCGTAGGAGTCAAGATCATCCGGCACCCTCTGGTCAAGACGTGTTTCAAAATACCAGACCAAGGCACGCGTTCGAATTGCGGCGTTGCTCGGGTCCAGCGGCAGCGCCGCTTTGCGCTGGGCCCGGTCGCGCAACGCGCTGTAGTCGCCCGAGCGTCGAAGCTCGGCTAGCAAAGCGGCATCCATTGTCTCGGCCAGCGTTTGGATTGCGATATCGACACGGGATTTGTCGGCCAGCATCGCCTCGTACTGCACAAGGGTCAGGTCATTTTCTTCCAGCCATTCAAGCAAATCCGCATGGCGGGGTAGCCGGGCCTCCAGCCGATGTTCGGTCATCTGCTTGACCACGGCGTCTTTATCCGGGTCCAACCCCTGTCGGCGGGTCTCGTACTTAGACAGCAAGCCTAACGCTGCGCGATCACGCAGATGCGCGTAGAGAACCGGATCAAGCCGCAGCTCATCCACTAGCGCCCGCGCCTCGCTATCCTGTTGTGCGGCTTCCCCATCCACACGAGCGCAGAGGTCACGCCAGACCAGCGTCCGTTCGGTGCGATGTGAGTCTGACACATTCGTTCCAGCGTTCAGAAAGCGGGCCATCTCAGCCAGCATCGCGCGGGCGTCATCCCCTTTCGCATCCACCTGCCCCTCGGGCAACCATCGTTGAAAGGGTTGCGGGTCCGAAGCGCCCTCAAGGATGCGATCCCAAACCCGGTCACGGTAGTGCAGGTCTTTCGCCTTTTGCTGCAACGCGTCGCCCGTCTCAGACGACAACACACCCGCTGTCTTGGCTTGCGCAATGGTGGCGCGGATCGAGACCATAGGCTCGCTCAGCGGTGGAAAGCCAAGCTCGGCAGGGCCGTGCAGCACCGCTACCTCGTCATCATCTTCGATGGCACCATTCAGGTAACCCTCAAAAATCTGGCCGATCCCGATCATCCCGAAATCCGCCAGCTCTGCCGCGCGCAGCGCACCCATGCTGGCACTGCCAAAGACCGGTATACCTTGCTCCAAGGCCCACAGGATTTCCTTGTGCCAGACCGAGGGCACCCCGTCGAAATACCCGTCTATAATCCCGATCGCACGCGGCTTTTCCCGCACTGCCCGATACACATCGCCCTGCTGAACCGGGGGTAGAATAGTGGCGTTCAGATGTTCGCGCACGGCTTCGGCCCGTAGCGTCGGCCCGACAAAGACAACCACACTCATGACATCACCGCTCGCGCACGGGGGCCTGCGACAAAGTCGGGATCGTCATGGGGCGCTTCCAAGCCCGGTATCACCGCGCGCACCACTGCGATGTCAATTTCGGGTCGCGACAGATCAACAGTGACCACCTGATCAATGCCTGCCTCGGACAGGCGCGCCAGCAACAAAGACAGGTCATCCGTGAACGATCCGGTCACGTAAGTTGGGCATTCGGTGAAATCACCGATGGGCGCCGAGCCATCGATCAGTTCGCGGATGTATCCGCTGCGCCAGTTCCGGGCAGTGTCTGAGAACTCTTCCGGGTCCAGATCATCCCGCGCCCCTGAGATATAGGTCAACCGTGTTTGCGCCGCTTCGGTCAGCGCCCGCAGTAGGGCAATGGCGCGATCCGGGTGGCAGCCGTCGCCGATGCCGATATGGCCCGTGGTGCCTCCGTCCTCACATATCGCGCAGCGAAAGCTGGCGATGCCTATGTCCGAGGTCGTGTCCCAGATTCCCAAATCAAGCCCCGCCGCAGAAATCTGTTCCATCGCCTCAAGGCAACGCGGGTCGTCCACTGTACGGGGATTAACACGCGGGGTTGCGCCCTGATGGTGCCACAGCGTTGTGGCGTCACGCTCGATCAACTCGCAGATCGCGTGGCAACTGGCTTCGGTCAGGTTGTTGCCGGACGCCAGCCCGTTTGTCGTTCGCGGAAACGCCCGCTGCCCAGCCACGGGCGAGGTGGTATAATCGGTGTCCACCATCTCATACGGCACCCAGCAGGGCTGGCCCGAGGGCAGATCGCGCCCCAGCACCCACAGTATCGCCTGATGAGGGTCGAACTGCCCGCCGGTGACGCTGGGCAGACGGTCGGCATCGACCACATACTCCACCGCCAGATCAGCAAAGCTGGACAGCCGTAGCGGCAGTTCGATCCGCTCTGCGTGCCAGGATTCAATCGCTTCCATCACGCCCGAAGCCCGGGCTGCGTTCAGCGACAGCCCCTTGCCCAGCGACACCGCGACCGAGCGCGAGTTTGGCCGCGTCACCATCACTGTCGGCAATCCAACCCGGTCCAGTCCCGTCAGGTTGGCGATCCGGGTTATGCCCATCTGCTTGAGGAATGGTTTGACGATGGCCAGGGTCTCTTCCGGGTCGCGCAGCCGGTGGGTGTCTAGAACATAAGACTTCTGCGAATTCCCGGACATCCAAATGACCTTGCCAAATATCTGATAAACCACCGTAACCCGCCGGGCGGATCATGTTGGCGTCAGGATGCGGGATGAATGCGTAGTGGTCAACCGCGCAACGGCCCGGCAATCCACGCTTGCATGACCCGCGCGCTGCCGTTAAACGAGCTTCCGCATCGCCTCAATAGCTCAGCTGGTAGAGCAGGTCCTTCGTAAGGACAAGGTCGGGGGTTCGAGTCCCTCTTGAGGCACCATCCCCTTACGACAAGCTTTACCCGCGCTCAGATACTCATCTCGACACGCGCGCCCGGAAAACGCGATATCAGCGCGTTTGCTTTGGCACGCGGGGTCAGGCATAGGGCGGTTGAGAGCCCGTCTGCCAATGCTGCCTGCGAGGCTGAGATTGATACAGCCCGATAGGGCGCACCCAACCCTTTCGGGTTCAGGATATGCCCCTGATCGCCCTGCAGCATGGTGCCTTCGGGGGCCGAGGTTGCGACGGCGCGGTCCTGCAGTGTGATCCGTTTAGCGACAGCACCGTCGGGCTTGGCCAGCCCGACGCGCCACGGCTCGCCATTGCTCCGCTGGCCAAGGGTGGCGACCTCGCCCATATCCACCAGCACATCGCGCAGATCGAAGGATCGCATCAAAGCGGCAATCCGGTCAGTGATCGCACCTTGAGCAATCCCGTTCAGAGTAATCGCCGAGCGTCCGGGATGCGGCAGGCGGATCTCACCGGCGCTTACGTGAACCTTGTCCCAACCAATCGTCTGGCGCGCACGTTCCACTTGCGACCCCGCCGCGCCACTGGCGAGCGCTAGCCACAGGGGCTGGATCGTCGGATCAAACACCCCGCCCGAAGCGTCGTGAAGCGTGGAACACAGGCTCAGCACCTCCAGCAGCTCAGGCGCCGGGGTGACCAGGTGGCCGATCCGGTTAAGCTGACTGATCTGCGAGTGCGTCCGGTAGAGGCTGAATATATCCTCCAGCCGATTCAGCTCTGCCTCGACCGCAGCAAAGATCGGCGCGGCCTGTGCGTCCGTCGAGCCTTCCAGCCTCAGGCTGGCGGGTGCGCCCAGCGCGATACCGCGCCATTGGGCGACGTTGCCAGCAGCGGCGGGTACGGCGGCGCAGGCGGCTGAGATGGCCAGGAAACGGCGGCGGGTCAGAATGGTCATGCGGGGGTCTCCAGCGCGAGGTCCAGATCGACGGGGCCCAGCACTTCGGCATCGGGAATATCAGACAGTGGCAGGGCGGCGCCGCCATATTCGGCAATGAACGCCTCTGCCGCAGCGGGGTCGCCAAAGGGCACGACTTCTCGCGCACCCATGCCACCGGCCACATCGGCGCCGACGACAAAGGTCGCACCATCGGCTGCGATCCAGTTGGAAATCCCCGGTTGCCGCCAGCTGGGCGCGACGCTCATGTCACTGACATAGGCAGCGGTGATCTTGGCGTCACGTTCGGGGCTTTTCAGATAGGCCAGCATGTCGCGCACCTGCGCAAAGAACAAAGGCGCGGGATAGCCTTCCAGATGGATCTGCCCTTTGGGCCCGCCGTGTTCCGCGATGTTCATCTGGCAGAAATAACTCAGCGCATCCGGGGTGAGATCAACCGGGTCGGGAGCCTCGGCCACCTCTTCTTTGCAGGCCGTCAACGCGACCAGAGCGATCAGGGCTAGGTATCTCATGGCTCAACTCTCCGAAATGCGAGACGCGCAAGGGCAAAGCCCAGCACCGGCCAGATCAGCAGCGAGGCGGGCGCGGCCCAGACCGGCAGGGCCTGCGCCGCCCCGGTCATGCCCGAGGCTATCGCGACGCCCTCGGTTGCGGCGATGTTCCACAAACGGAATGCGTCGGCCGGGTTGGCCACCATCACCCATGGAAAGACGGATTGGGTGAAAGCGCCGCCCTTGTCCATGACGACGGCCCCCAACAGGCCCAAATCATAGAGGACGACAAAAACCAGCCAGAGCCCGGCCGACAAACCTGCCGCCGCCGTGGCCCCCTTTGCCAGGGCGGACAGCAAGTATCCAAGCGCCAGAAAGACAGCGCCCAGCAGGATAGATGTGAGGATCAGGCGGACCAGAGCCATCAGGCTTTCCGGACCCGCGCCGCCAAAGAAGGCGGCCACTGCGCCAGCGGTGCCGAAACCGATGGTCATGGCAAAGGCCAGCGCGGCCAGATGGGCGGTGAATTTGCCCAACAGGATTTCTCCGCGCCCCGCCGGGTAGGACAGCAGCAGTGACAGGCTGCCGCGATCCACGTCGCCCGCGATGGCGTCAAAGGCGATCATCAGCGCCAAGAGCGGTGCAAGATAGACCGAAAGCGTGGTCATCGAGGCCACCGAGACGGTCAGCATGTCGACTCCCAACGTGCCGGTTGGTGCGCTGCCCGCAAAGGTCAGCGCCAAAGCGAACAGCACCATGATCAATGTGGCGACCAGCAGCCAGCGGTTGCGGCGCAGGATCAGCATTTCTGTGCGGGTGATGGCGAGGAAGCGGGTCATTGCAAATCCTCCTGTGCGTAGTGGCGATAGAGGTCTTCCAGCTTGGGCGGGGTCATTTCCACATCCGCCACAGCGTCGCCCAATCCGGCGATCCGGCGCAGCGCCTCCATCTTGTCTTCGGGTGCGCAG
Organism: Ruegeria sp. AM5; assembly: GCF_056540645.1. Classification (NCBI taxonomy): domain Bacteria; kingdom Pseudomonadati; phylum Pseudomonadota; class Alphaproteobacteria; order Rhodobacterales; family Roseobacteraceae; genus Ruegeria; species Ruegeria sp. AM5. The sequence goes on along the minus strand of NZ_JBQFXC010000009.1, from coordinate 77,174 downwards.
AGCAATTCAACGGATGCCCCATTGATCCGGTTGCCACCCAGTTCAGCGGCCAGCACATCAGGATTGGCGCTGGCGCGTACTTTCAAGCGGATCGGCAGACCGGCCAGAGCCGACAGATTGTTCAGCGTATCGTCAGCGACCATCCGGCCCTTGCGCATGATGGCGATGCGATCAGTACGGGCCTCGACCTCGGTCAGCGCATGGCTGGCGATTAGAACGGCTGTGCCTTGGGCAGCCAGCTCGTCGATGATGGCATAAAGGTCCTGCCGCGAGATCGGGTCCAGCCCGCTTGTCGGCTCATCCAGCAAAGCCACTTTCGGTTGACCCAACAGCACCTGCGCCAGACCCAGACGTTGCCGCATGCCTTTGGAATAGGTACCGATCCGGCGGTCCAATGCGTCGCTGAGACCAACGCGCTCCAACAGGCCAAGCACGTCGGCCTTTGCGCCTGAAAGCTGCGCAAACAGTGTCAACTGCTCGCGCCCTGTCAAAGCGGGATGAAACGACACCGCTTCGGGCAGATAGGCCGTCTCGCGACGCGCCTGCGCGCTGCCGGGGGTGGCATCTCCGATCCGAATGGCGCCGCCATGGATCGGCGTCAGGCCGAGGATGGATTTGATCAGGGTCGACTTGCCCGCACCGTTATGGCCCAGCAGCGCCACGCGCTGACCGGGGGCAAGAGACAGGGTGATATCGTCAAGAACGCGGGTTTTTCCACGGTCCTTGAGAACATGGTCGATTGACAGGGCCTTATCCGTCATGAGGCACCTTTTTCATAGCTGGGGGTTCAGGGGCTTGCATCAATGGGTTGCTGTCCATCACGCCCCCCGGCAACAGCGCCGGGAAGGCCGATTGCGACCAGCGCACCAGCTGCACGGCAGGGGAGCCGAGCAACAGTTTAGCTGAGGGTTGGGTCCACAGGACATGGTCCATACTGTCATTGGGGCGATAGGGGGCATCGGCAATGCCGTTGCCATCCACATCATAAGCGGCGAAATCGGACCAGTAGTTGCCGCGCCCGTCCTCGGACCACTCGACCCATTTGGTCGAGACGTATTTCACCTGCGTCCGGTTCCCGATGAATGAATTGCCAACGATGCGGTTGCGCTCGCTGCCAGCGGTAAAGTGGATGCCGATGCCGCACCCCTCAAACCAGTTATCAGTGAACTCGTTCTTGTTCGAGTTATAGAGGAAGGTGCATTTCTCTTTCGCACCTTTCACAACGTTTCCGGTGATGGTGCTTTTGTTGGCGTAGTTCAGCATGACGCCATGTTCGCGGTCGCCGATCGAGACGTTATTGGCCACGGTCACATTGGTCGTGAACATCACCGCGTAGCCCAGATCATTGCCGATCGAGACGTTGTCGCTGACCACCGAATTGTCGGCATACATGTAATGCACGGCAAAACGCAGATCGCGAAACAGGTTGCCGGTGAAGGTGTTCTTCTTCGACGAGTTTACAAAGATTCCGTCGCGGCCATAGCGAATATCGTTGTCCTCAACCACCGCACCCGGCGCGTTCCAGACATAGACGCCATTGCCGCGCTCGTTCATGCGTTGGTCTTGCCGTCCTTCGATCCGGTTGCCCCGGACGATACTGTCCTTGGCCCCATGGATGTCGATGCCATAGAGATTGCCCAGCAGCACATTGTCTTCGACCACCGGCGCATGGGCCGTCTTGGTCAGTTGGATGCCGCTGTCGATCCCATCATGGTCCGAGCCCGATCCGATCACCGTCAGACCGCGCACGGTCACACCCGGCCCGGTCACGGTGATGACGCTGCCTTCGCCTTGTCCGTCGATGGTGGCCTGTCCCAGCCCGTCAATCGTGACGGGCCGGTCCAGAACCAGCGTTTCTGTGTAAACGCCGGGGCTCAGGCGGAGGGTGTCCCCATCCGCCGCCTGCGCCAGTATCTCGTTGATGGCCCCTGCCCGGTTGGGCACATCCCAATCCGCCGCCCAAAGGGGCGAGCCGAGCAGGAGCGGTATGAGCAGGGACCAACGCATGGTTATGCGCTCCGCGGCTCAACGAACATCCGGCCGCGCATCTCCATATGCAGCGCGTGGCAGAACCACTGGCAATAGAACCAATGCACGCCCGGACGGTCGGCAATGAAGGTGACCGAGGCGGTGGCCTGCGGCGCAACCTCCATCGCGATGCCGAAGTTCGACAGACACAACCCGTGGGTCACGTCATCCACGTCATCCAGGTTGGTGACATACAACGTGACCTCGTCACCCTGTTTGACGGTGAACTTCTCAAGGCTGAACACCGGCGCGGTCGAGGTCATGTAGACCCGCACCTTGTTGCCATCGCGGATCGGCTCCTCGGCACCCTCTTCCAGATCGACACCATCAGCCTCGGCCTGTTTGCGGGCATCTTCCCACATCGGGTCGTTGCGATCCCAGACATTGACCGGGTTCACCTTGGACCGGTGCACGAGGATCGAGTCATGCGGTTCCGCAAAGGTCGGCCCGTCATGGACCACCTTCATCTTATCACCCGAGATGTCGATCAACTGCTCGTTTTCCGGCTTCAGTGGCCCGACGTTCAGGAAGCGGTCTTTCGAGAACTTGTTCATCGAAATCAGCCACTTGCCATCAGCCTCAGCCGTTTCGCCCATCGAGGTCGAATTGTGGCCCGGCTGATAATGCACATCCACTTTGTCGAGGATTGGATCAACATCCGCACCACCGTAGGCTTCGATGGCCTTGGCGATATCCCACTTCACCACCTGGCTGTCCAGGAACAGGGTGGTGTAGGCGTTGCCTTTGCCATCAAACGCGGTGTGAAGCGGGCCAAGACCCAGCTGCGGTTCCGCCACGATGGCCGAGCGTGGATCGGCATTGTCGGCAAACAGCGCATCGACCTTTTCCACATCGATCACGGATACGGTCGGGGACAGCTTGCCGTTGATCATGATGTGTTTCTTGTCGGGCGCGGCGTTCACACCATGCGGCGAGTTCGGGATCGGGATGTAACGGGTCAGGTTACCGCCCGCCTCTTTGCGCCCGTCCACGACCTTGACGCCGTTCAGCTCCTGATAGTTGCCAGCAGCAATCGCGTCTTCGATGCCTTTCAGGTTGAACACGACCACGTGGTCCAGCTCATTCTCGGTCATCTCGGCCAGGTTCATACCCATTTCCGAGTTATACGAGGTCGAGAATGCGTATTTGCCCTGATAGTCGCAGTCAGTGTTGTCGAGGTTGCCCGACACCATCACCTGCCATGCGATCTCCATCGTGTCACCGTCGATGGCAGTGAAGATGTTCACATATTGCGACGGATCATCGAGGATCTCGCCATCGTTGACCAGCGGTGCCTCGTGTTCGCCATTGGCGAAGATATAGCCGGTACGCGGGTATTTCTGCGGACGCAGACCGTGGATGTCATGCGCGTTCGGGATTTCGATGATCTTGTCGCATTTCATCACGTCGCAGCGGATGCGCGCGACGCGTGTGTTGGCCTTGTCATTCATGAACAAATAGCGGCCATCATAGGTGCCATCGGTGAAGGACATGTGCGGGTGGTGCAGGTCGCCATTGTCATAGGTGACTTTGCCATTGGCGGCCAGGTACTGCTTGGTCTCGGGTAGCAGCCCTTCGGTCAGGATCTTCAGCGACTCGTTGGTTTGGCCCCAGCCGGTGGCCGAGCAGCGGTTGAATACCGGAATGCGCATCAACTCGCGCATCGACGGCACGCCGAGGATACGCACCTCGCCGGTCTGACCCGAGGACCAGAAGCCGTAATATTCGTCCAACTCGCCGGGCTCCAGCGCGGCATTGGCGGCGGCGCTGGCCTCTTTCGCGGTCATCAGGGTGCTGCCCAGACCGGTTCCGGCCAACACGGCGCCGGTTGCAGATGCACCCAGCAGTCCGCGGCGTGTGACGTTCAGTTTCTTATCGTGTTCCGACATGATCGTTCCTCCTTTTTAGGAAACGGTTTGCGGTTTGGCGTTCGGATGGTTCGCCGGTGGTTGTCCGAGGGGGTTTTTCGGTTGAACCGACCCTGTCTTGGCCCGCCGTTTCAACTGGCGGATAACGACGGGACATTTGTCCTCGGACTGGTAGAGCACCTGACAATGCAGGCAGGTGACGCACTCGTTCGGATTGATCTCACCGGTTGGGTGGATCGCCTGAACGGGGCATTCGTTGGCGCAGGTCTGACAGGGGGTGCCGCAATCCTTGTAGCGGCGCAGCCAGTCGAACATGCGGATACGGGCAGGGATCGCCAGCGCACCACCCAAGGGGCAGAGATAGCGGCAATAGAACCGTTCGATGAACAGCCCGATCCCCAGCAGGGTCAGCGCAAAGACCACGAAGGGCCAGTCGCGCATGAATTTCAGAATGATCGCGGTCTTGAACGGCTCGACCTCGGCATAGGTTTCTGCCAGCGGGATCGAGACAAAACTGATCCCGAACAACACGAGGAAGATCATGTATTTCGCGGGCCAGAGCCGCTCATTCAGGCCCCAGGGCAGTGTCCATTGCGGCACCTTGAAGGCCCGCGCGATCTTGTTGGTCAGTTCCTGCAGCGCGCCGAACGGGCACAACCAGCCGCAATAAGCACCCCGACCCCAGAACAGCAGCGCGGCAGCGACAGCGAACCATTGGATGAAGACCAACGGGTCCAGCAAGAAGGCATCCCAAGAGAATCCCGTGCGCAAGCTGCCTGCCAGCGCCATCAGGTTCACCACGCTCAGCTGCGCATTGGCGTACCAGCCGATGAAGAACAGCGTCATGGTCAGGTATCCGATGCGGAACCAATAGAAGACGCGGGCGATCATGGTGGCGTGGAACTGGAAGAAGAATGTCGCTGTCAGCACCAAAAGCATGACGCCCAGCACCCCGATCTCAACCGTGCGATCCTTCCAGATGCGTTTCCAAAGCGCGGCCTTGGCTGCTGCCTCGCCGGTGGCGTCATCGACGACTACAAGGGCCGTAACGGGCAGCAGATACTGCTCGGGCAGTTTGTAGCCCAGATCGAAGGTCAGAAAGGTCTTCTCAACCGCGCCCACAGCCCGCTGCGCCAACAGTTGCAGGCGGAAGGGCTCGGCCGGATCAAACTCGGCCTCAGCGGGGATCTTGAAGATGTCCAATTCCGTGAAACTTGGGGCATCGGGTGCCGCAACCTTGCCCAACCGGCGCTGCTGCTTGTCGAAGAATCGCACCGAATTGTCGCCTTGGATCAACTGAATCCGGTCGAAAATCCCGCCCCGGACATAGCCCGAGCCCTTGAAGCTGTAGGCCCCACGCCCCAGCACCAGAATAGCCTGCTCGCCTTCGTCCAGCCAGTCGACCATGTTTTGATATTCGGCCTCACCCAGCAGCGACTTGCCGATCGACGGCACGGATACCAACGCCATATGCATATCAATATAGGTGTCATCTGGTTCGCCGGGTTCAGGGCGTTTGATGGCGCGCTGATCTCCGGTGGCTTCGAACGCAGCGTTGACCTGCCCGATATCCAGCGTTAGTCGCCGGACCGAGCCGTCGCCGGACAGGGTGGTCCAGTCGTATACCGCATCCTGCGCCAGATCGACTTCGCGTTTCGGCCCATCGGCCTGCAGCGGAGACAAACCGCCCAACCCCAGCGCCCGCGCCACCTTGATGCCGCCGCGCACAAGACTGTCATCAATCACCATGATCGTGACGGTGGCCCCCGAGATGATATCGAGGTCATGCCCCTCACCGCCGGTTTCAGCCTCAACCTTCAAGTCCAGACCGGCATAGCCTTCGGTCAGCTCAACCATGCGCGCGTTGGGGATGCCAATCAGAACGATGGGCTCCGAGTGTTTGACCAGTTGCACACCGGTTAGCACCGCTTGATCATCGATGGCGGCGACCACATGGATCGGTTTGCCGGAATAGCCGGTGGTGCCAACGAAGTCAGAGGTTAGGAAGGCCCAGGCAACGGTCTCGCCGGCCTTCAGAACGGGTGCAACCGGAACGTCATCGCGGACCGGCCCAATGGCATCAGCACCGGGGGCCAGATCGGCGGGTTCAATCTCGGGCAGGAAGCTGGCAAGGCTGTCGGCATGGGCACTGATCGCCGTTAGGCAGGACAGGGCAAGGGCCAGCATTATATGGATTGCGCGACTTACGACCACGGCGCACCTCCGATACTTAGGGTGGACACCATGGTCGCGCGCAGGGCGCGTTCAGCAGTTTCTTGGGTCGGGCGCGGAGGTCCCCGGGTTTCGGGCCACAGCTTATGCGACTTGTACAACATGGAAGATTTGCTGTTCTGAAGCTGTACAACACGGAAGTTTCCGATTTGCGGTATCTGCACCAGCTCGGGTGCGGGCGCTGCACTGGTGACAGCGCACAGCGCGCAATCGGCGCATTTTGGGCAGTACGCGGTCGGGTCTTCGGTGTCCTCCTCAAGATCAACTTCAACCCAGACCGCGCCGCCTTCCGAGCAGATCTCCATCCAGACACTTTCACCGGGACTCGCCAGCACCGGTCCAAAGGCCTGCAACAACAGAAGGAATATGCCTGCCAACCCACATGCCGCGCGAGTTGCGCGTACAGGGAGATTGTGCAGAGGGATCAGGGCAGGCATGGAGTCTCCGACTCGGAAAGCTATGCCTTTGGGGTATTGGATTCTACCGAGTCGCGACTTGACTTAGGTTAGGTGAAGCAAATTTCTGATTTTCTTTTCAAATCAATCGTCTGCCTCATCCATCAGGCCACGCACCCAGCGCCCTGCCAGCCATGAGGCGGGCACGCCCAAGGGGATGGACCATAAGATCGCAGGCACTGGTTCAATGGCACCAAACCCCGCACTGTGCAGGATCAGCCCAGCCAGAAACAGGTTGATGGCCACGGTCAGAGCCGTGGCCGGATAAAGCAGGATGGCCAGCTTCCAGACCGGCCATTTGCCTTCAGTGGCTGGTGCCTTCCGAGAAGGTGATTTTGTTCCAGACATTGTACTTCCCAGACGGTTTGCGCATCGGCAGGCGGCGGACCTCTTCCAGCGTTTGCGCGTCATAGACGATCACCGCGCCGTCATCTTCCCAGATCGAAACCAGCGCGTGACTGCCATCCTTGGTGAATTCTACATGCGCCACGGTTTTGCCCGGCGCGGGGCGCAAAGTTTTCACGATTTCAAGGCTTTGCTTGTCGATCACGTGCATGGCATCCTTGTTTGGGCCAAAGAACACATCGGCCCAGACGTAAGGCGAGTTCTCATGGCTGCGCATGAAAAATCCTGGCCCTTCGGTTTTGATCCGCTTGACGGTTTCCCATGTTCCCATGTCGATCACCGAGACCGTGCCATCGGTCAGATGCGGCGTAGCCATCACGGTGGTGTCGCCCTGCTGCCAGGTGATCCCCGAACCTAAGTGAGGCATCCCCGGCAGGTCCAGATCTGCGATCTTATGACCGATCACCAGATCAATCACCTGCCCGCCCTTGCCATCACGCGAGGCGCCCATAACGTATTCATAACTCTGATCGAAAAAGAAATCGTCCAGGTAATCAGGCGTGGTGATCTTGCGCACGGGGAACGGGTCAGGGTTCTTGAACTGCCCCTCGATGCGGAAATCGTGGCCAATACCGGATTGCGGCGGGTTGGCCCCGTAGAACACCTCCCAAATCTCGGGGACATCCTTCAGCGCCAGAACAAAGCTTTCGCGCGGTGGTGCCTGATAAACGGCGGAAACACGGCTGGGAACGCCCTTTTTGCTTTTGACTTCAATGACTTTCGCGACCGACAAGTCCTCTGTCGACAGCAGGGTCAGCGAGTTCGGTAAATAGTTCGCTACCGCCACCCATTTGCCGTCACCCGACATGGCGATGTTGCGGCTGTTTAACCCCGCGCGCACGCGGCCCACCTGTTTCAGCGCCCAGATATCATATTTCTGCACCCAGCCATCGCGCGACATGATGAAGACATAGCGGCCATCGGGGCTGAACTTCGGCCCACCATGCACGGCGAACGGGGTTTCGAACCGATCCAGAACCTCGAACGTATCGCCGTCCAGCACACTGACATGATGATCGCCTGTTTCCACCACCAGCGTGATGTTCATCGGGTCGCTGTCCCAGACAGGCGCGTCAACCGATACGTACTCATCATCCAGAGTCCGGCTGGCCATGATATCGGCCTCGCCCCATTCGGGATGGGTCTCCAGCGGAGATTTCAACCATCCCGCCAGTTCCTCGATCTGCAACGCGTCCAACTCGTGCGAAAACGCAGGCATCTGGGTGGCCGTACGCCCTTCGGCAATCACCGCCGCCACGCGTGGCCCACGCATCCGTTTCAACGTCTCGGGGATCAGCGCCGGACCGACCCCACCCAGACGGTTTTCGCCATGACATGAGGCACAGAATTCAGCATAATCCGAAGGTGCATCAGCCCAAGCTGCGCCGGTCAGCAGCAGCGAGCAGAATGTGCCGATTTTCAAGGTGTCAAAAGAATTGATGCGCCGGATCATGGCTTTTCCCTCGGAACGGCGTGACCTGCAGACGCTCGCCTGCGCCCTGCACGCCGATTTCTTCGTTTGATAGATAGCAGGCCGGGTCCTCGGCCCACGGGTCGCCGGTCAGTTGCAGAGCACGGATGCGGGTGTTGCCGCCGCAGACATCCTTTAACTGACAGGCCCCGCAACGCCCCTTCAAAGGACGCGGACGGGTACGCAGCATGGCGAGCATCGGGTCATCGCTGGCCCAGAGTTCCGAAAACGATTTGGTCTTCACATTGCCAACAGTGTAATCGGACCAATAGGTATCGGGATGCACGCGGCCGAGGTTGTCGATATTGGCGACGCCCAGCCCGCTCGAGTTCCCACCCCACGCCGCCAGATGCTCGCGCACATGGGCGGCTTTGTCGTCGTCGAAATGCGTCCGGACCCAGTTCAGGAAATACCCGGCATCGGCATCGTTATTGCCAGTCACGATATCCAGCGGACGGCCGCCCGAGACGGCTTCCCACGCACGTTCCAACAACAAATCCAAACCCTTACGGGTGCGCAAATGCTCGGCATCCTCGCCTCGGTTCTTGTCACCGCGCCCGGCATAGACGAGGTGAGACAGGTAGAACTTGTCGACACCCTCATCGTCGCACAGTTGCAGCAGGTCAGGCAGGTGGTGCTGTGTGCCCTCGGTCAGGCAGAACCGCAGCCCCACTTTGATGCCGCGCTTCTTACATTCGCGAACACCGCGCAGGGCGTCGGCAAAGGCGCCTTCGACGCCCCGGAACCAGTCATTTGTGGCCCCGATCCCGTCCAGCGAAATGCCGACATAGTTGAAGCCCACGTCGGCGATCATGTCGGCGGTTTCGTCGTAAATCCGCGTACCGTTGGTCGACAGTGCCAGCATCGGCACCAGATCGCGGGCGCGTTTGGCGATGTCGAAGAAATCGAACCGGTCCAGCGGTTCCCCACCCGAGAGGATCAGGGCCGGGACGCGGAATTGGCCCAGATCCTCAAGGGTTACCATGGCTTGCTCGTGACTGAGCTCACCGGGGAACGCGACATCTGCTGAAACGGTGTAACAGTGGCGGCATTTCAGATTGCAGCGCCGCGTCAGGTTCCAGATCACTACCGGCTTCACCGGGCCGGGACGGCGTTTGCGCACCGGTGTCGGTTCGACGAGCTGCTGCATGTATTCGGTCAGGCGGAACATGTCTCAGCCTTTCTTTTTCAACCGCAGCCCTGTCTTCTTCAGGATGCGCGTGGAATAGAGGATGTCCTTGGCCCGGCAGGCCTCGCCCAGAATGGCGGTGATCTCGGCGCGTTTTTCCTCGACCTCGTCCCGGTCAGAACCGTGGACCATGGCGAACAGGTTATAGGGCCAATCGGGCAGGGCGCGGGGACGTTCGTAACAGTGGGTGACAAAGGGCAGCGCCCCGATCTGTGTGCCCAATTCCGCAATCTGGCTGTCGTCTACATCCCAAACAGTCATCCCGTTTGCCGTCATCCCCAGCTTGTAGTGGTTCGGAGCGGCGGCGATGCGGCGGATAACACCATGGGATTTCAGCTCTGCCAGACGATACAAAAGGGCATCCTCGTCCAACCCAAGTGTTTCGGCAATGGCTGCATAAGGCGCAGGCACAAGCGGCAGACCGCTTTGCAGCGCTTCGATAATCTCTCTGTCCTGAACGTCGATCATGCTGCCACCCGGAAGCCGATGAAAAATTCCTGTAGTTTGGGGAAACGGAGAACTTCGATCCCCGTTTCCCGTTCGATCGCATCAGCGGCGGCCTCGATCCCCTCAGGCGTTTCGGTGGCCAGCACGAACCACATGTTCAGCCGGTGCGTACGCTCATAATTATGGGCAACCTCGGCGTGCGCATTGACTTTGGTCAGGACGGTTTCGAATGCATCCTCTGGCACGGCCATGGCGCACAGGCAGAACGCTCCACCCATTGCAGCGGCGTCGAAAAACGGGCCGAAACGTGTGATGATCCGCTGCTCTTTCATTCGTGCGAGACGGGTTAGGAGTTCGTCTTCGGGAATCCCAAGTTCCTGGGCTACACTGGCAAAGGGATGCGCGGTCAGCGGCAGGTCATCCTGCATCCGGTTCAGGATTACGCGGTCGGTTGCGTCCATAGTCATGCTGCTGCCTCTTTCGGTTGGATCAACGCGCCGGTCTGTTTGAAACAACGGGTCGAGAACAGCACTTTGTTCCGTGCGCCTGCCAGTTCGGGCAGAGCGGCGGCTGCGGCCAGAACCTCCATCGCTTCGGGGCGCGAGCGTGCATGGATCATGGAATAGAGGCGATAGGGCCAGACATCCTTGACCGGGTTGCGCTCATAGCACAGCGTCACGCCGGGATAGGCCGCCAGCGCCGGTCCAGCCGTGTCCACCTGTTCGGGCGGCATGTCCCAAACAACCATCGCATTGGCTGACCAGCCGAGCGCCCGGTGGCGCACGATAACCCCGAGACGAGAGATTATGCCTGCTGTTTGCAGCGCTTCGATACGTCCCATTACGTTGGAATCATCTCTGCCCAGCGTTTGTGCCAATGCGGCATAAGGAATCTCTGTCAGGGTCAGGCCCGAGCTGAGCGCCTGCAGCAACTCGCGATCTCCGGGCTGCATGGCTGAGCGATCCACCTTACGAAGGCCAGGAACATTGCGTGTTTTTCCCGACATACGAAAGCCCAAATCGACGTTGAATGGACGTACGAGGCGCAGGTCCAGAACCCGCAGTCCGGAACGCTGCGATATCCGTGCAAGGGTGTCATCGACATGGGTGCGATCCGGGCCGGTTGCGACGAACCAGAGGTTCCAGTCATCCTCCCGCTGGTAGTTGTGGTTCACGCCCGGTTCGGCGTCGATCAGGGCTGCAATCTCTTCCAACCGATGTTCGGGGGCCGCAACAGCGGCCAAGGTGCTGGCCGAAACCGCGCCCGGAGCGATGGTGGCACCCACGCGTGTAATCCGCCCGGTGGCCTGCATGCGAGTTAGGCGATCAATCACCTCGGCTTCGTCCAGCCCTAGCAAAGAAGCCAACACCAGAAACGGACGCTCTGTTATCGGAAAGTCGCGCTGAAACTCGTCCAGCAAACGGCGGTCGATGGGATCGGTGATGTGTTGCATGTCAAAGCCCCATTCTGTGCGCACGGGCGGTGAAGAAAATGCCGGATGGGCTGTCGGCCTCAATCTCGCGCAGTTTTTCAAACGTTTGCGTGTCGTAGACCATAACCTTGTTGGCGTCGCGCACGCTGATCCAGACCTCATGCCCTCGCGGAGTGAACTCCATATGCAGTACGGCAGGGCCGGGTTTGAATTCGTGAATGATCTCCTTGGTCACAGAATCAATAACCTGAATGGTGTCGTTCAAAGGGTGGGCAAAGTTTACCCAAACCTGCCGCCCGTCAGGACGGGCCATGGCAAAGACCGGCTGACCATGGGTCTGCGTACGTCCGGTCTCGGTCAGAGTGTCGGCGTCGATCCACAGAACCTCGTGATGGCCGACGGCAGGCAGCACAAATTCGCGCCCCGTCAGCGCCCAGCCTTCGAGGTGAGGCATCTTGTAGACCGGCATCTCCTCTTGCCCGCGCCCATAGTTGGGCAGCACGCGGATGGGTTCGGGCGTCTCGGCCCAAAGGTCCAGCGCGGTCAGGCCATCCTCGCCAAACAAGCCGGTGATATAGGTGCGGCCATTTGCGGTGATCAGCGCGTCGTAAGGATTCTTGCCCATGTCGGGGATCTTGGTGATCGCGGGTGCGCCGTTGGAGAAATCAGCAATCCAGGTCTCGCCCGTGTCCCACATGGTAAAAACAAACCGGCGGCCGGGTGCATCGACCAATCCGATGGTTTTGCTGTCGGTAGGAATGTCCGCGACCATCTCTAGCGTGTCCGCATCGAAGACGCGCACACCGCCAGGTTCATAATTCGATACAGCGACCAGCTCGCCGTCATCCGAAATGGCACCGCCAATGGCGTTGCCCGCCTGCACGACCCGGTTCACGATCTGGCGGGTGACGATATCCACCTTAGTCAGGCCGCCGTCTCGTCCAAATACATAGGCAAAGCGTTCATCGGGTGAATAGACCAGCGAGGCATGGGACAGATCGCCCAGACCTTCGATCCGCGCCAGCGCTGCGCGGTCGGATTGGTCCACCAGAAGAACCGAGCCCTTGGCGCGTTCGATCACAAGTCCTAGGTCGCCGGTCGCCGTGGGTTCAGCCTGGGCGGTGGTCATCATAAGGGTGGCGGCGAGGGTAAGGATGAGCTGTTTCATTGTGCCTCCTGTGCCAGCAGGTAACGGGCGATCCATTCGGCCTCTTCTTCGCTGATCAAGGGCCGCCATGGGGGCATCGCGGTGTCGGGGATGCCGTCGAGGATCACGCCGGTCAGTACCTCGGCATCGTAGTGTTCCAGTGTTTTGGACCGCAGATCGGGGCCGAGGCCGCCTTTCAGCGATAACCCATGGCATGAGCCGCAATCCTGATGGACAAGGCGTTTCAGTGCGTTGGGGTCAAGCGTGTCAGCAGCGAAGGCCGTGGTGGCAACAAGCACTGCGGAAGTGAGGACAGCACGTGCTGCCCATCCTTTGCGTCCTCTCACAGCCGGTTGCTGTGCCGGCCTTCCGGAACCGAACTTAGCCATGCGCCTGCTCCAAAAGGTCGGCCACAGGCCGTTCTGCATAAAGTGAAACTACCTTGCCGATGATGAACAGCGTGGGCGCCTTTAGCCCGGCCTTGCGCACATCAGCGGCCAGCCGATCCAGCCGGGATACCATCCGGCGCTCATCAGGTGTGGTCGCTTTGCCTACCGCCAAGACCGGAGTTGAGCCGGGCAGGTTCTCGGTCATCAGTCCCATGGCGATCTGGCCGATATTGGCGACGCCCATATAGACGACTAAGGTCGAGTCCGGGTCGGCCAGACGTTTCCAATCCAGATCCAGCACCTTGTCGGCCTGTCGGTGCCCGGTGACATATTGCACCGATGTCGCCAACCCGCGATGGGTCAGCGGCACGCCTGTCGAACAGGATGCCCCCTGCGCTGCGGTAATGCCTGGCGCGTATTCGACTGGGATGCCGTTTGCCATCAGGTGCGCGGCCTCTTCCGAGCCGCGTCCGAAGATCATCGGGTCACCCCCCTTGAGGCGAGCAACGGTGTGACCGGCGCTGGCTTCCTCGACGAGGATTTCGTTGATGCGATCCTGCGGCACGGTATGACACTTGGGGGCCTTCCCAACCGGGATCAGCCGTGCGCCATCAGCGTGCAGATTGAGGATATCGGCCGAGACCAGACGGTCATAGACCACCACGTCCGCCTCTTGCAGCATCCGCAGCGCGCGCAGGGTCATAAGTTCGGGGTCACCGGGGCCTGCGCCAATCAGAAAAACCTTACCGCTCATGTGCAAACTCGCTTGGTCTGAATGTCTTCGGAGCCCGGAATTCCTGCGCGATCAGGGGACGTTGCTGGGTGAGCCGGGCGTGTCATGCGGGCAGACTGGCGTAATCGGAAAGGAACCTCCTTGACTAAAGTTAAGGAGCGCGGGAATTGCCCCGCGCTCCTTTCGGCTTGCCTGTATGATTGCCTCGGCTCAGGGTTCGACGGTGATCATGCCGATCATGTTCTGTGTCTCCCAATGCGGGCCACACAGATAGTCCTGCGGACCCGGGGTGAGGAAGGTCAGGTCAACCGTCTCCTCAGGAAACAGACGGTCGCTTTCGGGCTCGCTGCCGTCTTTCAGCAGGACCGAGTGACTGGTGCGCTTATCGACATTCACCCAGCGCACGGTTGTGCCCGGTTTCACGGTTAGCTCGGCTGGGCAGAACGTGTATTTGTACATCAGCACCACATCGGCATCCTCAACGGCGGAGGAGGGCTGGTCGAACAGCTCGACATAGCGCTCTTCGGCTTCGGCACACAGCGCGGCGGTGTCCTCTGACCATGCGGGCGCGGCCAGAAGCAGCAGCGCAGGGAGAAGGTGTTTGGGTTTCATTGTCCAAGTCTCCTCTTTTAAGCGGAAGGGGCCGGATCGCCCGGCCCCTCTTCCTTATTGTTTGACGACGTTGATAAAGGCGTTGTCGTCGTCCAATGCCAGGCTGGTATCCAGCGTCACGTGGTGGAACCGTGCGGCGGCAAAGTCATCGTGGATGGCAAAGCCCACCGTATAGGTCTGACCGGCCTCCAGCGGCACGTCACCAGCTGCGCCCGAGTTCAATGGGCGCGTGAAGACCACGGTCCACATACCTGCATCAAGGCTGGCCGAGGCGGCGATCTCACCGTCATTGACCACGCGCTGTTCCAGCAGATAGCCGTTGGTGGCGCTGCCGTCCGCGTAGACGCGCATCAGATCCAGATAGGTGCCATCGGCCAAATACTGCTCGATCTGATCGGCGGCCTGCAGCTTGTCCCAGCCACCCAGCGCCTTACCGCGGCGGCCTTTGATCTCGACCTCGGTGCGGCTTTCGCTGATGTATTTGGTCACAGTGTCCTGCGTGCTCAGCCGACCCGAGACATCGCCATTTGCGGCAATCGCCTCGGCACCCGGGTCAAAGGGCATGTAGCTGTTGTCTGCATGGCACGAGGCCCAGCAGCCGACCTGATCGCCCAGCTCAATCCCAGTGCCGGTGATCATCATGGCCACCTTGATCTGGTTGTCCGGGTCCATCTTGCCGCCATCGACAAAGGGGGCGGGGTTGTGGCCCGCATCCGGCCATTGCAGACGGATATAGAGGGTCTCATCATCATGCGCGGCTTGAACGGTGGCGTCTATCACGCCGCGTTTGCCCGGGATCGGGGTTGGTTCCAGATCCCCACCGGCCACGATCTTGTTGCCGATCGCGTCCAGTTCGGCAGCGTGACAGGTGGTGCACTTGTCTCCGCCCTTGGTCAAAGGACGTGCTCCGCCGTGGGATCTGCCGTTCTGAACCCATTCAAACGAGGCCTGACCAGGATAGAACAGTTTCATATCTGCACCGGGGACAGCGGCCCAATCGATATTTGTGCCAACATCGCTGCCGCCACCTGCCGGGGCTGCGGCATCTTCGCCAGAAGCTTTGGCACGCTCTTCCGCGACGGCTGCGTCAACCGCTGCTGCGATCTGGGCCTGTACGGCCTCTTGCTGGGCTACACGCGCGGCTTTCTCAGCCTCGGCATCGGCAGCTTCCTTGGCTTCGATGCGTTCGAGACTTGCCAGGTATTCGGCCGGGATTTCGCGAATGAAATCTGGGTTCGGCGCTTCAAGCTTTTCCAGATACTCTTCGTCGGCCCGGTCGCGGGCGTCCGAGTGCGCAATCCCCTTGTGGCAGTCAATACAGGTCTGACCGACGGTCATCGCGTTTAGGTGCTGCTGACGGGCGCGGGGTTTCTGGAACTCGGGCATCATCGACTCGAAGTCATGGCAGTTGCGGCACTCGCGCGAGTCCGTGGATTTCATCCGCTCCCATTCATTCATAGCCAGATGCACGCGCTTGGCTTCGAATTTCTCGCGCGTGTTTATGGTGCCGACCACCTTGCCATACAGCTCTTTGGACGCCTTGATCTTGCGGATGATCTTGTGAGTCCAATCCTTGGGCACGTGACAGTCGGAACAGACCGCGCCTACGCCCGAACGGTTCACGTCGTGGATTGTGCCGGTGTATTCTTCGTAAACGAAATCTCGCATCTCGTGGCACGAGACGCAGAATTCCTTGGTGTTGGTAGCTTCCATAGCGGTGTTGAACCCGCCCCAGAAGATGATGCCGGCGGCAAAGGCCGCAGCGATCCCGGCCACGGGCATTCCCCACAGGAAATACCGGCGCCAGATTGGTTTTTTCTTTTCCGGTTCGGAGGTCATATCCGGTCTCCGTTTTGGCTTCTTTTTCTGGCCCTGGATGTCAGGCCTGTGGATTTGGCTGATGAGTCAAACGAGGAAAGGGCGGGCGAGGGGCCCGCCCTTTCCGGTGCTGAGTACAAAACCCGTCAGGTGACGTGGTTCGAACGGTTGTAGACGTTGAACTTGCCGGTGGGTGCAAACAGTCCTTTCACGCGGCCGATCTCTTCCAGCGTCTTGGCGTCGAAGATCACGATCTCACCATTTGGCTCTTTCGAGGTCGAGCGGTTCCACTTGGACACCCAGACCTCGGATCCGTCTTGGTTGAACTCGAAGTGGACGGCGACGTTGCCTTCTTCTTCTGTGATCTGGATCGTTTTCACGATCTCACCGGTTGCCTTGTCGATGACCTGCACCGATTGCTGGATCTCAGGCTCGGGGTGCTTGGTCTGGTCGGCCCAGATGTAGTCCGAGTTCGGATGGGTCCGGATGAACAGACCGGGTCCGTCGGTTTCCACCTCGTAGCAGACTTTCCAGGCATCGTCCGGGCGGCCTTCGGGGTCGTTGCCCCAAACGGTAACCGTGCCTTCGCCCAGGTGGGTCGTACCGGCAACAGGACCGCAATTCGGGTCATCCCAGTTGGCGCCCGGGCCGGGGTGCGGCAGCGGCGCGGTATCGATCATAGCTTCCAGCTTATGAGTCTCGGTATCGACCACGACCATCTTGTTCGACGCGTTTGCGGCGATCTGGAAATAACGGCCGGTCGGATCAAAGAACCCGTCATGCAGGAACTTTGCGCTGTCGATCTTGTCGATACGCAGGTTGTCCAGATCGGAGTAGTCCACCTGCCAAAGCTGACCGAGCTCCTTGACGGCCACGATCCATGTGGGCTCGTTCGGGGTGGTGTAGATGGCGGCCACGCGGGCCTCTTCCACATAATCCCCGTCCACGTTGTAACCCCGGGTCGAGACAACCTTTTTCGGCTCCATGGTTTCGGCGTCGACGATGGCGAAATGAGGGGGCCAGTAGGCGCCACCGATGACGTATTTACCGTCACCCGATACCGCCACGTCGCGCGCGTCATAACCAATGGTAACCTCGGCAACCAGCATGTTCTCGGGGTTCTGCCACAGGTCGATCTTGGTCATCTTCCCGTCGCGGCCCATGGTGTACCAGAAGCGGCCCGGATTTTCGGGTTCTTCCAGTTTATGGTGCTCGGACGCTTTCAGGACGTGCACGGCGTAACCGGTCGGGATATGCGCCAGCACCTCTTTGGTGTCGCCGTCGATCACGGCCACTTTGCCCACGTCACGTTCGATGACGACAAAGAAGTTTTCCCAGTTGCGGCCATGCAGCGGCTCGGTCGGGTAATCTTCGGGTTCGACATAGACCTTGCGGGTCGCCATCATCTGTTCAAGCGACATTTCCGGCGGTTGGGGCGGCTCCATCTGGATGTAGGTCGCCATATCGCGGATTTCTTCTTCGGACATCACGTCCGAGAAGTTGTTCATCCCGCCTTCGGTGCCCCATGCGATGATTTTTTCCAGTCGCTCCTGCCCCAGTTTCAGGGTGCCAGACTCGGTTACGGTACCATCGTCATTCTTCGTTTCAACCAGAGGCTCAAGGCTTTTGCCGGTTGCCCCTTTGCGCAACACACCGTGACAACCGGCGCAGCGCTCAAAGTAAAGTTGTTTTGATGATTCAAAGGCTTCCTTGCTCAGGGTTGGCTCTTCGGCAAAGACTGGCGCAGCGACGCTGCCCAGCAACATTGCCAAACCGACCCCTAAGGCGCGGCCAGTTCTGTTGTAGCTGATTCCAAGTGACATGATCACTCTCCATTTGCTGGTGAGGCAGGTCCTAGGGTGAAACATCGCGCGTTTGTCATCCTTGACGAAAGTCAACGGAACGCGCGCAAATTGGAAATTGACGGGCTATAATGAGCCATAAAACAAAGGGAAAACCTGAGTTTCAGGGACATGTTTTTCGGATGCTTGATTTCGGTTAAGTCCATCACTGGTCGGCCTTGCTAAACCTGTTCCAACAGCCATTGAGGCCGAGGAGAACAGGCATGTCGGCAGTGATCGCGCGCGTATTGGGCGAGGGGTTTCGCATCTTTTTCCTGTCCGCCGGACTTTTTGGTCTGTTCGCGGGAGGCGCGTGGGGTTTTTGGTTGATGACGCAGACCGGGTTGGTCGGATACGAAGACCCAACCTATTCCATGAGTCCCCCAATGTGGCACGCGCATGAGATGATCTTTGGCTATGCCACAGCAGCTCTGGGCGGGTTTTTTCTGACGGCTGTTCCCAACTGGACCGGGACCCCAGAGGCGCGCGCCCGGTTCATCATGCTGGCTGCAGGTCTCTGGTTGGCCGGGCGGGTAGCGATGTGGTTCTCCGGTGCGCTGCCGCCTGTTCTGGTCGCTGTGTTCGATCTGGTCTTTGTTCCAATTCTGGCGGCAAAGATTGCTACTCAGCTGATCCGACGCCCCAAACCGCAGAACATGGTATTCCTTTTGCTGCTCAGTGCGATCTGGATTTCCAACTTGTTAACCCATTTAGAGTGGATCGGTGCGACCAGCGATACGCTGGACATCGGATTGCGGGCGGGGTTGCTGACGCTTTGCAGCCTAATCGCGATACTTGGTGGGCGCATTACGCCAGCTTTCACCCGAAATGCGATGAAACGCGCGGGAGAGCCCGAATCCAACTGGCCTATTTCGGTAGGAGCGTTTGATAAAGCCGCCATGGGGCTTGCACTGTCACTGCCGCTGAGCGTGCTCGTCTTTGGAATCGGACCTGTATCAGGCGCTATCGCGCTGATGCTTGGCGTTGCTCAGATCCTGCGCATGGCACGTTGGCGCGCACGCTGGGCACTGCGGCAGCCGATCCTGATCGCGTTGCATCTGGGGCTGGGCATGCTGGCGCTGGGCCTGATCCTGTGGGGGCTGGCAGTGCTGGGGTTCGGCAGCGAGATCGGGGCGCTGCATATTTTGGGCATTGGTTGCGTCGGCGGCATGACCCTTGCCGTGATGAGTCGGGCCGCCCTCGGCCATAGTGGCCGTGCCCTCGTGGCCTCGCCACCCATGGCGATCGCTTACGGTTTGATGGCGGCAGCCGCAGTTTTGCGCTGGGTCGGGTCGGCGTTTGACCAGGGATATCTGGTTGCGATGCTGGCCTCAGATGGGCTGTGGATCTGCGCCATCGTCTTGTATCTGGTTGCGATGTGGCCCGCGTTGACCGGGCCACGTCTAGCGGCCTGAGCAACGGTTCTTAGATTAAGAAGGTCGGAGCAACGCCCTGTCATTTTTAATATGCCGTTGCAGCAAAGTATGGATTTGTCTTCCGCGTTTTGGAATCTGGCGGGCTGCGATTGGTTGATGGTCTGGCAAAGCTAACTCTGGGAAGAGCGCAACAATTTCGGCCAGCGCCTCGGGCTGTATTCCTTTCAAGGCTTGCTTGCCTGTGAATAGGCTTTCTGACGGCGCGCCTTCCGCAAGCACGATCTCATGCCGGTCGAACAGAATATGGAAATACACCACGCCCTGAGCTGTCTCGTCGACGGTTATGCCATGTATGCCGACCAGCTTATGGGCTGGGACCAGAACCTCCTCGCTGTCGAACATGCGAACGGCGATACTCGAACGGATCAACATGCGATGCTGCGGTGAGACCAACAGATCACGTCGCGGCAGGTTGCTTCCCAGGCTGCCCGCTGCGATTCGGATCGGGCGCAGCTTGGGATTGAGCGCAAATTCAGACCTATCCAGAGCGCGCGCGCCGATCCAGCGAATTGGTTGTGGTCCATGATCCAAGGTGACAACCTTGTCACCAGCGGAAAGCGTTTCTATCGCGACATCACCATCAGGTGTCGCGATAAGCGTTCCGGCGGAGAAACAAGGAACATCAACGATGGAACCGGGGTCAGTCGTGTCCGGTGCGTTGCTCGGTGTAACGTTGACGACGCTCATCGAATACGTCACCCCGGGATCTAGGGGCTCAGAGGTTATGTAGCCAGCGTTGGTTCCTTCAACCTCGACAAGGTACACAGTGATTGTCCCACCGCCGGGATTCGTCAGAATGTAGGATTCTTCCAGATAGATGTCGCCGCTCAGAAACGTTGTCGAACCATCAAGGTTTGTTACCGTTCCGATCTGTGTATCGTCGTCGCCATTTTCGTTGTTGAATCTGTCGCCGTTGAAAACATCCCCGGTATCGGGAACTGGCGGGCCAAACCCATTTCGAATGAAACCACCGGCCTCGTCCTCAACATTGAATACCCTTCGGTCCGTCGCGGGGTCATAGCTTGCGTCCAGGGTGATCGTATCAGGCCCAATTGTATTCACCGTAATGACGCCGGGTGCGTATCCGATGTATGAGTAGTTCGCCATTCTTTAACCACCACGCTTCAGGTGCCATCTACGCACCTCTATTCACCAATATATCGAGAACGCTCGCTTCAACTGTTCGAACGTCCGGAAACATGCTGTTCTAAGTACTGTTTTTCAAGGCAATCTGAGGGCATTTTAGTGATACTGACGCAATTATGACCACAGGTGTCCAATTCCGCGCTTACTTTGGCATGCTTGACTTTCGTTAAGGCAGCCCTGCGACCCACCCGCCATTGTCATCAGACTAGCTAATCTGCGCAAAGGAGAGCGCAATGCGAGAAGTCATGACAAAGAGCATGGCTCGCAACATATTCTATGGCGGGTCACTGTTCTTCATCCTCATCTTCCTGGCCCTGTCGGCCCACTCGCACTGGTACATCGTCAACTCCGAGAATTCGGCGAAGCTTGATGACAGTGTGGTTCGGGGCAAACATGTCTGGGAAAAACATGCCTGCATCAACTGTCACACGATCCTGGGCGAGGGCGCCTACTACGCGCCGGAAGTCGGGAATGTGATGACCCGCTGGGGTGTGCTGGACGACCCGGAATCGGCCTTTGAAGCGCTCAAGGGCTGGATGGAGGCGCAGCCGACCGGCATTCCCGGTCGTCGGCAGATGCCCAATTTCAACCTCAGCGACGAAGAGATCCGCGATCTGACCAACTTCTTGATCTGGACGGACAACATCGATGCGCAGGGCTGGCCGCCCAACGAGGCAGGCTGAGAAAGGGAACGGAGCAATGAAATACGAATCCCAAAAAATCGCCTACGCCTACTTCGCAGTAGCGATGGCCCTGTTCGCGGTACAGGTAATCGGCGGCCTGCTGGCCGGTTTCATCTATGTATTCCCGAACTTCCTGAGTGAGCTTCTGCCGTTCAATATCGTACGGATGCTGCACACCAACTCTCTGATCGTCTGGCTGCTGCTGGGCTTCTTCGGTGCGGCCTACTTCCTGATCCCCGAAGAGACCGAGCGCGAGATCCATTCGACCAAGCTGGCCTATCTGCAGTTGATTATTCTTGTGGTTGGCACGCTGGGCGTGGTCGTGACCTATGTCTTCAACCTGTTCGAAGGCAACTGGCTGCTGGGCAAAGAGGGGCGCGAGTTCCTTGAACAACCCAAATGGGTCAAGGCGGGCATCGTCGTGGCCGCGCTGATGTTCCTTTACAACGTGTCACTGACCGTTCTGAAGGGCAAGAAGACGGCGATTTCGAGCATCCTTGTTCTGGGCCTCTGGGGTCTGGCGCTTCTGTTCCTGTTTGCTTTCTACAACCCGGGCAACCTGTCGCTCGACAAGCAATACTGGTGGTATGTCGTCCACCTATGGGTCGAAGGCGTATGGGAGCTGATCATGGCCTCGATCCTGGCCTACCTGATGCTGAAGCTTACGGGCGTTGACCGTGAGGTGGTCGAGAAATGGCTCTATGTCATCGTCGCCGCCGCGCTGTTCTCGGGCATCCTTGGGACAGGTCACCACTACTATTGGATCGGTACACCCGGCTATTGGCAGTGGATCGGTTCGATCTTCTCAAGCCTCGAGGTGATCCCGTTCTTCGCGATGATGGCCTTTGCCTTCGTCATGGTCTGGAAGGGCCGTCGTGACCACCCTAACAAGGCTGCTCTGCTGTGGTCACTGGGCTGTGCAACGCTTGCCTTCTTCGGTGCCGGTGTCTGGGGCTTCCTGCACACGCTGCACGGGGTGAACTACTATACCCATGGCACGCAGATCACCGCAGCCCACGGTCACCTGGCCTTCTACGGTGCTTATGTCTGCCTCAACCTGGCGATCTTCAGCTATGCGATGCCGATCCTGAAGAACCGTGATCCCTACAATCAGGTTCTGAACATGGGCTCGTTCTGGCTTATGACCAGCGGCATGGTCTTCATGACCTTCGTCCTGACCTTCGGTGGTACCGTGCAGACTCACATGCAACGTGTGGTCGGTGACTACTTCATGGACGTGCAGGACCAGATCGCGATCTTCTACTGGATGCGTCTTGGCTCTGGTGTGGTCGTGGTCCTTGGTGCGCTGCTGTTCATCTACTCGATCTGGGTGCCCCGGAAAGAGGTGATTGAACCCGGTGCCTCTGAAACCCCTGCGGAGTAATGGATATGGATGGCTCCATGAAACTGAATGAGGGGGCGGCGAACGCCCCCTTCTACCTCGCCCAAAGCGATGAATGCGATGTGTTCACCGCCGCCTACAACAACGACCTGCCGGTTTTGCTGAAAGGTCCAACAGGTTGCGGTAAGACCCGCTTTGTGGCCCATATGGCCGCCAAGCTTGGCCGCCCGCTTTACACCGTGGCCTGCCACGATGACCTCGCCGCCGCCGACCTGATCGGTCGCTACCTGTTGAAGGGCGGCGAAACCGTCTGGGTTGATGGCCCTCTGACTCGTGCGGTGCGCGAAGGCGCGATCTGCTACCTTGATGAGGTGGTCGAAGCCCGCAAGGACGTCACCGTTGTGCTGCACCCGCTGACCGATGACCGGCGCATCCTGCCGATCGACCGCACCGGTGAAGAGCTTGAGGCCGCGCCCGGCTTCATGCTGGTGGCCTCGTACAACCCCGGATACCAGAATATCCTGAAAACCCTGAAACCCTCGACCAGGCAGCGGTTCATCTCGCTGGAATTCGACTTTCCTTCGCCCGAGATGGAGGCCGAAGTCGTCGCGCAAGAAAGCGGTCTGCCGCTTGAACGCTGTAAACCGCTGGTACGCCTTGCAGGTAAGTTGCGCGGGCTTAAGGGTCAGGACCTTGAGGAAGGCGTGTCCACCCGTCTGGTCGTTTATGCCGCGACGCTGATCGCACAGGGCATGTCCACCGACCGCGCCATCCTCGCCGCAATGATCGAACCTCTGACTGATGATGAGGATATCAAACGCGGGCTCCTCGATCTTGTCACGGCTGTCTTTGGGTGAGGCCGGCCGATGGTCAGGATCGATTTTGAGCCATGGGAACCCGAAGAAACGATCGGGAAACTGTGGCACACCCTTGCCAGTCGCCTTGATGCACCTGAAGTGCATGATGGAGCCGCGGTCGACCTCTCAGAGGTCGCAGGGCGGCTGGCAGTCCTCTTTCGAGGACTTGGGGGTAGTCCGGGCGTAGAATTGCGCCCGGTCTCTCCCGAGATTTCGCGCCACCGTCTGGGGTGGCGTCGTCGTCTGGCAACCGAGGCCGAGCTAATGCCGCGTGCGTCGTTCGATGGCGAAGTTCTGCGTTTGCCGGATCGGCTGGCGGTGTTTCCCGCGCGTGAAGCCAACGGTGCGCTTTATGTCTGGCTGGCCGCCGCCGCTGCACATGCCGGAACTCGTATCGACGAAGACGACCCGTTGCGCGCCGACCTGCATGCGCTTGTCGCCGCCCGACAGATGGTCGAGGCGGCGTTGCACAACGCCCCCGGCCTGCGACCGCTATATGCGGAACTGTGTAAGGGCGTGCTGTATCAACGCGACATTTCCGGGCTGCCACCCGTCGAGGCAGCGGTTGAAGAACTGGTCCGCCACATGCAGGGCGACCCCGCGCCTTTGTCGCCAAAGGCTGAACATCTTCTAGCGTTGGATGACGACCTCACCGCCCCGCGCGGCTATCAGCATTTCCGGCCTGTCCCGCTGTGGCCCGAGTTGCGCCCGGTCGGGTTCTCCGAACATAACGAAGTGGAGAACCCCGAAACCGAAGGACCACCTGAGGAATCCGGCGAAAAAACTCACCGTGCCCGCCGCCGCAAATCGGATCAGGCCAACCGCAGCGACAGTTTCATCCTGCACAAGTTCGAAGCGATCCTCAGTTGGGCCGAGTTCCTGAACATCAACCGGCGCATCGACGATGACGATCCTGATAACGCCAAGAAAGCCGCCGATGATCAGGAAGAGATTGGCTTGGGTCAGATCTCGAAGGCGCCGCCGACCAAACTGAAACTTCATCTGGACCTCGCTCCGGAGGACGTGAACCGCGAACGCCTGTCGGGACGGGTTTTGTATCCCGAATGGGACGTGCGCATCGGCCAATACTTGCCCGATCATGTCAACGTTCTGACCTCGGATGCCGAGATTCGCGAAGATGCCGCCGAGTTCGGCAAAGACCCCGCCACTGCCCGCCGCATCCGCGCCGTGAAACGCCAGTTCGAGGCGCTGCGCCCGGGCCGCGTGATGACGCGCGGTCATCTGGATGGTGATCAATTGGATATCGAGGCAGCCGTTCGGGCGCAGGTAGACCGTTGTGCCAATGGCGAAGGCACCGAACGTATTTGGATGCAATCGCGCCCCGAGGCGCGCGATTTGGCGGTGTCTATCCTGCTGGATGTCAGCCGCTCGACCGAAAGCGCTGTCACAGGCCGCGCCGTAATCGACATTGAACGCGAGGCTCTTGCGGCACTCGCCTGGGGTCTGAACGCCTGCGGCGACGATTTCGCCATCCACGCCTTCAGCTCGCTGAAACGCCAGCGGGTTTATGTGCAGCGCTGTAAACGCTTCGATGAGCCGATGGGTGGTTTGGTGGAACAGCGCATCGCCTCGCTGCGCCCCGGCCACTATACCCGCCTCGGCGCCGCAATCCGCCATTGTTCCGCCGATCTGGCCAGCCAATCGCGCAAACGCCGGTTGCTATTGATCATCACTGACGGCAAACCCAACGACCTGGACCATTACGAGGGTCGCCACGGTATCGAAGACACCTGCATGGCCGTGCGCGAGGCGCGTAGGGCAGGGCAATCGGTCTTTGGCGTTACCATCGACAAAACCGGCAAAAGCTGGTTCCCGCGCATGTTCGGTCAAGGCGGCTTCGCCGTCATCCCCGACCCGCACCGGCTGATCATGGCTCTGCCTCAGATCTACCGCCAACTGGTTGGAGCATGAGCGACGCCTCTTTGATCGATGAGCTTCCGGGCGAGCTGCTGATGTGGGTTCTGATCATCTCGGAATTGCTGGTTTTCGGTGCGGGCCTGATTGCCTTTATGGGCGTGCGCCTGACCGACCCGACAGGATTTGCCGAGGCTCAATCGCACCTTTACCGGACAGGGGCGGCGCTCAACACGGTGGTGCTGGTCACCTCGGGCTTTCTGGCGGCGCAGGCGCTGCAGTGGCGAAAAATCGCGCGCCGGGGCATGGCTCGAATGGCCTTGATCACTGCCGCCGTGCTGGGTGTCGTGTTCCTGATCATCAAAGGTGCGGAATACGCGGGCAAAGCCGCACAGGGGATCACCTATGAGACCCACCCATTTTTCCTGTTCTATTATCTGCTGACCGGGTTTCACGCCGCACATGTGTTGGCAGGGGTCGGTATCCTGCTGCTGGTCGCCTGGCGTGACGATCCACGCAACATTGAGGCAGGTGCGCAGTTCTGGCACATGGTCGATCTGGTCTGGATCATGCTTTTCCCCGTGATCTACCTGCTGGGATAATTCCGATGCCTGCAGCACCATCTTTTCCCAAATACTGGCGAAGAGCGCTCCATAATTCGCTCACACGTGCATGGCTGACCCTTTTGGTGCTCAGCGTCGCATCAGCACTGCTGACTGTGCTGCCCATCCCGCCATCCGTTCTGGCGGGGTGTATTCTGGTCCTCGCACTGGCGAAATGTCGCGTTATCCTGGCTTGTTATCTTGATCTCGTAAACAGCCCGGCCTGGCTGCGAGGTTTCACCATGGTGCTGACGGGCTTTGCCATCATTGTCTTCGCCCTCTACCTGATCTGACTCAAAAAACGCCGCCTCCGGGGAGACGGCGAAGTATTACGCTAGGGGGCGCTTCTTGGTTATTGGGCTGCCATCGGCATGCGCGCAATCTGACAGCGTTGCCAGAGGGTGGACAGCGCGCCAACCAGATGCTCGATATCCTCATCCGTATGTACCGGAGACGGCGTGATCCGCAGACGCTCGGTCCCTTTTGGTACGGTGGGATAATTGATCGGCTGAATGTAGATGCCGAACTCTTCCAGCAGCGTGTCCGAGATAAACTTGCACTTCACCGGATCGCCAACCATCACCGGGATGATGTGGCTGGGGTTAGGAATATGAGGAATACCTTCCGCATCCAAACGGGCCCGAACCTGCACTACACGGGCTTTCTGCAGGTCGCGTTCAGCATTCGACTGTTTCAAATGCCGGATCGAGGCCGCGGCCCCGGCCGCGATCGATGGTGGCAGGGCGGTGGTAAAAATAAACCCGCTGGCGAAGCTGCGCACGAAATCGCACAGCGCAGCCGAGGCAGCAATATACCCGCCCACCACACCGAACGCTTTACCAAGCGTGCCTTCGATCACCGTCAGGCGATCCATAAGGCCTTCTCGTTCAGCGATACCACCGCCGCGTGGCCCATAGAGGCCAACGGCATGAACCTCATCCAGATAGGTCATCGCGCCGTATTTGTCGGCGAGATCGCAAATCTCTTTGATGGGGGCGATGTCACCATCCATCGAATAGACCGACTCGAACGCGATCATCTTCGGCGCATCGGGATCAGCTACGGCCAGTTTGGCTTCAAGGTCATCCAAATCGTTGTGTTTCCAGATCACCTTCTGCGCCCGCGAGTGGCGGATGCCTTCGATCATCGAGGCATGGTTCAGTGCATCAGAGAATACGATCAGGCCGGGGATTTTCGCGGCGAGAGTGCCAAGGGCTGCCCAATTCGAAACATACCCGGAAGTAAACAGAAGCGCGGCTTCCTTTCCATGCAGATCGGCCAGTTCGGCCTCAAGCAGCACGTGGTCGTGAGTGGTGCCTGATATGTTTCGCGTGCCCCCGGCCCCCGCGCCACAGCGATCCAATGCGTCATGCATTGCATCGATAACTGATGGGTGCTGACCCATGCCAAGATAGTCATTCGAACACCAGATCCGCACATTTCGCTGGACAGATCCATCCGTCTGACGTGCGTTCGGGAAAGAACCACAGCGACGTTGCAAGTCTATGAAAACACGATAGTTCCCTTCATCCCGAAGGTCACTGAGGCTTTGACTGAAATAACGCTCGTAGTCCATGTTACGTGCTCCCCGGAATACTGGCTTTGAGCCGAGAATAGGGCAGCGAACCAAGCCGCAACATGACAATAGTCAAGTTTAGACAACATAAAACTATGGTGCACAACTGCCGGCTCTGGCATAGCGTGGAACAGGGATGGACCGACCGCGCCCATGCGCCGGCAGGAAATAACAGGGGTATTCTCTTGTCTCACGAAGCACAAAAAGCGATCGCACGTCAGTCGCTGCTGCTGCGCAGTTTACCGGAACAGCATGTGGAAACACTGCTGAGCCACGCGATCTGGCGTCAGTATGACCGTGGTGAGACAATATTCCTGCAGGAGGAAAAAGCGCAGGCCATCCACGTCGTGCTTGAGGGTTGGGTCAAGCTGTTCCGCATGACCCCCACCGGGGCCGAAGCCGTCGTGAGCGTCTTCAAACGTGGTGACAGTTTTGGCGAGGCCGTGGCGCTGCGTAACGTGCCTTACCCCGTTTCAGCTGAGGCCGTATCGGCCTGCGAAGTGATGCACATCCCCAGCCCGATCCTTATCTCGTTGATGAAGGAAAATCCGGAGATCGGGATTTCAATTCTGGCCGCGACCTTTACGCATCTGCACTCGCTGGTGGCGCAGCTGGAACAGCTCAAGGCGCAGACCGGTGCGCAGCGGGTCGCCGAGTTTTTGCTGAACCTCTGTGACACTGATGCGGGTGAGTGCGAAGTATCGCTGCCTTATGACAAGATGCTGATCGCGGGTCGTCTAGGGATGAAGCCCGAAAGCCTGAGCCGGGCGTTTTCGCGGCTCAAGGCGGTCGGGGTAAAGATAAACCGCAACCACGCCGAGATTTCGGATATCGGCAAATTGCGGGATTATGCCGAAAGCGATCCGGCGGAAAACTGGGGGCGGTAACCCGGCACTGCCGCCGGGTTGACCTGTTCAGACCGTCGCGCCCTTGCGGCGAATGGCGGTGCCAAGGCTACCGGCACAGACACCGACGATGATGGCGATGACCAGCGCCATGGTCCCGACATGGGAAAACTGCCACCCTGCAAAAAGCAGCGGTGCGATCAGACCAACCAGACCGCCCAAAAGGGCTCCCAGCCATAATTGGCGTGTCATCATGCCCAGTGCCAGACCAAGAATGCCGGGCAGGCCCAATACGTTACCGCCGATGGTTCCAAGTAACTCTAACATCTCTGTCCCCACCTTAATCCGAGCTTTTGTTCAGGAACGCGCGGATGTCGTCCCCTGAAGCGGCTGCGTGTTCCTGCAGAACCTCGCCGTCTATCTCTTTCGCAATCTTTTCATACGTTTCCAGATAGTTGGGTGGGAGGCTGTGCGCGATACCCTGATGGCAGTCGATACAGGTCATGCCGTTATCGATCGCGCGCTGGTGTTCATTGGCGGCCCGGGTTTCCTGAATCGTGAAGTCCATATAGTCGAAGTTGTGACAGTTACGGCATTCCCGGCTGTCGGATGCTTTCATCTTCTTCCAAACGGCCGTCGCCATAGCGAGACGATGATCCTCATACTTCTCGGGCGTGCTGATCGTGCCTGCCAGTTCGTGGTAGACATCCTTCACGGCCATGATCTTGGCTTTGATCTTATGGTTCCACTCGTCCGGGACGTGGCAATCCGAACAGATCGCCCGCACGCCCGAATGGTTGTTGTAGTGGATCGTCTCACGGTATTCGCCGAGATTGACCTCCATCGTGTGACACGAGGTGCAGAACTCTTCTGTATTCGTCAGTTCCAGCGTCCAGTGGAACCCACCCCAGAACAGGATGCCTGCCAGAAATCCGGCAAGCAGGGTGAAGCCAACGCTGAGGACGGCGATCGGGCTCCAGAACCAGGTCCAGAGGCGCCGGATGAGCCCTTGTTTTTCTTGGGAGTCGGACATGTCACGCTCTCCTTTTCGACCTGAGTTTAGTTTCCGGAGGAAGGTTCAAAAGTGTTGTCGACCAGCGGCAGCGCATCGGCCTGCGGCACGTGGCACTGATTGCAGAAATACCGTGTGCCGGCGATCTGATCCAACTCTCGCCCTTCGCGGTCCAGATAGTGAGTCATCGACAACGTCGGAGCGTTGCGCTCACCAGCCTTGGTCCAGTCATGGCAGGAGAGGCACTGATTGGTGCGCAGGTCGATCTGGTACTGTTCGATCGAATGTGGGATCAGCGGCGGCTGCTGGCGATAATTACGCTGCATTCGGCCTTCGACTGTCCGATGCACCTGATCCAGAACGGCGGGCTCATCGACTTCGGCACCGCGTAGGCTGTTAACTCCGGCAGACTGCGCGAGGGCCAGGCCACCGAGGAGCAGCGGCGGGATCAGGGCAAGGCCCACTAGGATCGGCTTTTTCATCTTCTCACTCCTTCAAAAAGGTCTTGAGGCGCGCGGCTGGGGCGCGGCGGTTGATTCCGGTGGCGCGGCGGTCAGGGCGTCGAACCGATGGGTGAAATTGAAAACGTCTTCAGCGCAGACATCGATGCAGCGACCGCAATTGGTGCAGTCGGGCGACAGGATCAGCGGGTTGTCTTTGCCTTTCAGCGCCGGAGAGATCACATGGTTTTCCGGGCAAACCGCGTAGCAGTCCATGCAATCGTCACAGGCGTTGCGATTGGCGGCGCTGACCCGCAGCATCGCCTTGCTGCCCACCAGTCCGTAGAATGCGCCTACGGGGCAGACATGGCCGCACCATCCATGGCGCGAGACAAGCAAGTCAAACAGGAAGATCGCGGCGACCATCGCCCAGACGAAGCCCATGCCAAAGATCAGTCCGCGATGCAGCATGGTGATCGGGTTGACCAGTTCCCATGCAATTGCGCCGGTCAGGCCGGACACGACCAGCACGGTGGCCATGATCCACAGCCGCGTTCCGCGTTTGGGCTGCCAGCCTTTTTGCAGGCCCAGCTTGCGGTGCAGCCAGTGCGCGCCTTCGGTTACAGGGTTGATCGGGCAGACCCACGAGCAATAGACGCGGCCTCCGACCAGCGCGTAGGTAACCAGAACGATGACGGCACCAATGGCGGCGGTCAGTTCGGGCCAGTGCCCTGCGATCAGACTTTGCAGAAAGACAAACGGATCGGTCAGGGGCAGTACGCCTAGGGTCAGCGACCCGGCCAGAGTGCCCTGCACGATCCAGAGGCCGAACCACGGGCCCAACAGGAACAGTACCAGGAAGAACACCTGGCTGGCGCGGCGCAGCAGCAGGTATTTATGGGCACTCAGCCAACCTTTGGCGGCGATAGCTTCATGCCCCAGCGGCATGTTTGTGCGGACGGTCATTGAGTGACCTCCGGCAATTTGAAGCTGGGCTCAAACCCGCCCGGTGCGACAAGGTTATCGGTGCCCGGCCCCGGCAGGCGATCAGGCAAATCGATGATACCTTCGACGACGGGCGCGCCTTTGGCTTCTTTCTCTTCCCAGCCCTTGCGGTAGTGATCGGCGCTGCTGCCCCGAGCCAATCGGGCGGGAAGAACTTTGATCGCCGCTTCGGGCAGAACGCAGCTTTTCTCGCAAACGCCGCAGCCGGTGCAATGATCGGCGTGAACGGTTGGAATGAAGATTGCATGACTGCCCGAGCGGGCGTTGTGTTCGGTCTCCAGCGTAATGGCCTCGTCGATGACGGGGCAGACGCGGTAACAGACATCGCAGCGCAGGCCGAAGAAGTTCAGGCAGTTTTCCTGATCGACCAGAACGGCGACACCCATCTTGGCGTCGTCGATATTGTCCAGTCCGGGGTCCAGCGCCCCGGTCGGACAGGCAGCGACGCAGGGGATGTCGTCACACATTTCGCAAGGGATATCACGCGCGGTGAAATACGGCGTGCCGGTGGCCATCGCATCGACACCCAGCTCGGCCAGTTTCAGCGTGTCATAGGGACACTCTCGCGCGCACAGACCACAGCGGATGCAGGCTGACAGAAAGTCTTTTTCGGGCAAGGCACCGGGGGGGCGCAATGCCTCGGCCGGCAACGCCCGCGCGTCCCGCGCCAGCCAGGCCAGCAAGGACCCGGCTGCTACGCAGCCGCCCGCTGCGCGCGCCGAGTCCTGCAGGAACCGGCGCCGCTGCGGCGAAAGGGGTGTGCCAATACGAGACATGGGGACGACCTTTGCCTTGCCAGCCTTTTACGCGCGCTCGACCTTACAGGCGCATTTCTTGAAGTCGGTCTCTTTCGAGAGCGGGCAGGTCGCGTCCAACGTCAGCTTGTTTGTCAACTGGCCTTCGTCAAACCATGGCATGAACACCAGGCCACGCGGCACTTTGTTCCGGCCTCGGGTTTCGACCCGGCTGTTAACTTCGCCGCGGCGGGTGGAAAGAACGATCTCCTGCCCGCGGCGCAGACCGCGGTCGCGCGCATCATCCGGGTGCATGTAGACAACGGCGGCGGGATAGGAGCGGTGCAGTTCGGGCACGCGGCGGGTCATCGAACCTGAATGCCAATGTTCCAGCACACGCCCGGTGCAGAGCCACAGGTTGAATTCCTCATCCGGCACCTCGGGGGCGGGTTCGTATGGCGCGAAGATGATCTTGGCCTTGCCGTCCTTATGGCCATAGAATTTCACGTCTTCGCCTTCAGGCACATACGGATCATAGCCTTCTCGGAAGCGGTACAGTGTTTCCTTGCCATCCACGACTGGCCAGCGCAGGCCACGCGCCTGGTGGTAGGTTTCGAATGGAGCCAGATCGTGCGCGTGGCCGCGCCCAAACTCGGCATATTCCTCGAACAGGCCCTTTTGCACGTAGTAGCCAAAGTGCTCGGACTCGTCGTTGTCGAAACCCTCTGCGGTCTCTGACAGCGGGAACTTGTCGATCGTGCCATTGGCGAACAGCACGTCATACATGGTCTTACCACGATGTTCTGGCATGGTGGCCAGCAGTTCCTCACCCCAAACCTCTTCAACGGTGAAGCGTTTGGAGAACTCCATCAACTGCCACAGATCGGATTTCGCTTCGCCCGGAGCTTTGACCTGTTGCCGCCAGAATTGGGTGCGACGCTCGGCGTTGCCATAGGCGCCTTCCTTCTCGACCCACATGGCGGTAGGCAGGATCAGGTCAGCCGACAGGGCTGTTACAGTAGGATAGGGATCGGAGACGGCAATGAAGTTCTCCGGGTTGCGATAGCCGGGATAGCCTTCTTCGTTGATATTGGGCGCGGCCTGCATGTTGTTGGTGCACTGCACCCAATAGGCATTCAGATCGCCGTCCTTCAGCTTGCGGTGCTGCAAAACGGCGTGGAATCCGGGTTTGGGTGGGATGGTGCCCGCAGGAATTTTCCACGCGGTCTCGCAAATCTCGCGGTGTTTGTCGTTTGCCACAACCATATCAGCCGGCAGACGGTGAGCGAAGGTTCCGACCTCACGTGCCGTACCACAGGCCGAAGGTTGACCGGTGAGCGAGAAGGGCGAGTTTCCGGGTTCGGAAATCTTACCCACCAGCAGGTGCACATTGTACATCAGCGAGTTCACCCACGATCCGCGAGTGTGCTGGTTGAAACCCATGGTCCACAGGCTCATCACTTTGCGGTTGGGGTCGGCATATTGCTGGGCCAGACGCTCAAGCTGAGCGGCAGGAACACCTGAGAGTTCCGATGTGTATTCCAGCGTGTATTCCGATACCGCTTCGGCATATTCTTCGAAGCTGATCGGCTCCATCTTGCCAGAGTTTGGATTCTCTGCCTCTTCCTGCAGCGGGTTGTTATCGCGCAGTCCATAGCCAATATCGGTGGCGGTCTTGGTGATGTTGACGTGTTTGTTGACGAACTCTTCGTTCACCGCGCCGTTCTGGATAATGTAGTTGGCGATATAGTTCAGGATCGCCAGATCGGTCTGCGGCGCAAAGACCATTCCATTGTCGGCCAACTCGAACGAGCGGTGTTCATAGGTCGACAGTACATGCACTTCGGATCCTGGTTTGGTCAGACGTGTGTCGGTCAGGCGTGACCACAGAATCGGGTGCATCTCGGCCATGTTCGAGCCCCAGAGCACGAATGTGTCTGCGTGCTCGAAATCGTCATAGCAGCCCATTGGTTCATCAATGCCGAAGGTGCGCATGAAGCCGACAACCGCCGAGGCCATACAGTGGCGCGCGTTCGGGTCGATGTTGTTGGACCGGAAACCAGCCTTCATCAGTTTGGCAGCGGCGTAGCCTTCCCAAACGGTCCACTGGCCCGAACCGAACATGCCGACACTGGTCGGGCCTTTCTTGGCAAGGGCCTCTTTCCACTTGGCAGCCATGACGTCGAAGGCTTCGTCCCAGCTGACTGGTTCGAACTCACCATTCTTGTCATATTCGCCGTTGGTTTTGCGCAGCATCGGCGTGGTCAGGCGGTCTTTGCCGTACATGATCTTGGACAGGAAATAGCCCTTGATACAGTTCAGACCGCGGTTCACCGGCGCATCCGGGTCGCCTTGCGTGGCGACCACGCGCCCGTCTTTGGTGCCAACCAGAACCGAGCATCCGGTGCCGCAGAACCGGCAGGCGGCTTTGTCCCAACGGATATCAGGGTTGCCGACCTGAGCGCTGGCTTGTCCGGTCGCAAGGGGAAGTCCTGCGGCTGATGCTGTCGCAGCGGCGGCGGTTGATTTCAAAAAGGTCCGGCGGGATTCAGAGATGGTCATGACATGGGTCTCCGGCTTTAGATCTGGCGAGAAGCGTTAAGGTGCGGACGGGTCTCCGCGAGGTCTTCGAAATGGTGGTAGGTCAGGGTCAGAGAGATCACACCCGGGATCTGGTGCAGATCCATGATCGTCTCGGACGCCATTTTTTCCGGCGTATCCTCGACCACAACAACAATGCGGCCATCCTCGGATGCCGCGTGAACTTCTGCCCCGTTTGTACCTGCAATCGCGGCCTGTGCACTCTGCGTGGTTTCGGGGGTTACATGGACGAGGCATCCACAGATATTCATAAGGCTACCTCCTGAGCGGGCGGGGTGTGGCGTTCGAAGCTGACAGAACCGGCAGGACAGGCGCTGGCACAAGCGCCACAGCCGGTACAAATATCGGTGTCGAGTTGGGGTTCAGCACGACCACCGGTTTGCAGCCGAAAGCGGATCGCGTTTTGGTCGCACACATCCTGACAAACCCGACAGCTGACACCATTCATCGACAGGCAAGAGGCCGACACCGCAGCGCGCCAAGGCCAATCAGCCACGTGTTCAGGATTCAGCGCCCCGGTCGGGCAAGCGTTGGCGCAATCGCCGCAAAAAGTGCAGGGGCCTGCATCCAATTGCACAACAGGCCAGCCTTGCGCGTCGAAACGGATGATATCTTCAGGGCAGGCCTCGCGGCATTCGTCGCATTGAGTGCAAAGCTCAAGAAACTCGGTCACCGCACCCGGTGGGTGGATGGCTGATGTATCCTCGCGCAGCACTTTCCCTTTCAGGAATGCGCGTCGGCTGGCTAGCTTGTTCATTCGCTCGCGACCTTTGAGTGATCGACAGGGGTTGGCCTGCCTGACTCGGGTGTTAGCGTAGCACAGCGTGTAAGGAATTGACCTAGATCATTTTTGAACTGCTTATTTTTTCAGCATCCAGGGGCGGCAACACCCGAATATCAGGCGCGTTTCTCACCGATTGTAGCAACGCCAAGAACCGAAAGCACCATTGCCTCGATCTGTTCTGCGTTCATTCCTGCGACGGCGTACATATCCGCGGGGCTCGCCTGATCGATGAAGATATCCGGCAGCACCATCGAGCGATACTTCAACCCTTCGTCAAACACGCCCTCATCCGCAAGCAATTGCGCAACATGGCTGCCAAAGCCGCCGATGGCCCCTTCCTCGATGGTGATCAGTGCCTCGTGATTGGCAGCCAGATCAAGGATCAGGTCCCGATCCAGCGGTTTGGCAAAGCGTGCATCGGCGATGGTGGGCTTGATCCCGCGCGCCGATAGCGCCTCTGCTGCTTTCTGCACCTCGACCAGCCGCGTACCGAAAGACAGCAGCGCCACCCGGGCGCCTTTCTGGATCAACCGGCCCTTGCCGATCTCCAATACTTCTCCGCGCTCGGGCAGATCAACGCCCGCTCCTTCGCCGCGAGGATACCGGAAAGCGATCGGGCCATCGTTATGTGCCACCGCAGTGGCGACCATGTGCATCAATTCGGCCTCATCTGCAGCCGCCATGACAACCATACCCGGAAGGTTGGCCATGTAAGCAATATCAAACGACCCCGCATGGGTCGCACCGTCTGCCCCAACCAGACCCGCACGGTCGATGGCAAATCGCACCGGCAGGCGTTGGATCGCCACATCATGTACAACCTGATCATAGCCACGCTGCAGGAAGGTCGAATACATCGCACAGAATGGTTTCATGCCCCCGGCGGCCAGCGCAGCCGAGAAGGTCACGCCATGCTGTTCGGCAATCGCAACGTCGAAACAGCGCGACGGATAGCGCTCCGCAAACAGGTTCAGCCCGGTACCGTCCGGCATCGCGGCTGTAACCGCGACGATCTTGTCATCCCGCGCTGCTTCATCGACCAGTGTCTTGCCAAAGACCGAGGTATAGGAAGGCGCGTTCGAAGGCGCCTTTTTCTGCTCGCCCGTCACCACATCGAACTTGGCGGTCGCGTGACCCTTGTCGCGGGCCTGTTCGGCGGGGGCATACCCCTTGCCTTTCTTGGTCAACACATGGATCAGGATCGGTCCGCTTGCCTTCGCCTTGACCGCACGCAGAACCGGCAGCAACTGGTCCAGATCATGCCCGTCGATCGGGCCAAGATAGGAAAAGCCGAGCTCTTCAAATAGCGTCCCGCCCATGGCCATGCCCTTCAGCATATCCTTGGCGCGCTTTGCCCCTTCGCGGAAGGGTTCCGGCAGCAACGACACCGCACCTTTGGCAGCAGCTTTCAGATCGTGAAACGGTTCTTCGGCATAGATGCGCGATAGATAGTTCGATAGGGCACCCACCGGCGGTGCAATGCTCATCTCATTGTCATTGAGAATTACGATCAAGCGTTTCTTCAGGTGGCCTGCGTTGTTCATCGCCTCAAAGGCCATGCCGGCGGACATAGAGCCATCGCCGATCACAGCGATCGCATCGCCCAGCCCTTCAGGCGTAACGCCGCCCAGATCACGCGCGACAGCAAAGCCTAGCGCGGCACTGATCGAAGTACTGGAATGTGCAGCGCCGAATGGATCATAGGCGCTTTCACTGCGCTTGGTGAATCCGCTTAGGCCGTCTTTTGTGCGCAGGGTGCGAATTCGGTCCCGGCGTTCTGTCAGAATCTTGTGCGGATAACACTGGTGACCTACGTCCCAGATGATCTTGTCTCGTGGCGTGTCGAATACCGCGTGCAGCGCCGTGGTCAGCTCGACGACACCCAGACCAGCGCCCAGATGC
Organism: Ruegeria sp. AM5; assembly: GCF_056540645.1. Classification (NCBI taxonomy): domain Bacteria; kingdom Pseudomonadati; phylum Pseudomonadota; class Alphaproteobacteria; order Rhodobacterales; family Roseobacteraceae; genus Ruegeria; species Ruegeria sp. AM5. The sequence goes on along the minus strand of NZ_JBQFXC010000009.1, from coordinate 40,267 downwards.
CCTCCGGTCACCGAAACTGCTGAAATCGTCTCGGCCCGCAACTCATGTGCGACCTGATGCAACTGCGCATCTGAAAACTGCTTCAGATCCGCTGGGCGGCTCACAAGGTCCAACAAGGGCGTATTCGGGCGGTCAGACATTTGGCGTTCCTGGCTTAGCTGTCCCGGGCAATAACGAAGCGGGCAGCCTGCTTCAAGGTTTCTGCAGCGGGGCCATGTTCGTCCAGCGCAGCACAAGCCTGATCCACAAGCTCAATTGCACGGGATCTGGCGGCGTCCAGACCCAGTAGCGAGACAAAGGTCGCTTTGCCCGCCTCGGCGTCTTTCTGCAGCCGCTTTCCGGCCTTTTCGGCATCTCCTTCGACATCCAAAATGTCATCCGCGATCTGAAAGGCAAGCCCAAGCGCCTGGGCATATTGGCGCAAGGGGGTGGGATCGGCCTGCGCCAATCGCGCACCCGCGCAGGCGGACCATTCGATCAACGCACCAGTCTTGCCCGCTTGCAGATGTGTAATCTCATCCAGTGTCAGCGGCTCCGCCGCCGTCTCAGCGGCGATATCCAGCGCCTGACCCAGAACCATACCCTGTGCGCCGCTCGCTTTTGCTAGCGTTAGAGCCAGTTCAGCGCGTATTTCAGCGTTTCCAACCTCTGGTCGAGCGCAAAGCTCAAACGCAAGTGTCTGCAGCGCATCCCCGGCCAGAACGGCGGTGCCCTCATCCCATTTCACGTGCACCGTCGGGCGTCCACGCCTCAGGTCGTCATCATCCATGCAAGGCAGGTCGTCATGGACCAGAGAGTATGCATGCAGCGCTTCGATACCTGTCGCTGGCCAGATTGCCCGAGCTGTATCGACGCCAAGCAACCGCGCGCTTTCCACTACCAGAAACCCTCGCAGACGCTTGCCGCCCTCGGTGGCATAGGCCATGGCCCGTGTCACATCCAGATCATCCAGCGCGCTCAGAACCAGATCGAAATGGCCCTGAATCAGCGTGGCATCCTGTGCCAGCTTTTCACGAAACATTTACTGACCTTCGACAGGCGTCGTCCCGGTTGGCTGGCCATCTGCGTCCAGAGTGATCGCGGCCACTTTTTCCTCAGCACGCTTCAGCTCATCCTCGCAGCGCTTCTTCAATGCGGCGCCACGTTCGTACAGCGCAATCGATTGATCCAGCGCCACATCACCACGTTCCAACTGGCCAACCACGGCCTCAAGCTCTTTCATCGCTTGTTCGAACGTCATTTGTTCAACTGGGGTATCGGTCATCGTGCTGCCTTTATCAGTTCTTCCACATGGGCGCGTGTCGCCTCGGCCAATGCGTTCAGATCATAACCGCCTTCCAGAGTCGAGACGATACGGCCATCACACACGTCATCGGCAATCTTGCACAGCTCCGCCGTGATCCAGGCGAAATCGCCAGTGGACCAATTGAGATTGGCCAACGGATCATCCTGATGCGCATCAAACCCAGCGGAAATAATGATCAGTTCCGGCCTAAACGCCCGCAGACGCGGAAAGGCTTGCGCTTCATAGGCTGCCCGCATCTCGGCCCCACCCGTGCCCGGAGCCAATGGTATGTTCAAAACGGTTTCATAAGCACCGGTCTCATCCGGGCGGCCCGAGCCGGGCCATAAGGGCATCTGCTGGCTGGTAATCACCAAAGCGCGTTTCTCATCCCACAGCAGGTCTTGCGTGCCATTGCCATGATGCACGTCGAAATCCACCACTGCCACGCGGTTCAACCCGTGATGATCCAACGCGTGCTTTGCAGCCAGCGCGGCATTCCCAAACAGGCAGAACCCCATGGCCGTCTCGGTCTCGGCATGATGCCCCGGAGGCCGAATAGCGCAAAACGCGTTCGGCGCTTCGCCGGCCAGAACTATATCAACGGCCCGCACGGCGGCACCCGCCGCACGATAGGCTGCATCAACAGATCCCGGAGACATGAACGTATCCCCATCAATCTGTTTGAACCCATCCGGGGGCCTGTGGTCGAGAATATCGCTGATATGGTTCTGCGGATGCACCCTTAGCAGATCATCATCCGCCGCCAACGGCGCCGTCACACGCTGAAGATCCAGCCCCTCAAGCGCATGTAGGATATGCTCTAACCGCGCCACCCGTTCCGGATGTCCCTCAGGTGTCACATGGTGCAAACAATCTGCATGGGTCAAAAGGGCGGTTTTCATCAGGATCCCATCTTCATCTGGCTAAAAATACCTTCGCCGAAGGCCTAAGATCGCCGCGCAGCGGCAAAATCAATCCGGTGCCAACATATACCCTGCACCCCGTACGGTCTGCAGATACCGGGGTTGCTTCGGATCTTGCTCAAGCTTCCGACGCAAGCGGGTGATCTGTACGTCCACAGCGCGCTCCTGTGCCTGACCTTTGTCACGCCCCAGATCTTCGACCAGCTTGGCTCGGCTGATCGGTTCGCCGGGTTGAGCCGAGAATATTTTCATCAACTGGCTTTCGGTCGCGGTTAGGCGCACCGGGTCTTCGCCCTGCCACATCTCACCGCGTTCGATATCATAGCGAATGGGCCCAAGATGTAGAATCTTCGCCGCCGTGTCCTGTGCAGGTGTCTCTGGCATCCGACGCAGAATGGCGTTGATCCTCAGCAGCAACTCTTTCGGCTCGAATGGCTTGGCCAGATAGTCATCCGCGCCCGCCTCAAGCCCGGCAATCCGATGCTCGGTCTCGCCCTTGGCCGTCAAAAGCAGGATCGGGGTGGAATGGGTGTCGCGCAGGGATCGGGTCAGGCTCACACCGTCCTCACCGGGCATCATCACATCCAGCACGATCAGATCGAAATCCAGTCCCGACAAAACCCGCCGCGCATGGGCTGCATCCCGCGCTGAGGTCACCAGAAAACCGCTGCGCATCAGGAATTTCTTGAGCAAATCACGAATACGCTCGTCATCGTCGACGATCAGAAGATGGGCGTCCATTTCGCTCATGAAGTCGTATCCCGCAGTTTCGTATATGCACGACGCATATCAGCATCCATCATCGCTTCAAGCACTTTGCGAAACCCGGCCACCGCTTCGGGGCCCGCATCTTTGTAGGCCGCACGCATCCGGGCGCGCTGGGCGTCAGATAGTTTGGCCTCGAGTGCCTTTCCTTTATCCGTCAGAAATAGGTGGCGTTCGCGTTTGTCCACTGTTCCGACCCGGCTTTCGACCAACCCATCTTCAATCAGGCTGCGCAAGACGCGATTCAGCGATTGCTTCGTGACACCCAATATGGCCAGCAGATTGTTCACCGTCGTTCCCGGCGCTCGGTTGATAAAGTGGATGGCCCGGTGATGCGCCCGACCATAGGCCAATTCAGTCAGGATGCGATCAGGATCAGCGGTAAAACCTCGATAGGCAAAAAACATGGCCTCGATGCCCTGCCTCAGTTGTTCATCTGTCAGAAACAACAGGCTTTCTCCGCCAAAGACCGGGGCGGGACGGATGTCGGTCATGTTGGGCCTCATTCGCAATATAACCTGACTTTATGTCAGCCTTATTGACATTCCAAGAGCGCGCAGGTATCGAATCGCAGTTTTTGCGCAACATTGTGTCCGATACGGACCTAAGCGGCGCAACATTCGGAAATATCGACCGGTTCAGGAGGTTTCGCATGGCTGGATATGACGATCGCGACGGTGTCATCTGGATGGATGGCGAATTGGTGCCCTGGCGTGAGGCCAATGTGCACATCCTGTCCCACGCGATGCATTATGCGTCTTCGGTGTTCGAGGGTGAGCGCGCTTACAACGGCAAGATCTTCAAAAGCCGCGAGCATTCCGAACGCCTGATCGCGTCGGCAGAGGCGCTGGATATGCCGATGCCATACTCGGTCGATGAGATCGAGGCCGCCAAGGAAGAAGCGCTCAAAGCCAGTGGTCTTCAAGATGCGTATGTACGTGCGCTGGTCTGGCGTGGCTCGGGCGAGGATATGGGTGTGGCGTCCGCCAAGAATCCGGTTCGGATGGCCATCGCTGTTTGGCCTTGGGGTGCCTATTACGGTGACGCTAAGATGCAAGGCGCCAAGTTGGACATCGCCGAGTGGAAACGACCAAGCCCGGAAACCATTCCAGTCCATGCCAAGGCAGCAGGTCTTTACATGATCTGCACCATTTCCAAACACAAAGCTGAGGCCAAAGGCTGCTCGGACGCTTTGTTCATGGATTATAATGGCAACGTCGCCGAGGCGACGGGGGCAAATGTCTTCTTCGTTAAGGATGGCGAAGTGCACACCCCGCTGGCCGATTGCTTCCTCAACGGCATCACTCGTCAGACGGTGATCCAGATGCTGAAAGACAAGGGCATCACTGTTCATGAACGTCGGATCCGTCCCGAGGAGATGGCCGATTTCGAGCAATGCTGGCTGACTGGCACTGCAGCCGAGGTTACACCTGTCGGGCAGATCGGCGATTATACCTTCGAGGTTGGCGATCTGACCCGCGAAATCGCCGAAGATTATGAGAAATTGGTCCGCGCGTAAGTTAACACCGTATTGAACCCCCGCTCAGGCGGGGGTTTTGATTGCAGATCATGCAAATATGCATGCAGATTGTTCGAAGGTATGGACGCTGCCGGGCCAAGCCGTATCGTTGGCTCATGTTAGATCTTCTCAGCGATATCCTTACACGCCTTTCTCTGCGTGGCACATTTTATTTCCGCACATCCTTTACTCCGCCGTTTGGGATACAGGTGCCGGGCTTCGAGAACGTGGCCCGGTTTCACTTTGTGCAACGCGGTGAATTGAAGGTGCACCTGCCAACAACCGGCGAGACCTTGCGGTTGCGGCAGGGTGATCTGATTCTTATTCCTCACGGTGCGCCGCATGCGCTGCTGTGTAATGAAGTCAAACCCTATGATGCCTTGCCCCTTGAGCAGGTGTTAGAGCTGTCAGGCTACAAAGGCGATGGTGTCCTAGTTTATGGCGGTGAGGAAGATGAGCGCGATACGCAACTGATTTGCGGACATTTCTCATTCACCGGGCCAGCCGGGCGAAACGGAACCGGTCATATGCTGATCGACCGGTTGCCACCTTTTATACTGATCGAGAATTACGGTGAAGAAGCGGGTGCCTGGATCGAGGCGACATTGCGCATGATCGGATCTGAAGTGTCCGGTGCTCGTATCGGCGGTGATCTGATCGCGCTGAAACTGTCCGAAGTGCTGTTTGCGCAAGCGATCCGGGCATACCTTGAACACCAAAGTCCTCATGATGCCGCGCTTGCCGGATTTGCCGATCCGCGCATCTCGCGGGCGCTGACAGCATTTCACCAGTCTCCGGCGCAGGAGTGGAGCGTTGCGATGCTCGCGCGAGAAGCAGCAATGTCACGCACCGCATTTGCGCAGCTTTTCTCACAAAAGATGGGGACTACCCCGATGCAGTACCTGACGGACTGGCGGATGCAGATCGCGTGCCATGGGTTGACCGAAAATCGCTGGAACGTTGCGGATGCTGCAGCAGAAGTGGGATACGCGTCCGAGGCTGCGTTTTCACGCGTGTTCAAGAAGCAGGTCGGACTGTCGCCCGCCGCGTATCGTGCGATGCACTAATCGCACGGACTAATTGAACGATCTGCAGTAAATGCAAAACGAACTGAGATGTTGCGTTCAATCGCGCGCCCCTAATCTTTGATCATCACTGATTGAAGAAAGGAAGTTCACATGTCCCTGCGTTTTGTCACCCGCTCTGTCCATGCCTATCTTGACTACCCGGTTGCGATTGCGCTGATGGTTTTGCCTTTTGTTCTGGGGCTGGGCCAGTCCAGCCCGCTGGCACTTTGGCTGTCCGTTGTGACCGGCATTGCAGCATTCGTGCTGACCGTTCTGACAGACCATCACCTTGGGATTTGGCGGGTTCTGCCATACAAGTTCCACTTGGCTGTTGATCTGCTTGTCGGCGTCACGTTCCTGTTTGCGCCCAGCCTGTTTGGATTTTCTGGGCTTGATGCGTTGTTCTACTGGGTGAACGGGGCCGCAGTCGTTGTGGTGATCTCGCTCAGCGCGCCCGAACAGAGCGCTATTGCTTGAAGTGAGTCAGAACCGTAGCGATCAGCTGGGCCATGCGGGCATCCGGATGGCCTTTTTTTGTTTTAGACACTAATAAGGCCAAATTTGCCCAATGGGTCGCCCCTGTTGCATCAGATTTTCAGGCTTGAATTTTCCGACAAAAACCATCAGATATAGCGCAGCGCCAGATGACACCATCAAGCAACTGGTTCCGGGGCGATCTGTGGGCTCAGCAAAAGCAGATGTGAAAGCCAGCCATCGCCCCGGGAACGACCAAAGGAGCCCGCGATTGCGTGATCGATTTGAAGAACTGATGGCCGATCCCTGCTGTGCATCGTGTGATTGCGACGCGCTAACCTCAGAAGTCGCGGCCTATCTCGATCACAAGACCTGCAACGCCGAGCGCTGCCGGGCGCTCGAAGAACGCTCAGCCGCAACGATGTACGCAGTCAGGCGCGATTCGATGCGCGCGCTGAATGAGGGTGGCGCGCGGGCCTAGAAATCCACACCACGTTGGGCTTTGATGCCGGCTTGGAACGGGTGTTTTTCTTCGGTCATCACGGTTACCAGATCCGCATAGTCCCTGAGGGCTTGCGGGGCATCCCGGCCAGTCAGGAATACACTGGTTTTGTCTGATCGGGTCTGAAGCCCTTCAATAACAGTGTCTACTGAAAGGTATTCGTAGCGCAGGGCGATATTGATCTCGTCGAGGACAACCAGATCGTAGTCGCCGCTTTTCATCAGATCACAGGCCTTGTTGAAGGCCGAAGTCGCAGCCGCGATGTCGCGCTCGCGGTCCTGCGTATCCCAGGTAAACCCTTCGCCCATTGTGTGCCAGGTGACCAGGTCGCGTTCCTCAAAGAACCTGCGCTCACCGGTTTTCCACTTGCCCTTGATGAACTGAACCACAGCCACTTTCTGGCCCCAGCCCAATGCCCGGATCACCACGCCAAATGCAGCCGAGGATTTTCCCTTGCCCTTACCTGTATTGATCAGCACCAGTCCCCGGCCGGGATCGACCGCTTCCGAGACTTTCTTGCGGTGCTTGGCTTGCACCTCTTGCATCTTTTCTTTGTGGTTCTGTGCGTCGCTCATCGGGAAACCTCATAGGTATATCGCGACCCAACCTAGGGAAAGATTGCGAAAGGTAAAGTCAGGCTTTGGGATCCGTTGCTGATCGCGCTTTGGTCCGATCAAGGCCAAGTTGTCGTTCACGCAGGATCACCACGACGTTGCCTGCAATCACCAACGCCGCGCCGCCCAGCATCACCAGGGTTGGCAACTCATCGAACCAGAAATAACCAATGACAATGGCGAACAGCATTGTGGTGTAGTCATAAGGTGCCAGCATTGACGCTTGTCCAAACTTGTAGGACGAGGTCACTAGAATCTGCGCCACTCCGCCGATCAGGCCGATTGTCACCAGCAATGCGGCTTGCTCCCATGTCGGGATAACCCAGCCCCAAAACACTGTGAGACCCGAAAGCAAGGTCGCTGTGAGAGAGAAATAGAACACGATTGCGGCGGGATGATCCACCTGTACCAGTTGGCGAATATGTATCTGCACAAAGGCACGGGCAACGGTTGCAGCCAGCACGCAAAGCGCACCTATTGTTGCGGCGGTTTCGGCAGTGCCTGAACCCAGCCGGGGCCAGATCATGATCAGAACGCCGACAAGGCCAAGCGCGACGGCCCCGATACGAATCACTCGTATCCGCTCGCCCAACATGATTGCTGCCAGAATCAGCGTGAAGATCGGGGTTGCATATCCGATGGCGGTTACTTCGGGCAGCGGCAACAGGCTAAGACCAGTAAAGGTCAGCCCCATCGCCGAGGTTCCCAGAACCCCGCGCCAGAAATGGCCCATCGGCTTCTTGACAACAAAGCCATGCACCAGCTCTCCTCGCCAGACCAGCCAGGCGATGATAACCGGAATCGCGAAAAGCGAGCGGAAAAACACCATCTCTCCCGGCGGGAAATCATCTGACAAAGCCTTGACCAATGCAGACATCGTCGTGAACAGCACGAGCGCACTGAGCTTGAGCGCCACGGCCAATGCCGGACGATGCGATGTTAAGGATTTCGCCATGGTCGCGAACCTGCGCCTTTGAGGCGGAAAGATCAACTGGCCAAAGTTGCCGTATCAGAGATTGGACCAGTCTAGTGGAAGCTGAGCTCCAATTTCCTCTGACAGGTCCTTTAGAAACCTCATCATCCGCGCGGCTCTGTCCTGCGCGATGGCCCTGCCTTTTTCGGTCAGCATATCATTGGGTAAGCGCAGCAGTTTTATTTGCCAGTGATCGATTGAAAAAATCAGGTCATTCGGCAAACGGTTTTCGGCAAACGGATCTGACGGGTCATAAAGGGTGCGTCCCAGGGCGCCCGATACTGAAAAGTTGCGGGCGATACCGATAGCACCCAACGCATCCAGACGATCGGCATCCCGTAGTATTCTCGCCTCGGGTGTTTCGGGCGGGATGTTGGCCGAAAAGCTATGGGCGGCAATGGCGTGCTGAACAGCTTCCGTTTCGATGGCTGTATAGCCAAGGTCTGCGAGAATAGGCTCTGATTCAGCGGCGGATCGCATCGAGGCCAGATGCCGATCCGGATCATCTTTTGACAGGTTGATCAGATCATGCAGATAACACGCCGCCAGCAAGACACGCGGGTTGGTTTCATCATCCGCAATCGCCTGCGCATTAACCCAAACCCGATCCAAGTGCGCCAGATCATGCGCCGGATCCGTCTGCATCCGTTGCCTGACGACAGCGCGCAGCGAAGCGCGCAGATCAGCCAATCCGTCCACGGTTCTCGCCGATTTGACCACGGTGCAGGAGCAGGTGATCGAGGATCACGCAAGCCATCATTGCCTCACCTACCGGAACGGCGCGGATGCCGACGCAGGGGTCGTGGCGGCCTTTGGTAATGATCTCGGTCTCTTCGCCGGATTTGGTGATGGTCTTGCGGGTGGTCAGAATGGACGAGGTCGGCTTGACCGCAAAGCGCACCACAAGATCCTGGCCGGTCGAAATGCCGCCCAGAATACCGCCAGCGTGGTTCGAGCTGTATTGAGGGCCGTCCTGTCCCATGAATATCTCGTCGGCGTTGGCCTCGCCAGTCAGTTCGGCGGCGCTCATGCCTTCACCGATTTCAACCCCTTTAACGGCGTTTATCGACATCATGGCTGCAGCCAGATCAGTATCTAACTTGGCATAAACCGGCGCGCCGAGCCCCGCCGGAACGCCGCGCGCGACCACTTCGACCACTGCGCCGACCGAGTTGCCGGATTTGCGCAGGTCGTCCAGATAAGCGGCCCAATCTTCGGCTGCTTTGGCGTCGGGCGTCCAGAATGGATTCTGTTCGATCTGCGACCAGTCGAAATTGGCACGGTCGATCTTGTGCGGACCGATCTGGGTCATATAACCGGTGATTTGAACATTCGGAGCGATCTGTTTGATAGCCTCACGCGCGAGTCCTCCGGCCGCCACACGTGATGCCGTTTCCCTCGCCGAACTGCGCCCGCCGCCGCGATAGTCACGGATCCCGTACTTCTGCCAATATGTGATGTCGGCGTGTCCCGGACGAAACTTGTCCATGATGTCGCCGTAGTCTTTCGAGCGCTGATCGGTGTTCGCGATCATCAACTGCACCGGTGTGCCCGTGGTCTGGCCTTCGAACACACCGGACAGGATTTTAACCTGATCGGGTTCGCGCCGCTGTGTGGTGAATTTGTTCTGACCTGGTTTGCGCTTGTCCAGCCAATGCTGAATCATGCCCTCATCGATTGTGACACCCGGAGGGCAGCCATCGATGGTCGCACCCAAAGCGGGCCCGTGGCTTTCACCCCAGGTGGTAACGCGGAAGAGGTGGCCAAAACTGTTCATCGACATGGGGCATGCTCCTTTGAGCGACGTGATTAGCGGGGAGTGCCTTGGTCCTCAAGTGGATTTGCATTTGCAGAGAAGCAAGCGCCGCCCTGTGGGCGGCGCGATTGGAATAAATCAGGCGGCTTGAGCCACCGTGGCGCGGGTTGCGGCGATCTTGAGCGCTGCATGAGCTGCCTCGCGCCCTTTCTCGATGAAATGCGCGCGATAGATGGCGTTGTGGTGATCCGTTTCCTGATACTGATGCGGTGTCAGCGAAACCGACAGGACCGGAACACCTGAATCGAGCCCGGCCCGCATCAAGCCATCGACAACCGCTTGTGCGACGAAGTCATGCCGGTAGATGCCGCCATCCACTACAAAGGCAGCGCAGGCTACGGCGGCGTAGCGCCCCGTTTGCGCCAGGTCACGGGCCAGCAGGGGCATCTCGAAAGCGCCCGGAACGTCGAATACATCAACCTGATCGGCCGGAATTAGTTCGAGAAACCCATCCAGCGCGCGATCCACGATATCTGAATGCCAGTTGGCTTTGACAAAAGCATAGCGGGTGTGTGTCATCATGATCTCCTTTCGTAACAGACACGTCACCCAAGGCGATCACGAGCAGGCACACCGCATTACCGGCGTGCTGCACGTTCTCTTTCATCCGGACTGTAACCGTCGGCTCTGGCTTCTCACCAGATCTGCTGACACCCCGGAGACCGGGGCCGCTCGCGGGCTTACGGGTCATGCCCGCATACCGCCGGTGGGGAATTTCGCCCCGCCCTGAGAACGAGTGGGACCTTGCCAAGGAGATATCGCTTCTGCAAGAGAAATTGGCAGGAGGACGAATATGCATCCCAATCCCACCTTTCGCGCCGAGACGCGCGAGCGTCACATCGAGTTTGCACGTGACCGCGCCTTTGGTGTTCTGGCGGTGTCGACATCGGATGTACCGTTGTTAAGCCACGTTCCCTTTCTTCTGAACGAGGATGCTTCATCGGCTGACCTGCATCTGGTCCGGTCAAATCCGATTGTTAGGGCGCTGAAACAGCCGCAACCTGCGAAGATCGCTGTGTTGGGGCCGGATGGGTATATCTCGCCTGACTGGTACGAAGTCGATGATCAGGTGCCGACCTGGAACTATGTAGCGGTGCATCTAACTGGTGTGCTTGAGATGCGGCCAACGGACGACCTGCGAAATCTGCTCGACCGGCAGGCGGCAGACTTTGAAAATCGCCTGCTGCCAAAGCCGCCATGGTTGGCGTCCAAGATGACACCAGACGCGCTGGATAGAATGATGCGCATGATCGTTCCCTGCCGACTCATGATCTCGGATATCGACGGCACTTGGAAGCTGAATCAGAACAAACCCGATGAGGCGCGACATCGCGCGGCTGATCACGTGCACTCAGCAGGACTTGGCAGCGAGGTGGCGCGCTTGGCCTCGTTGATGCGCAAGGCCTGAGGCACGCGTTCTCGCCTTCCATTCATTGAGCGCTGAATGTGGCGAGATAAGCAGCGATGTCATCTGCGCCTTTTTTCAGCTTGACGCTCATGTTCGGGCGGGCGGTGTCATCATCCAGATATTCCTTGATGAACCCGATCGGATCCCGAGAATAGGCGGCGATGTTTTCTTCAGTCCACACAAGCCCTTCTTGCCCGGCGCGGATCATGTCGTCGGTGAACATCCCGATGGGCAAACGTTCACTTCCATAAAGATAATCGTTCTCAGTTCCGGCGGTGCGGCCAACTACGCCAAAGAGATTCGGCCCGGTGATGCCGCCTTTGACCAGAACCTCGCCATTTTTGATGATCGCATGGCACGAAGAGCATCTGTTATAGAGCTGTTCGCCTTTCGCCGGATCGCCGGCTGCGATCGCCTGTACTGAAGTCAGAAACGAAACAAAAACTACGGTTGCTGCTATTTTGAGCATTGAACATCTCCGGCTGGGAATATTGCGCCTGTGGCCTTTCACGCATTCCCGTTTAGAGTGCAATCGAATTCTGGTAGATAATCACGTGTTTGAAATATCTATTTTATATTAATAATATAAGAGGAATCGTATCGCGCTAAAATAGAAGGAATACAGTGTTCCTAAGGTAGAGATGCACGTGAAATCGGCGGCGTTCGCATAGGGTGAGGAGATTTCAATTTGGGGATCTACCAGCGCGGGTCGATGCCGAATCACGTCCCGCCTGCCTGGCGCCAATTCGCCGCTCTGAGGGTTGAAATCTGCATTTGAGATTGAAATTTTGCCCTTTCACCGTGACATGAATGCTTAGATGCGGCGTATTGCGCGTTTAAGAGCGCTGGACGAACTCTATTCTCCCCGATAGATACCCCGTTTAAGACGCCGCACTTGTGCGGTGCGCGAGCTTTATGCCCGTTCGCGGGCGCCAGATAATCGGAGATAACCTCGTGTCCCAAGCTGAAGACCACGAAGGCACCCGCAGAGATTTCCTCTACTACGTCGCTGGCGGCGCAGGTGTCGTTGCCACCGGGGCTGCCGTTTGGCCCCTGGTAAATCAAATGAACCCATCGGCAGACGTCCAGGCGCTGTCCTCGATCCGTGTGGATGTAAGCGGGGTAGAGCCGGGCACGCAGCTGACTGCAAAGTGGTTGGGTAAACCTGTTTTCATCCGTCACCGCACAGGTGCCGAGATTCAGGAAGCTCAGGAGCAGGACGCTGAAGGTGTCGACGCGCTGCCTGACCCGCTGGCTCGCAACTTCAATTTGAACGCCGATGCACCAGCGACCGACGCCAATCGCGTCATGCCTTCGCCCGAAGGCGAAGGAGAAGGGGCGTGGATCGTTCAGATGGGTGTTTGTACACACCTGGGTTGTGTGCCGCTTGGCGATGCTGGCGATTTTGGCGGTTGGTTCTGCCCCTGCCACGGCTCGCACTACGATCTTGCCGGTCGTATCCGCAAAGGCCCCGCGCCTGAAAACCTGCCCATTCCGCCCGTTGAATGGGTGGACGCCACCACCATCAAGCTCGGCTAAGGGAGACCTAACTTATGTCCGGAATTCCCCACGATCATTACGAGCCGAAGACAAATGGCGAGAAGTGGCTGAACAGCCGCCTGCCGATTGTCGGCCTGCTGTATGATACCCTGATGATCCCGACCCCAAAGAACCTGAACTGGATGTGGATCTGGGGTATCGTTCTGACGTTCTGTCTGGCGCTGCAAATCGTCACCGGTATCGTTCTGGTGATGCACTATACTCCGCATGTTGATCTGGCCTTTGCCAGCATCGAGCACATCATGCGCAACGTGAATGGCGGCTATATGCTGCGCTATCTGCACATGAACGGCGCGTCGCTGTTCTTTGTTGCGGTCTACATTCACATCTTCCGCGGCCTGTTCTACGGCTCGTACAAAGCCCCGCGTGAGATTACGTGGATCATCGGGATGCTGATCTACCTGATGATGATGGGCACTGCGTTCATGGGCTACGTTCTGCCCTGGGGTCAGATGTCCTTCTGGGGTGCGACCGTGATCACCGGCCTGTTTGGTGCGATCCCGTTTGTTGGTGATGCGATCCAGACCTGGTTGCTGGGCGGACCTGCGGTGGACAACGCCACTCTGAACCGCTTTTTCTCGCTGCACTACCTTCTGCCGTTTGTTATCGCGGCGCTTGTGATCGTGCATATCTGGGCCTTCCACACCACAGGCAACAACAACCCGACAGGTGTTGAGGTTCGCCGTGGCTCGAAAGCCGAGGCAGAGAAAGACACGCTGCCGTTCTGGCCCTATTTCGTGATCAAGGATCTGTTCGCGCTGGCGGTCATTCTGGTCGTGTTCTGGGCCATCGTGGGCTACATGCCGAACTATCTGGGTCACCCGGACAACTATATCGAAGCCAACCCGCTGGTTACTCCTGCGCACATCGTCCCTGAATGGTACTTCCTGCCATTCTACGCGATCCTGCGTGCGTTCACTGGCGAAGTCTGGGTCGTTCAGTTCGCCAGCTTCATCACCGGCGGCATCATCGACGCCAAGTTCTTTGGTGTGATTGCGATGTTTGGTGCGATCTTGGCGATGGCCTTAGCCCCTTGGCTGGACACCTCGACCGTGCGTTCGGGCAAGTATCGTCCGATGTTCAAATGGTGGTTCTACCTTTTGATCATCGACTTCTTTGCTTTGATGTGGCTGGGTGCGATGCCCGCGGAAGAGCCCTATGCGACCTTCTCGCTGATCGCTTCGGCTTACTGGTTCGCCTATTTCTTCGTGATCCTGCCGATCCTGGGTGTCATCGAAAAACCCGAGGCGCAGCCGGAAACCATCGAAGAAGACTTCAACGCGCATTATGGCAAGGCAAACGCCGACGCCACGCCGGCCGAGTAAGAAGAGGGACCGGAAACATGTTCAAGAAACTTGCAATCGGTGCCGCGTTCGCTTTGGCCCTTGCGCCCGCCTCGACTTTTGCGGCAGGTGGCGGTGAGCAGCACATCGAAGATTTCGACTTCTCGTTCGAGGGACCGTTTGGAACCTGGGATCAGAACCAGCTTCAGCGCGGCCTGCAGATCTATACCGAGGTCTGCGCAGCCTGCCATGGTCTGCAATATGTACCTCTTCGGACCCTTGAAGATTTGGGGTATTCGGAAGAGCAAGTCATCACCTACGCGGCCGACAACTTCGAGGTGTTCGATCCCGAGCTGGACGATTTCCGCCCGGCAATCCCGACCGACCACTTCCCGGCCAACAACGGTGTCGGCGCGCCTGACCTGAGCCTGATGGCGAAGGCCCGTGCCGGTTTCCATGGTCCTTACGGTCTGGGCATCAACCAGCTGGTCAAAGGCATGGGGGGCGCGGAATATATTGCCTCGCTTCTGGATGGTTATACCGGTGAAGAAAAGGAAGAAGCCGGTACTGTTCTCTATGAGAACAAAGCCTTCCCCGGTGGTTGGATTTCCATGGCTCCGCCGCTGGCAGAAGATCAGGTTGAATTTGCCGACGGACATCCTGCAACCGTTGAGGCAATGTCCGAAGACATAGCAGCCTTCTTGATGTGGAGCGCCGAGCCGAAAATGATGGAGCGCAAAAATGCCGGTTTCGTCGGTGTTCTGTTCCTGACAGTTCTGTCTGTTCTGCTGTACCTTGTGAACAAGCGCCTGTGGGCACCGATAAAGGGCAAACGTCTGGACTAAGGTCGACGTATAACTAAAAACTAAACCCCCGCGCCATCACGGTGACGGGGTTTTTTTTTGTTGCGATGGTGTGGAAGGGGCCAGCCCCTTCTTGGCCTGCGGCCAATTCATCCCCGAGGTATTTTTGGCCAGATGAAGAACGGATCACACTTGTAATTGAGCTTTGCTGTGCCCCCGTATCGTCGCGATTACGATCTCGCCTTCGGGTTGGGCGTTGCCGAAGGTTACTTCGGTGAATTGTTCGGTGCGGCCCATTGTGGGATTTTCCATCAGGATATTGTGGGTTTTGCCGATCTGTGCCGTCAGATGCTTGATGACTTGTGCATCGCCGGCGGCGCGTAGGCGCGCGGCGCGTTCTTTGATGACATTGCCGTTGATCTGTTGCGGTATGCGGGCTGCCGGAGTGCCTTCGCGTTTGGAATAGGGGAATACATGCAGCCAGGTCAGGTTGCACTCGGTGACGAGCTTGAGGGAATTCTCGAAATGAGCCTCGGACTCGGTCGGGAAGCCAGCGATGATGTCCGCGCCAAAAGTCATGTCGGGTCGTAGTTTGATGGCGTCTTCAGTGAAACGAATCGCATCTTCGCGCAGGTGGCGGCGTTTCATGCGCTTCAGGATCAGATCGTCGCCATGCTGCAAGGACAGATGTAAATGGGGCATCAGGCGCGGCTCGGTCGCGATGGCATGCATCAGGTTCTCGTCGACTTCGATCGAGTCGATTGAGCTGATGCGCAGGCGAGACAGATCGGGCACCAGTTTAAGGATGCGCATCACGAGATCGCCCAGTTTCGGCTGAGCGGGCAGATCCGCGCCCCATGAGGTCAGATCGACCCCGGTCAGAACAACTTCGTTGTAGCCCCTATCGACCAATCGTTTGATCTGATCCACCACAACGCCCGCAGGGACGCTGCGAGAATTGCCCCGGCCGTATGGGATAATACAGAAGGTGCAGCGGTGATCGCAGCCATTCTGAACCTGTACATAGGCGCGTGAGCGGGTTCCGAAGCCATCAATCAGATGCCCGGCGGTTTCCGTGACAGACATGATGTCGTCAACCTGAACCGCCTCGGTCTGACCGATGAAATCGGCGGCCATGCCTTTCCAGGTATCCGGTTGCATCTTTTCGGTGTTGCCGATGACTGCGTCTACTTCGTCCATTTCAGCAAAGGTCTGCGGCTCGGTTTGCGCCGCGCACCCGGTGACGATCAGACGTGCCGAGGGGTTTTCGCGGCGCAGCTTGCGAATCTCCTGCCGCGCCTTGCGGACTGCCTCGGCCGTAACCGCGCAAGTGTTCACGATCACAGCATCCGTTAGCCCCGCCTGCTGCGACAGCTCTTTCATTGCCTCGGTTTCATAGGCGTTCAGGCGGCAGCCCAAAGTGCTGAACTTGGGTGGGTTCATTCCAGTGACCTCAGGTATTCAGGCGTCAGCGTGCCCGAAAACACATGGGCTGTGGGCCCCGTCATCCAGACCCCATCTTCGCGCCAGTCGACCCAGATCGTGCCGCCGTCCAGATCCACTTGCACCTTACGTCCAGTGAGGCCTCGACGTGAGGCAGCAACAGCGGTGGCGCAAGATGATGACCCCGAGGCCAGAGTGATCCCCACTCCTCGCTCCCACACCCGCATGCGGATGTGGTCGGGTGCGACTATCTGTGCGACCTGAACATTGGTGCGTTCGGGATAGAGTGGATGGTATTCGTAACGCGCGCCGAACTCTTCCATCGGAATGGCCTCGGCGTTGTCGACAAAGAAAGTGCAGTGCGGGTTGCCCATGCCGGTCGCTGTTGGACCACCTTCTATCGGCAGTTCCAGCGTGTCCATCTCTTCCGCCAGGGGAATCTCGTTCCAAAGGAGTTGGGGGTGCCCCATATTCACCGACGTCAGTCCATCGCCAGCGTCGCAGGCCTGCAGTGTGCCGCGTTCAGTTGTGAGCGTGAGTTCGGATTTGCCCGTCTCGTCCATCAGAAACCGAGCGATACAGCGCGTGGCGTTGCCACACGCAGCCGAAGTCGACCCGTCGACATTGTAGAACACCAGATGCGCATCCGCTTCGCCGCGTTCGATCACTGCCAACTGATCGAACCCCACGCCGAACTGCCGGTGCCCGATTCCCCTGGCAAGGGCCGGGGTGACCGGCACGGCATGCGCGCGCGCATCGACAACGACAAAGTCGTTGCCCAACCCGTGCATCTTCATAAAGGCCAAACCGGTGTCGAGTATCTGTTGCATGGCGGGCGTATAACGCCGGTCCGGACATGAATCCACCCTGTCGCGTAGATTCCTGAAAAAAGGGGTTGACCCCCCAGTTCCACCTGCCTAATTAGGCCGCCTATCGGGGCGCCGAACTCATACGAATGACGGCGAACTGAAGTACGAAATAAGGTCTTGAACCCGGTCGGGTATTTACCTTACAGAGTGCTGCGGATCGAAGAGATCCTAAAAAGAGTGGGCCGTTAGCTCAGTTGGTAGAGCAACTGACTTTTAATCAGTGGGTCGCAGGTTCGAATCCTGCACGGCTCACCACTTTTTTCAAAGAAAATAGATGCTTACCTCCTTGGTGGCAAACCGTCCGTCCGAATGTCAGAGTCGGACGGCAGTTACCGGGTTTACGCGCGTGCATTCCAGATTGGCAACAGAGAAAGAGACCGGTGAAGTACGATAAGCGTCGCTACAAACGCCGTAATCGGATCGAGTTCATATTCGGCAGCCTGAAGGATTGGCGACGCGTAGAGAACCGATATGACCGAAGCCTGGTGTCCTTTCTCTCAACAATCGCACTTGGCGCATTAGTTGTTTTCACGCTATGAGACTTGGCTCTAGGGCTCAAACCCATCTGGCACACCGAACAGTGGCGCATCCAGTGTGGTCCCGGTCAATGCACCCATGAACGCCACCAGATCTGCGACCTGGGCATCGGTCAGTTCCAGCGGTTCGATGTCAATTTTCTGGCGATGACGCTCCATCTCAAACCGGTCCTGCCAGACGATGAAATCCACATTCTCAAGCCACGGCACGTTGGGCAGCCCGGCCAAATCAGGGGTCCAGGCAGCGAGGCTCTGAGATGGGTTCAAGTGGTGGCGAATAATGCCTTCCAGATCGGGAAAGGCACCGTTGTGACCATAAGGCGCTGTCTCTGTCACATTGCGCAGCATCGGTGTGCGAAAGCGATAGGCGTCCTCAAGACGGTTGCTTTCACCCATATGACCCGCGTCGCGGGCATAGGGGTCCCATTGGCGGGTCTTGCCCGGTCCAAATGGCGGCAAGCTCAGCGCGTGGAATTCTTGATCCGATAGCAACGGGCCCGAGTGGCAGCTTGCGCAACCTGCCTCACCATAAAACAGGGTCATGCCGTCCTTTTGCCGAGGCGTCAGGGCGGTGTTATCTCCGGCCAGATATTGATCGAACGGGCTGTCCATGCTGCGCCATTCCAGCGCCATGAATGCCGCCAGCGCGTTGGCTACTTGGGTGATCGTGATGTCCTCGGTCGTGTCGATGTCATCGAATGCCTTGACCATGGCAGGCCCATAGCGCGGATCAGTGCGCACGCGTTTGGCGAGGATCGGCCAGCCCTTGTCGATGCGGTCATGCACCGCGCCGGTGACTTGATTTTCGGCCACATTTCCGGCCATCTCGAATTGCGAGGTCAGCGGGAAAAGTGCCTGCGCGGCCAGCAGTGAATTCAACCCCTCCGGCAGCCATTCCTGCGCGGGCGAATTGAAGCCGTTACCGTAGACGTCAGAGATACTTAGGCGACCGTCATGGAAGACCGTGTGAAGGTCCTTTGCCCCAAGGTTCCAAAGCCCCGGCGAATTGCGGGGAATACGCTTGCGGATTTTGTCCGCTCCGGTGCCCGGCGTGCGATCTGGGCCAAGCCCCTGCCCGCCCTCGCCAATGCCCAGCGACAACCCGTCCGAGGTGCCGAAATCCGGGTGATGGCAATGGGCGCAGCTTATGTTCCGGTTTCCCGATAATATGGGATCGTAAAACAGTTGATGACCGATAGCGGCCTGTTCCATATCAAAGGGGATGAAATCGTCATCCGTCAGCGGGCGCGGCAGATCCTGAGCTGCCGCAGCCCCTGCCAAAAGGAAAGCAACCCCATGCGCCAGTTTGTATTTGCCCTGTGCCTTCTCGCGACCCCAGCGCTGGCTGAACTGGAAAAAGCACGCGATCTGATGGAGGCCGGAGAGTTTGAAGCCGCGCGTGAGGAATTGCTGCCGGCAGCGCGGTCCGGCAATGCCGAAGCCGAGGAATTGATCGGTGTGATGTACGGGTTGGGACTTGGAGTCGAACAGGACTATGAACGCGCGTTTGAATGGTACTTGCGCGCCTCGATGAAAGGTCATCCCGGGGCGCAATCTGGTATCGGTTGGTACTACGAGTTGGGTCTGGGCATGCCCGCGCCTGATCTGGTTCGAGCGTACATGTGGTACACGCTCAGCGCCATTGGCGGCGACCCCGATGCGGCGATCAGCCTTGAAGAAGTGGTCAAAAAAATGTCGCCGGAGCAGATCGAGAAGGCGCATGTTCTGGTCAACGACTACAAAGGGTGGATGTACCCGTTTCGGTGAGGGCCGGACCCCAGGGCCCGGCCCAGCAATTCAGTTCAGATCCGCATCACGTGAGGCATTAACATCCGCCTCGGCTGCTGCCACAGCGTCAGTCAACGCTACAAAGATCTCATCACCACGTGCCACATTGGACTGGAACCAGTCATAGACCGGGGTTGCGGCTTCTTTGAAAGCAGCTTTCTGGTCGGGTGTCAGGACATAAAGGTCACCACCGCCGGCAACGAAATCCTCATACGCCTGGATCGACTTGCGCTTGGGTGAGGCAAAGGTTGCCTGCTGGAGAGCATAGAAACCGTCAACTACCACGCGGCGCATATCTTCTGGCATCTCCTGGAACTTGGCGTTGTTCATCCACCACAGCGCACCCATGTAGGCATGCCCATCCAGCGTGACATATTGCAGGCCTGCATCAGGGAACTTCATACCCATGATGTCAGTGATGCCGTTTTTCGAGCCCTCAACCACGCCGGTCTGGAAGCTGGTGAACAGTTCTGGCCACGGGATCGGGGTCGGTGATGCACCCAGTGCTTTGACCAGCTCCTGCGGCAGGTCGGCAACCACGGTGCGGATTTTCAGACCTTCCATGTCAGCCGGCTCAGCAACACGGCGTTGTGTATTGGCGAAGTTGCGCCAGCCACCTGTATTGCCGATTGTCATCAGACGGATCGCACCGCCGGAATCCTCCAGCGCCATGTCGCGCATCTGCCGGGTGAAATCACCAGATAGGACATGTTCGGCAATGCGGTCATCGGCCATCAGGTAAGGCAGGTCCAGAACCTGCACGTAAGGGAAGATGCCCGAGGCCCCTCCAGAGGTTGAGATGTAGATGTCGATCGTACCGTCTGCCACACCCTGCAGGCACTCGGCACCGTTCGAGCAGAGCTGCGTACCTATGAACAGCTCAACCTCAATGGCTCCGTTCGAGGCCGCCTCAACGTAGTTCTTGAAAACGACCAGACCGTCATAGTCTTCGTCGTTTTCATTCGAGTTTGCAGTGGCGCGTAGCGTGTAGTCGGCGGCAGCCGCGGCAATCGCAGACGCGGCCACTAGCGACGTGGCCACCGCTGCGGTTTTGATAAATCTTCTGAGCATGCGTTTCCTCCCTGTGATACTCAGTTCAGTTTGCAAATCCCGTTATCCTCGGGATCGTCATGGATAGTGCGGGGATGTATGTGATCAAGAAGATCACGATGATTTCGACCGCCAGAAACGGCAGGATTGCCTTGGCGATGGTTTCAACCCGTTCCCGAGACACGGCGGCGGCTACGAACAGCACCAGCCCCATGGGCGGGGTGGCCAGACCGACGGTCAGGTTGACGCTCATGATAATGGCAAAATGGATCGGGTCTACACCGAGGCTGGTGAAGATCGGACCGAGGATCGGGCCAAGGATGATAATAGCGGGGCCTGCATCCAGGAACATTCCGACGATGAACAGCAGCAGGTTGATCAGGAACAGCAGGATCAGCGGGTTTTCCGACAGGCTGAGGATTAGCGAGGCCAGCTGCTCCGGCGCATGGCTAAGACTAACGACCGTCTTGAACGCCATTGCCGCCCCGACCAACAACAGGACGACAGCTGAGGTCATACCTGCATTGCTGAGCACCTCGGGGACTTCTTTCCACGTCAATGTGCGCAGGACGAAGAAACCGATGATGAAGGCATACCCTACTGCGACTGCGGCGGCCTCGGTTGGGGTAAAGATGCCACCCAGTATTCCGCCCAGGATGATCACAGGGGTCATCAGTGGGAAGAACGCTTTTAGGCTGGCCTGACGGCGTTCGGGCCAAGTGTATTTGCGGCTCGCGACAGGGAAGTCATAACGGTCAGCCATGACCTTGATCATCAGCATCAGGCCAACGCCCACCATCACACCGGGCACGATGCCAGCGAGAAAGAGCGCTGCCACACTTTCACCCATGACATAGGCATAGATGATCATGATGCCCGAGGGCGGGATGATCGGCCCGATCACCGAACTGGCTGCCGTGATCGCGGCGGCAAATTTGCGGGTATAGCCTTGCTTCTCCATCGCCGGGATCAGCATTGACCCAAGCGCCGAAGTATCAGCGACAGCGGACCCTGAAAGGCCCGCGAACAGGATCGAGCTGAGGACGTTCACATGCGCAAGGCCGCCCCGCAGGTGGCCCATCAGGGCCTGGCTGAACTCGACGAGGCGGATGGTGATGCCGCCCCGGTTCATCAGTTCTCCGGCCAGCATGAAGAAAGGGATCGCCATCAGCGGGAAGCTATCCATACCGTTATAGACATTGCGATAGAGCAGCGTAATGTCGTTGGTCTGACCGCTGAGCCATAGCAGAATGCCGGGCGCTGCCAGCAGTGCGAAAAAGACCGGCAGGCCGATCAGCAGGAAAATCAGGAAGGTGGGCAGGAACCAAATCAGCATTTATTCAGCCCCCACCGCAGCTTCGGGAATTTCAGGCAAAAGATGTGCTCCGCCCAGCATGGTTACTATCGACCGCAAGATCAGTTCGATATTGACCGAGATCAGCAAGATGATCCCAACCAGCAGCGAGGCCATCATCCAACTGCGCGGAATACGGTACCATTCATCGAACCCGAAAGAGGTAGGCAGGTACAACGCCGCAGTGGCGAACCGGCCACCAAAGCCCGTAACCTCAGACCAGCCGATATTGACCGCAACAAGCAGCACGGCCAGCGAGATCAGCAGCAGGAACAAATTGAGCGATTGACCAAGCACGCGCGGCAGGAAACGTGCAAGCATATCGATGGCGACGAACCCTCCGCGGCGGAAAGCTGTGGGGGCCATCAGACCCGTCATCCAGAGCATGCAGAACCGGGCAGCCTCATCCGGCCATGGCAGGGCGTTGCCCAAGACATATCGGAAGAACACCTGAATCAGGATCGCGATAACCATAGCTGCAATCGCAACAACACCGACCGCGCGGCCCAGACGCAGCACGGTTTCGTTCACGAATGCAATCGGCGTCAACGCCGATGCCAGTCCGCCCATGCGGATCCTCCCACTGTCAGCTGCGGGTTTGAACCGCAGTCTTCATATCGCGCTTAGCTCTGCGCGAATTGGCCGAGTTTTCCGGCAAAGAACGTCAGCGCGTCTCCATCCGCCATACTGACTTTCAGAACTTTGCCCACCACGATCACATGATCGCCTGCATCGTGATAAGCGTGCTGCTCGCATTCGAACCGGGCAAGACTACCCGGCAACAACGGGGTGCCGTTTTCACAACGGTCATGTTCGATATCACGCAGCGCATGGGCGTCTTTTGAACAGCCAAAGCACAGCTCGGCCTGTTCAGCAGACAGAACATGCACGCTGAAGTGACGCGCCGCGTGAAAATAGCGGAACCGGCGCGAATTGCGGTCGCCCGCCCACATCACCAGCGGTGGATCCAGCGACAGGGACGAAAAGCTGTTGGCGGTAATGCAGATTGGCCCATCCTCACTGTCGCAGGTCACGACAGTAACTCCGGTGGCAAAACGGCCAAAAGCATCGCGCAGGGTTCGCGTGTCGTCCTTATGCGGGACGAATGTATGGTTCATATCGCGCGAGATTGCGTTCATCATGGCACCTCATGTCCCAGCGCCGCCTCATACAGGCGGTACCAGCTTTCACGATCCAGCTTGACCTTCAACGCATCCGAGGCGCGTTTGATACGGCCCAGATTATTTGTGCCCAAAACCGGCAGGATGTTCGCCGGATGCGCGAGCAGGAAGGCAACGGCCACAGCGGCGCGATCCACCCCGAATTCTGCGGCGATCTCATCCGCTACAACGCCGACCGGTGGATTCCCGGCCATCAAAAGGCCTCCACCCAGTGGAGACCACGCCATAAGCGGGTGACCATGCTGTTGATGGAACGCCAGATCACCGTTGGTGAACGGGCTGATCTCGCCCAGAGATATCTCTACCTGATTGGTGACCAATTGGGTTTTCATCGCCGACTGCAGCAAAGACCAGTCCCAAGGGCGGAAGTTGGACACACCAACCGCGCCGACCTTGCCACTGGCAACCACCTCATCCAGCGCTGCACCGGTTTCATGGTGATCCATCATTGGATCCGGGCGGTGGATCAGTAGCAAGTCGATGTGGTCGATCGCCATTTCCGACAGAGATATATCGACCGATTTCAGAATATGCACACGCGACGTGTCGTAATATTTGACCTTGGCCTCGGCATAACGCCCCATCGGCGCGACGATGTCACATTTGGTGACGATCTCCATTTTCTGGCGCAGGCTGGGATTGGTGCGCAAGGCATTGCCCAGAACGGCTTCGGCCGCGTATCCGCCATAAATGTCGGCCTGATCGAAGGTAGTGATGCCCTGATCCAGACAGGCCTGTATCTTGGCCTCGACATGCGCGGTCGAGGTGTCACTGTCATCACCCAAGCGCCACATGCCATAGACAAGGCGGCTCATTTCCAGCGTGTCAGATAGTTTCACACGTTGCATCAGCGACGAACTCCGTTGCCCAGCGGGGTTGCCGGGGTGGTTGCTGGCACGCACCCGTAGGCTTCGGGAAGCGAGCAGGTTTTCAGGTTGGGCATCACACGGGCGCCAAAATGCTTGGCCTCGTCCATGTGCGGGTAGCCCGAGAAGATGAAAGCGCGAATGCCCATCTTCTGATACTCTTCGATCTTAGACATAACTTGATCGGTCGAACCGACCAGCGCAGCGCCACAGCCCGAACGTGCGCGTCCGACGCCAGTCCACAGCCCGGGTTCGACATAGCCATATTCATCCGCCAGATCACGGTTCTTGGATTGATGCGCCACACCCAACGATGTCGCGTCCAACGCCCTCTCGCGGATCGCGCGACCGTATTCGTCATCCAGTTTCGAAACGATGTAGTCGGCGTATTCCTGTGCCTCAGCCTCGGTATCCCGCACGATCATGTGGACGCGCAGGCCGTAGTCCAGAGTACGATTGTAATTCTCGGCAACTGCATGAACGGCTTTCATCCGCTCGGCCAACTGATCCTTTGTTTCCGGCCACATCAAGTAGACATCGCAATGTTCACCGCACAGGTCCAAAGCAGACGGCGAGTAGCCGCCGAAATACAGCAGTGGGCCACCGGTCTGGTAAGGCCGAGCCGGGTCGGTGGTCAGGCCTGAAAAGTTATAGACCTCGCCCGCATGGTTGATTTCGTCCTGCGTCCAGGCCTGTTTCAGGATCTCGACCACTTCGCGCGAACGCTGATAGCGGTACGCACTGTCGGCTTTCTCGCCCGGGAAATCGGACGAGATGATGTTGACTGTCAGCCGCCCCTTTAGCATGTGGTCCAGCGTCGCGATGGTGCGGGCCAGCATGATGGGCTGCATTTCACCACAGCGCACGGCGGCCAGCAGGTTGATCTTTTCAGTGATCGGGGCGCAGCCTGCAACAAAGCTCAACGTATCCTGACCGACCTGATACGATGACGGACACAGGATGTTGCGAAACCCTTGCGCCTCGGCCTCTTTCACGATGCCTGAACAATGCTCCCAGCTGGATCGCAGTTCACCATCGGGCACACCCAGAAACTGGTAGTCATCCGAGCAAAGCGCTGCAAACCACGAAACCTCGGCCGCATCCAGGTCGGGGGATGTGATGGGGACGATGGTCATTTGATTCACGCTCCGTACATCTTTGACTTTCCTCTTGCGTAGCAAGCGCATTGATGTAGATCAATAGTGTATCAATTTTTCCTGCGACCGAGTGAAGTGCCCTCAATGTCCGCCAGCAGCCGCAATCCAAATGCCCTGCCGATCTATGTCCAGATCTCAGAGCTTCTGATCCGCGATATAGCTGCGGGCCGTCTGATTGATGGTGAGCGTCTTCCACCTGAACGGGACATGGCTTCGAACCTAAATGTCTCGGTCGGGACCTTGCGAAAATCGCTCGCCGAGCTTGAGAAAAAAGGCATGTTGGAGCGTATTCAGGGTTCGGGCAACTACATCCGCGAGACCGGAACGCAGAACAGCGTCTATGCTATGTTCCGGCTGGAACTGCCCGAAGGCGGCGGGTTGCCGCGTGCCGACATCCTGTCGGTTGATCATCTCAAGAAGCCTGCGAAACTGCCGAAGTTCGGCCTGTCTGATAGCGGTTCGCGTGTACGCCGGATGCGTTATCTGAATGACACAATCATCGCGGTCGAAGAAATCTGGTTGGACGAATCAGCCGGGACCATCGACCAGAACCTGCTGTCCGACTCGCTTTATCGCTATTACCAGCAACAGCTTGGCTTCTGGATCACACGGGCAGAGGATCGCGTTTCTGTCAGTGCCCTGCCCGACTGGACTCCTGAAGGCTTCACCAAACCTGCGGGCCAAGCCGCAGGGTATATCGAACGGTTCAGTTGGTCTGAGAAAGCTGAACCTATCGAGTTTTCAAAAACATGGTTTGATCCAGATCGAGCCACATACGTTCAACGCCTGAAATAAAAGGAACTGCGCATGACCCGGACCACCAATTACGGGCTGATCGGATGCGGCATGATGGGGCAGGAACACCTGCACAACATTGCTCTGCTTGAGGGCACACGAGTCGCCGCAATCTTCGAACCCGACACGGAGATGGCGTATAAGGCGCAGGCGATTGCACCCGACGCGCAGATGATGTCTTCCCTTCAGGACCTTCTGGCAGTCAATGATCTGGACTGTCTGGTCATCGCCAGCCCCAACCACCTGCATGTTGATCAACTGGCCGAGATTGCGGAAACCCGCCCCCTGCCCCTGTTGATCGAGAAACCATTGTTCACTGATCCTGCCGATCTTGCATGGCTTGAGCAGTTAGAGCGCAGTTATCCGCACCCGATCTGGGTCGCGATGGAATATCGCTATATGCCCCCGATCACGGCGCTGATCGATGAAGCAGCGACCGCCGGTGGTGGGATCAAGATGCTCACGATCCGCGAACACCGTTTTCCGTTCCTCGAAAAGGTCGGCAATTGGAACCGGTTCAACCGTAACACTGGCGGTACATTCGTCGAAAAATGTTGCCACTTCTTCGACCTCATGCGCCTGATCCTGCAATCAGACCCGGTTCGCGTTTCCGCAAGCGGAGGCCAAGCCGTCAATCATTTGGACGAAGTTTATGACGGCGATACTCCAGATATTCTGGACCACGGCTATGTCATTGTCGATTTTGCTTCGGGCGCGCGCGCGATGCTCGAGCTTTGCATGTTTGCTGAAGGTTCGCGGTATCAAGAAGAAATCTCGGCCATTGGGCGCGATGCCAAGATCGAAGCGCTTGTGCCCGGCCCGGGCCGCTTCTGGCCCGAACATCTGGGCGACGCGCCTGTGCCACAGCTGATCATCAGCCCTCGCGCACCGAAAGGCCCAATCCAGCGCGACATCCCCGTTGATCCCGAGTTGCTGGCGGCTGGCGACCACAATGGCTCGACTTATTACCAGCACAAAGGCTTTCTGGAGCTGGTCAGGGGCGAGCGCGCCAAACCCGAGGTCTCACTGCGTGATGGGATCTGGGCTGTGCGTATCGGCCTTGCCGCACAACAGGCGTCAGAGCAGGGCCAAACGATCAGCCTAGCTGGGTAATTAACAGGGTCAGAAAATCACATTCAGCATCAACAGTGAGACGATCAAGAAGATGATCGTCATGATCCCGCCCGAACGGACGAAATCGGTCACTTTGTACCCAGCTGGCCCCATGATCAGCGCATTTACCTGATGGGTCGGGATAATGAAACTGTTCGAGGTCGAAATCGCGACGGTTAATGCAAAGACCGCCGGGTTGGCACCCGCCGCAACCGCAATTGAAACCGCAAGGGGCACCAACAGAACCGTCGCGCCGACGTTTGACATGACCAGAGAAAATGCCGTCGCCAGAATGGCGACGCCCGCCTGTAGCGCCCAATTCGGCCATCCATCCAAGATGATCATGATCTGTTGCGCAATCCATGCCGCAGTCCCGGTATTCTGCACCGCCTGACCCAACGGGATCAGACACGCCAGCAGAAAGACCGTGTTCCATCCAACTGCTCGATACGCCTCGTCAACACTGAGCACCCGGGTCAACATCATTCCTGCGGCTCCGGTCAGCAAACAGAGCGACAACCGCACATCCGTGAACAGGATCAGCGACAATGAGATCAAGAAGAACAAGAGCGCCCAGCCTACCTTTTGCGGGCGCAATTCGTCCTGCGGGAAATCAGACGTGACCACAACAAAATCCGGATCACGCTTTATCCGCATCAGGTTGTCCCAGCGGGTATGAGCAACCAACATGTCGCCAGCCTTGAACTTCTCAAGCCCGATCTGGGTGGATTCATGCGTCTCAGTCTCGACATGACTCAGCGTCTCTTCACCCCTGTGGATGGCGAGCAAAGACATTCCGTAGGTTTTGCGGAATAGCAATTCGCGAGGGCATTTGCCGATCAGTTTGCTCTCAGGCGTCACTACCACCTCTGCGACCCCAGCATTCGTGGGTGCGAACTCTTCGACAAACACATCCAGATCAGGCAGCACCGTCAGCCCGTACTTTTCGGCAAACTCTTCGACAACCCAGCGCCGACCCACAATCGCCAATCGACAAGGCGCAGCAATCTCGGCTGTTAGCACCTGAACCATCGAGGTCTTGCCACGGTAAAAGGTCGAGATGATATAGAGATGATTTTCAAAGTTGATGTCGGCCAGTATCTGCCCGACCAGCGGGCTGTCGGCCGGAACCACAACCTCGAACACATCGGCCTTCAGCCCGTAGACCCGCTGAAGATATTCCTGAGTCCCGCGCCCGGTACCCGTACTCTCCGACCCTGAATCGCCCGGCAGCACCCAACGTCCCAGCAGCAGGAAATATGCGATCCCCGTCAGGATCAGCACCGCACCGATGGGGGTAACGGAAAACAATCCAAAGGGTTCCATCTTCTGGGCTTCGGGCAGCCCTTCGTTTGCAGTTTGGATCAGGTCATTCAACAGAATAAGCGGCGAGGACCCGACCATCGTCATTGTCCCCCCCAGAATGGCACAAAACCCCATGGGCATAAGCAAACGTGACAACGGAATACCCGATCGCGATGAGATACGGCTAACCACCGGTAGGAACAACGCCGCCGCCCCGACATTTTGCATGAATGATGAGATAACACCGACTGTGCCCGAAACGATCGGCAGCACTCGGTTTTCAGACTTACCACCATATTTCAAAATGACGGACGCGACCTTGTTCATCAGCCCCGTTTTATCCAAACCCGCCCCTACGATCATGACCGCAATGATCGAAATCACGGCATTGGACGCAAACCCGTCAAACAGATGAGGAACATT
The DNA here is from genome assembly GCF_056540645.1 of Ruegeria sp. AM5. Classification (NCBI taxonomy): domain Bacteria; kingdom Pseudomonadati; phylum Pseudomonadota; class Alphaproteobacteria; order Rhodobacterales; family Roseobacteraceae; genus Ruegeria; species Ruegeria sp. AM5. Next base: position 11,395 of record NZ_JBQFXC010000009.1, on the reverse strand, counting down.
TGCCAGATTTTCGAGACCCGGTGCATAACTCAACAGACCCACAATGACCAACACCAGGATGGCCGAAAGATCGATCCTGACAATCTCGGACACAAACAAGAACACCGTGAAGGCCAAAAGCGCCGAGACCACACCCATTTCGTATGTAAACGCCAATTGCTCCACTGGGATCACCTGGTTCCAAAAGCAAATCTAATAGGCATTTCTAGGCAATCAGCGCGGGCCTGTCATGGACTTTGTCTGTTTGGTCGAAATCCATGATTGCAATAACAACCGGCGACGTAGGGTCAAGCTTCATAACCGTTAGATGACAATAGCCCCGAGAGCGAAGGCTGCGAGACAGGCCCTTGGGCAGCGGTCATTGCCCCTCTCGCTCCAGCGCTTTCATCGACTGCATAGCGTCTTGTGTGGGCTATAGGCCGCAGAAGCGTTACGCCAGCGCAAATCATTGCGGTTGATGAAAATCATTCCGCGCGACATACGCCTTTCGTCGACTTGGGGTTTTCCATGCGGCTTCGGAAAGAGGAGTTTCAGACCCGCAATCTGCGCGATGCTCGGTCAGAAAAGACTAACCAGATCAAAACTCTGTTCTCCATGTCGTGAAGCATGCAATGCGATCAAAAATCGATGCATCATGACACGACAAAACCCACCGAACGTCATTGGAAATTTACCTGAAATCTCATAATGATCGGTGCAAAACAGCCGCCGAGAGTTTCAATGCAGTATCACAACAAGCCCTTTGATCAGCTTCAGATCGGTGACACCGCCGAGTTGACCCGGTTCTGCACAGAGGATGATTTTTATGTTTTCGCATCGAATTCCGGCAACCATAACCCTTTGAACCTGGCCGACGAAGATGGGGACGGTGATAACGTAAACGAGGCGATCGCGCCCGAGATGTTTCTTGGGGCTCTGATCTCGGCCGTTTTGGGGAATATCCTGCCGGGCGCGGGTACGCTGTATAAGTCGCAAAGCTTGGATTTTAGCGCCCGGGCATATGCGGGCGAAGAACTGCTGGCCAGAGTTACGGTGATCGAAAAACGCGATAACCGCGAGGTAGTTCTGGAAACTCAGGTGATGCGCCCTAGTGATGAGGCGCTGATCGTGTCCGGCATCGCGGTCGTGATCGCTCCGGAGAAAGAACTGTCATTCAATGAGATTGAAGTGCCTGGTCTGGTCGTCGAGCGGCACCGGCATTTTGATGCACTGCTCGATCGCTCGCGCCCGCTGCCTCCGATCCCCACGGCAGTTGTCGCCCCAGAAGAGCCCAACTCGCTGGGGGGGGCCTTATTGGCGGCGCGTGAAACCATCATCAAGCCGGTCCTGATAGGTGACCCCGACAAGATTGCTGCAGCAGCGCGTGAGATTGAGTTGCCCTTGGGTGACGTTGAGATCGTTCCTGTTAAGGACCATCTGGACGCCGCCAACAAAGCGGTTGATCTGGTCGTCGAAGGACATGCTGAAGCATTGATGAAGGGGCATCTTCATACGGACGAACTGCTACGGGCGGCGTTGCGGCGGGATCGTGGACTTCGCGCAGGGCGCCGATTTACGCATGTCTTCGTCATGGATATACCCGGCCAGCCGCATCCCTTGCTGGTGACCGATGCGGCCATCAATATCGAGCCGGATCTGGAAACCAAGATCGACATCACGCAGAACGCGATCGATCTGGCAATCTCAATCGGAATTGGCGCTCCGAAAGTGGGTGTTCTGTCGGCGGTCGAGACGGTGAATCCAGCAATCCGGTCGTCGATTGATGCCGCATTGCTGTCGAAGATGGCCGAGCGGGGGCAGATCAGGGGTGGCTTGGTCGATGGGCCGCTTGCCATGGACAACGCGGTCAGCCTGGCCGCGGCGCGCACCAAAGGGATCGTGTCTGAGGTGGCCGGGCGGGCAGACATTCTTGTCGTACCCAATCTGGACGCAGGCAACATGCTAGCCAAGCAACTGACGTATATCGCGCACGCCGAGGCTGCCGGGGTGGTGCTGGGCGCGCGCGTACCGATTATTCTGACCAGTCGCGCAGATGGCGAAAAGGCGCGGCTCGTTTCCTGTGCCGTCGCGGCCCTGCATGCGGCGCGGATGTCGGGTAAGATCTGATGGACCATATCATCACACTGAATTCAGGCTCGTCCTCGCTGAAGTTTGGGTTGTTCTCCGCGGGCGTAGCAGATCCGATCCTGGTCTGTTCGGGAGAGGTGGAACGCATCGGCAGCCGCGCGGCGCGCATCAAAGCAGAGACCACGGATGGCCGCGTGCTTGCCGATACCGCTTCTGAAGCGCTGTGCGATCAGGCCAGCGCCTTGGACCATATTCTGGATTTGCTGGAACGGCAGTTCCCGTCGGCGGGCGTGACCGCGGTTGGACACCGCATCGTGCATGGCGGCCCGGATAATGACAGGCCCATTCTGCTGACCCCCGAAAGCTTGCAGATGCTGGAAAAACTCGAGCCTTTTGCGCCCCTGCACCAACCTTACAATCTGCAGGGCGCACGTACTGCGATGGACAGGTTCCCCAATGCCAAGCAGGTTGCCTGTTTCGATACCGCTTTTCACCGCCACCACCCTTGGGTCAATGACACCTTCGCATTGCCGACCGAGTTTTACGATATGGGCGTTCGCCGCTATGGCTTCCACGGTCTGAGCTATGATTACATCTCGGACCATTTGGCCAAGACTGCGCCGCTAATACATGGCGGACGGGTGGTTGTGGCGCATCTTGGCAACGGTGCCTCGATGTGCGCCATGATCGGAGGTCGCTCGGTCGGTTCAAGCATGGGGTTCTCGGCCATGGATGGTTTGCCGATGGGAACGCGTTGTGGCCAGCTGGATCCGGGCGTTGTGCTGTATCTGATGGATCAGCAAGGCATGAATGCGGATGAGATTTCGGATCTTCTGTATCGTAAATCCGGGTTGCTTGGCCTTTCCGGAATGACCAATGATATGCGTACGCTTGAGGCCTCGAATACGCCGGGTGCACGCAATGCCATCAACTACTACACATTCCGGATACGCCGCGAGCTGGGCGCTTTGGCCGCCGTGTTGGGAGGTCTGGACGCCGTCGTGTTTACCGGCGGGATCGGTGAGAACTCGACCTATATCCGCGACCGTATCTGCACTGACATGGGGTGGTTGGGTCTTGAACTGGACCACGATGCAAACGCGGACAATCTGCGCGTCATCTCGACCGACCTGTCACGTGTGAAACTGATGGTCATTCCGACGAACGAGGAACTGGTGATCGCGCGTGCCGCGGCTGAGAAAGCCGCATAAATCTCAGTTTTTAGGCTTCTGCGCGCAAAATAATTTGGGGGATCGGGAAAAAAATCGCAGCACTACGGGAATCCCCCAATTTCGCGATCCGCGCAGGTGCGTTAACTTTTCATTAACTACCGGGCCAGTGCGCCCAATCCACTTTCACTAATTTCCCCCGATGAGGGGCTGGCTTCTTACCCCCTTGGCCGGCCCCTCGACCTTTTTTGGGGTCTATGCCTGCGTCAGGATTTTCCGAACAAGTGCAGGCAGTGCGGTACTGTTATCATAGCTGAGCGTGTACGGCATGTCCGAAACCGGCGACTTTCGATATCCCTGTTCAAACAGCAAAAACGGAACCTGAGCCCGTTGCGCAGTTTCGGCATCAACCTCACTGTCGCCAACGAAGATCTGTGGGCCTGCGGCTTGAAGGGTCTTGAAACAGGCGTGCAAGTGCTCTGGATCGGGTTTGCGTATATCCAGCGTGTCTCCACCAAAGACCGTGTTGAAATAGGGTAGCAGGCCAAGTTCGCCCAGCACATGCCGGGCAGGGGCTTCGGGTTTGTTGGTGCAGACCCCAAGCGCACAGCCCATATCGCGAAGCTCATCCAGCGCCTGGATCACGCCGGGATAAACTACGGTCTGATCGCAGGCGCCTGCATTGTAGTGCTTCAGAGTAAGCTGTGTCAGGTCCTTGTGAAGCGTTGGCTCCAGCCCGCAATGCGTCATCGCTCGCTCGACCAACTTGGGTAATCCGTTCCCGACGAATCCCCGGATCGTATCCTGAGGCAAGGAGGCCTGCCCCTGATCGTGCAGCATTCGGTTTACCGCAGCTGCAAGGTCGGCAAGGCTGTCTATCAGGGTGCCATCCAAGTCAAATACGACAACTGCTGCCATCTGCGAATCCGCCTTTGTTTGTTGATGTCCAATGCCTAGGTCGTGCTGTGCGACGGCGCAATAGAGACCCGTGGGAGCGATTGAAAAAACAGCAGCTTGACAAACCTTACTATTTTTATCAGATTAATCACACGAACAGATAGCCAGCCCAAAACAGGGTCAGCCAGATCAAGCGAAACGAAGACAGACAAGGCCAAGTGCCACAGATGCTCTGGAGATGCCCCAATGAACGCGCAAACCCCTACCTCGACCCTTAGCTACGCTGTTTCGATGCTTCCGGCCCACAAGGCGGAAGACCTCACCAATGGCGGCAATCTGGCCCATATCGAGCTGGGCGATCAGCTTTATACGCTGCGTATCACCCGCGCAGGCAAACTGATCCTGACAAAATGAGCGCACCTTCTTCGCGTGGCGGGGCGGCTGTTGGCCGTCTGGCTGACCTGAACCCCATTGAGGCCGGAGCCGTCATGTATCTGCGGCTTTGGGGTGATGGGGTCGAAGGCCGGGCAAATGCCGCAAGCGATTTTGACATCGCGCTGGGTGCAGATCAGGGACGCGCCACGATGCTGACGCTGGACCGGCTGTGTTCACTTTGTGCACATCACGGTCGCCGTCCGCTGGTGCGTCATGGGCTGGGATGTGCATGTCTGGGCGCTGATGAGAATTGTTTTGCCCAGATGATCGGTGCCGCCTCTGAAGGGGCGCGTGAAGATGCAATGATGATGGCCTCGCTGATCGTACGGCCCGATTTCGCCCCGGCACTGGCCTCATTGTCCGAGGAACTGGGCTTGGCGTTACGCCGGATGACCGTTTCGATCCCTTTGCCGACGACCGGGCACCACCCCCCACATTCAGTGCTCCACTGATCGACGGCGACAAAACCCCAGCAATTTCGCTGGGGTTTTGTGTTTCTTAGCAGCAGCCGCAGCCCGCATGATGATGATCGTGATCGCACATGGGGGCAGGGCTGTAGTCACCCACTTCGCCAAGAACCTCCCGCAGCGCCCAAAGAATCATGTCGACGTCCTCTGCTTCGATGGTTAGCGGTGGCCGGATTTTCAGGATATTGTCCTTGGGTCCCTCGCTGCCGATCAGAATGCGATGATCGCGCATCCGATTCTTGACGTAGCTGCAAATCTCACCGCTTTCCGAACCGTCAGGATTGACCAGTTCCACCCCTAAAAACAGACCCATGCCGCGTACATCGCCAACGCAGGCAAAGTCCGCTTCGATCTTTCGGAGGCCGTCCATCAGACGAGCCCCCATCACACGGGCGTTCTCTTGAAGGCCTTCATCGTCGACGATGTCCAACACCTCTTTTCCGATCCGGCAAGACAGGGTCGATCCTCCGAAGGTCGAGAAAAACTCGATCCCGTTGTCGAAGCTTTGGGCGATCTCTTTGGTTGTAACCAGCACGCCCAGCGGATGACCGTTACCGATGGGCTTCCCCATTACCACGATGTCAGGCAGCGCGCCCTGATGTTCAAAGCCGAAGTAATAGTCGCCCAGGCGCCCAAGCCCGGTCTGGACTTCATCGGCAATGCAGACCCCTCCGGCGGCACGGATTTTTTCATAGACCGCAGGCAGATAGCCCTTTGGCGGGATAATCTGCCCCCCGACCGAGGGGAAGGTTTCTGCGATAAAGCCCGCAAGCCCATGGCCTTTCTGTTGCAACGCGGCAATCGCGGGATCTACATAATTCGCGAATTTTGTAGCGCGGTCAGGATCGCCGCGCCGGAACGACCCGCGATAGTCATCCGCGACTTCAACCAGTTCCACCCAATCTGCCTGCCCAATCCCGCCAGGTTTGTTGAATTTGTAAGCCGAGATCGCCACAGCAGCGTTTGTGTTGCCGTGATAGCCGTGATCGGGCGTCACGATCCCTTTGGCACCAGTATGGGCACGGGCCAGACGTAGGGCCAATTCGTTGGCCTCGGTCCCTGAGTTGACGAAGAAACAGACCTCTAGGTGATCCGGCAGCTTCGACAATACCTTGTCGGCAAAGGCGGTTTGCGCCGGGTGCAGATAGCGTGTGTTCGAATTCATGCGCTTCAGCTGATCCGCCGCGACCGCTTGAATGCGCGGATGTGCGTGGCCCACATGCGGTACGTTGTTATAGGCATCCAGATAGGGCCTTCCCCATTCATCGAACAGGTGATGTTTCCAGCCGCGCACCAGCATGACCGGGTCATCATAAGTCAGGCTGAGATTGCCGCCGAAGTGATCGCGCCTGTCCTGCAGGATCGCCAGCTTGTCGGTCGGGCGATAGAACACCTTTTCATCCGGCAGGTTCAACAGCGCCGCCGGGTTGGGGCAGACCGCATGCCACAGCTCCAGCTCATCCGGGTCGGCGACTCCGGGCCAGTCGGCCTGCATCCCGTCAGTCGTCAGCGCCAGTTGGAAATGCACATGTGGGGCCCAGCCGCCATTCTGGCTGGCGTCGCCCAGACGGGCAAACGCTGCACCCTGAGCCACCGGGTCACCGGGTTTCAATCGCTCGCTGACCTCGGGGTCCAGATGGCCATAGAGCGTATAAAACGCGTCCCCCTCGGGCGTTTCGTGATGCAGGATCACCACCCCGCCATAGTCTAGATGCGCATCCCTGTTTTCAACCGCTTCAACCCGACCGCTGAGCGGGGCATGCAGCACTGTTCCGGCGGGTGCAAACACATCCACGGCCAGATGCACTGTGCGCCGATCCGACGCTTTCCACGGTCCCTTGCGAAACCCCGGCTCAGCATAGATCAGGCGAGGCTCGCTGTAATACCCAAGCCAGGGACCTTCCCCAAACTCCTCACCAACCCGCGCCGCCTCGTCCAACGGCATGTGGAATGGGTTTTGCGGCCAGGTTGAGTTTACCACCGACAGTGAGCCCATTGGCGTGTCGCTCAGATCCTGCCCGAACATCTGCGCGAATTGTCCACGATGGCTGGACAAGTAGGCGTGGATGCGCTCGGCCCCGTCCACAACGGGCAAGCCACACGCGGCGCGCAATCGGGCGGGCATGAGCGCGCCATTGATTGACTTGTTCTCAATCAATCGCCACGCAGGAGCCTGACTGATCGTCACGTAGGGATCGTCCGGGTTCTCAATCGCCATCAGCGTCGAATTCACCACGGACACCGCCAACCGTGCTTGCAACAAAGGCCAGATCAGGTCGATCTCATCCGGGCGTAACCGATTGGCGGCGTGATACCCGCGTACCAGCGCAGCCAATGCGCGCTCGGGTTTAGGGTGGTCCAGAACGACATAGGCCCCGGCAATAGCCAGATCGCAAACGCGCGGCGCCGCGCACATGTCGCCAAGATCGATCAGACCCGAGATGCTGCGTCGCTCGCCCAGATTGCCTTCAACAAGGATATTGTAATCATTGGCATCATTGTGAATCGCCTGCTTTGGCAATGCACCCAGTTGATCAGAGATCGCCTCAAAATCCGCAGCGATTTGTTGAACGCGCGCGCGTCGTGCCGGATCAGAGATGGCCTCTAGTTGGTCGACGATCCAACTCGCCCGCGTCAAATCCCATTTGAAATCGGCGCGATGCAAGCCCTCGTGGGTGAACCCCTCCAGCGCCCGGTCGGTTGCGCCCAGAACACGGCCCAGTTTTAGTATCAGGTCTTCGGTCTTGGGCGCGCTGCTTGCATAGCATGCCCCCGGCAGTCGTTCCTGCAGCCAGACCAGTCGCGGTTGCCCATGTGCGTCGGCAATCTCGGGCAACATCATCCCGTTCAAATCGGGATAAACAGCAGGAAAGGGCAATCCGGGCGCTGCTGCGCTGAGATGTTCCAGCGCCTTGATCTGCAGATCGACCAATGCTGCATCGCACCCCGCGCGCATCACCTTGAGCACATAATCCTGCCCGTTGGTGGCTTTGACCACAAAGTTGAGGTCGTACTCCCCATCCAGACGCGTCAGACGGGCGTCCAGACCCCAGTGTTCACGCAGGCGACCAGCCCAGAAAGTGTTCAAGTCGCTCATGCGCTATCTCTTGCAACTGCCACGGTGATCCTCTTCATCTGGCCAAAAATGTCTTCGGGCGGAGTCGCGCCCTGGCGCGATGGGGCAGACAGCCCCCCTTTGCTCAGTCCAGTGCTCGCAACCTTTTGAACAACGAGGACGTATCCCACCGGCCCCCGCCAAGTTTCTGCACGTCTTTGTAGAACTGGTCGACGAGCGCCGTCACTGGCAGTGAAGCCCCGGTCTCATTGGCGGTATCCAGACAGATTCCCAGATCCTTGCGCATCCAGTCGACTGCAAAGCCATGCTCAAAATGGTCATCTAGCATGGTTTCATACCGGTTGGCCATCTGCCAGCTGCCAGCCGCGCCCTGACTGATCACTTCGACCACAGCTCGGCCATCCAGCCCGGCCTTCTCGGCAAAATGTAATGCTTCGCTCAGGCCCTGCACCAGCCCGGCAATCGCGATCTGGTTGCACATTTTGGTCATTTGACCCGCGCCGCTGTCTCCAATGCGGCGGCAGATTTTGGAATAGACCTGCATCACCGGCTCAGCAGCACGATAAGCGTCCATGTCACCGCCGCACATGATCGATAGCACACCGTTTTCGGCTCCCGCCTGACCGCCCGAGATCGGGGCGTCCAAAAAAGCAACCCCCTGTGTCTTGCCAGCCTCGTACAACTCGCGCGTGACCTTGGCCGAGACGGTGGTGTGATCAACAAATACCGCACCCTTGGCCATTCCGTGAAAGGCGCCATCTTCACCTGTGCAAACCATACGCAGATCGTCGTCATTGCCAACGCAGGCCATCACGAATTCGGCCCCTTCTGCGGCTTGCCGCGGTGTCAGGGCCATCGCGCCGCCATGCTGGGCGACCCAAGCCTCGGCCTTGGATGCGGTGCGGTTGTAGACGGTGACTTCGTGGCCGGCAGCCTGAAGATGCCCGGCCATCGGGTAGCCCATGACGCCTAGGCCAAGGAACGCAACTTTTGCCATGTGATGATCCTCTCTGTTATCCGCTCCTGCCTCGAGCGGACGGCAGGTCGTGATGTTTAGAAAGGACAAAGCAAAGCTTGGGCCAAAGGGCAACCCTGCGTCACAATTTGCTGCCCAGATCCATAGGGATCGCGCGCCATTCGTTTCACATCTGAACTGGCGCGGATTTCAGCTTCGTATATCGCCAGCAGCTTTGAGCTCAGCCAATTCCCGCAGCAAACGCTGGTTTTCTGCTTGCAGAACAGCCAGTTGCTGACCCAGATCATTCAGATGTGGCCGAAGCTCGGCCTCGGTAAAGCGCGGCGTGATGTGGCGGGGGCAATTCCAGTCAAACGCTTCAACTTTGATGATCGCGGCCCGTTCTGCCTCGGTCTCGGAGCCTTTGATGTAAAGATCAGTTGCTGCCGCGGCACCTTCCTTGAATGTCATCCGCCCAAGAATCTTGAGACGGCGCTGGTTCGCGTAATCCATCAAGATCAACGCCACATGGTCGTTTCCATCCAGGTTGCCGCGCGAGATATATTGTTTGTTACCAGACAGGTCCGCATAGCCGATGGTGTGCGGGTCCAGCACTTTCAGAAACCCTATCGGCCCACCGCGAAACTGCACATAAGGCCAGCCGGTTTCTGAGACGGTGGCCTGATAGAACCCGTCGCGGGCGCGAATGAACGCCTCTTCGGTCGGTCCGATTTGGTGGCCCTGTTTTGGTCCTAGGCTCAGGAATTTCGCGTAGGTCGCTGCGGATCCCATCCGCTCTTGATGGGCGCGAACGGCAGGTGTGAAGGTCAGTTCAGAAAAGGCGCGGGGCATTATGCTGTCTCCTGCGTCGTCCGGGGCGTATGCGCAATATGGTCGATGATGGCCTGCTCTGTCAGGCGTGGGAACACAGATGTGAACGTTTGGCCCCAAATTCGGCAACGGTGCCAAGGACGTTGCGTAGTATCTGTCCTGGACGCCACGTCACATGGATTGGAAGGAATCACACACCCGGCTAGTTTTGGGCAAACACCTGATCTGGAGAGCTATTTGATGTCGCTTTTTACCAGCACCGCCGCCTGGGTTACTGACGAACACCGAATGTTTGCTGAAATGGCGGGCCGGTTCATGGATGATGCCTTGGTACCCAATACCGAGAAATGGGCCGAAAACGGGGCGGTTGATCGTACCTTTTGGTTGCAGGCGGGCGAGACGGGTCTGATGGCCGGTTCGATTGCTGAGGAATATGGTGGCGTCGGCGGCGGGATGGGTTTCGATTCCGTTACTTTGTATGAGCAGACTGCGCGCGGGGACGCAGGATGGGGATATGGCATCCAGTCTATCGTGACCCACTACATCACCGCTTATGGCAGTGAGGATCAGAAACAGAAGTGGCTGCCGAAACTGGCCTCGGGTGAGATGATCGGCGCGCTGGCCATGACCGAGCCGGGCACGGGATCGGATGTGCAAGCGGTGAAGACGACCGCTGAGAAGGATGGCAATTCTTATCGGCTCAACGGGTCCAAGATATTTATCACCAACGGGCAATCGGCTGATCTGGTTATTGTGGCTGCCAAAACTGACAAGTCGTTAGGGGCGAAGGGTGTCTCTCTGATTGTGGTCGAAACCGACGGGGCTGACGGATTCCGGAGGGGGCGGAACCTCAAGAAACTGGGAATGAAGGGCAACGATACGGCTGAGCTGTTCTTTGAAGACGTTAAGGTGCCAATGACCAACCTGCTGGGCCCGGAAGAGGGGCAGGGGTTCTATCAACTGATGAAGCAGTTGCCGTGGGAGCGGCTGACCATCGGGATCATGGCGCTGGGCGCGATCGATTTCGCCATATCGCAGACGGTGGACTACGTGCAGGAGCGCAAGGCGTTCGGACAACGGGTGATGGACTTCCAGAACACACGTTTCAAGTTGGCCGAGTGTAAAACCAAGGCCGAGGTACTGCGCAGTTTCGTCAATGACTGCATTGGAAAACTGGAGGCCGGTGAATTGGATGCTGCGACGGCCTCGATGGTGAAATACTGGGGCTCTGAGGTGCAGAACGAAGTGATGCACGAATGCCTGCAACTGTTCGGCGGTTATGGGTTCATGATGGAGTACCCGATCGCGCGGCTCTATGCGGATGCGCGGGTCCAGATGATCTATGGCGGGACGAATGAAGTCATGAAAGAACTCATCGCCCGTTCGCTGGACGTCTGAACCAAAACACTCCCGCCCGTCTTCGACATTCCTAGCGGAACGTCTCCTCCCGTTGGGCCAGGACGTTCCTGCACTTCGATCAGGTCGGGCTGGTTTGCGG
>NZ_JBQFXC010000008.1:0-122819 GCF_056540645.1 Ruegeria sp. AM5 | reverse complement strand
GGTCCCATCATTGCTAAGTCCTCCACTCTCAAAACGAGTGAATCAGCGCCAGACCAACCAATCAACCGACTTTTTCAACACTATCTCCGCATTGCAGACCTTGATGTGGCGTGCGGCGAAGGTCCGCTGAGCGGAGAGGCTGTGTGGAAACGGGCTAGGTTCGTGCAGCTTTCCCCGGGGTTGGGTGTTGGAGCGTATTTTTTCGATTTGTCCTCTTTGATCTTTCAGATTTGGCCAGAGTGCCGTTTCTGAGGCCATCGGGACGATTTAGCTTCTTCGGGATGCTGTTTTTTGGCCAAGGAGGCGCCTTTTAGGCTTTCATCGCGGCAACCAAAGCCGGGATGCCGATGATCTTCATGACACGGGTCAAGTTGTAGGCAAGAACGTGCAGGGCCATCTCCGTGGCAACGTTTTTCAACCGTCTCATCTTGAAGTGTGTAGCTCCCATCCACGATTTTATCGTGCCGTAGGGGTGCTCGACGGTCATGCTGCGAACAGCCAGTTGGGTGGGGTCCTGGTCCAGCCGATGCTGTACGCGTTCCAGCACGTCTTCATGTTCCCACCTGCGAATGCGGCGCTGTTTGCTAGTGGTGCACTTGTCCTTGATGACACAGCTTTCGCAATTGCTCGACCAGTAGACCCTGATAGCTTTGCCGTCCTGTGGCCCCGTGAACCGGTAGCTCAGTTGCTCGCCAGCGGGGCAGATATAAACGTCGTTCTCCGCATCATAGGCAAAGTCGGCTTTGTCGAACTGGCCCCGGGCTCCGGCATTCGAGGTTTGAGGCTTGGGAACGACGACAGAGATACCGGCTTCTTCGCAAGCAAGGATTTCCTCGCTCTTGTAATACCCCTTGTCGGCTATGGCCTCGATCCGATCCAAGGCCATCGCATCGCGCGCAGCCGCCGCCATCATCGACAAGGCATCCCTGTCATATCCATGCATGGTGACTTCATGCGCGACGATCAGGTGGTTCTCGGCTTCAACCGCCGTCTGTACGTTGTAGCCAACGACGCGGGGCATGCGGGGCGTTGTGGCCATGGATCGCGCGTCAGGATCGCTCAGAGACACCTGCGTTTCGCCGGTTTCATCCATGCGTCTCTCGATTGATCTGTAGCGCGCCGCTTCCTTTTGCAGATGTTCCAGCTTTCTCAGCGTGCGTTCCATTCGTGCCGCGGGCAACACGGTGCCGGTCTGTTCAAACACCTCGTCCGCGCGATCCAGTTCACCCAGATAGCGCTCAATGGCCTTGTCGATCTCACCCAGCTTCTGGCGCAGCTTGCCGCGCGTGTAGTTCTTGGCCTTGGCATTCACCGCCTTGAACCGGCTGCCATCGATGGCGACCAGGTTTCCATCCAGCAGATTGATGTCACGGCATAGAGCGACGAACTGTTGGCATACCTTGCGGATCGCCGGACCGTTATCCTTGCGGAAGTCGGCAATCGTCTTGAAGTCGGGCTTCAATCGGCCCGTCAGCCAAATGAGTTCCAGGTTGCGGCCGCACTCCCGCTCTAGCCGCCGCGAAGACTGAATTTGGTTCAAGTATCCGTAGAGATAGACCCGCAGCATAAGTCCAGGATGATAACCAGGCCGACCGGTCGCGGCTGGTGAGGTTTGGAAACCCAAATCCGCCAAGCTGAGCATATCGATGAATGCATCAATCGCTCGGACGGCGCTGTCTTCGTCAACATAATCGTCCAGACATTCGGGCAACAACATCGCCTGATGTCGATCCACGCCTTCGATAAACTGCCCCATGGAATGCCTCCACATCCAATGCCGAAAGCATACCATCTCTCCGGCAACAGCGGGAGTTTTCACACAGCCTCCGGACAAAGCTGACCTACGTACAGTTTTGGTGCATGGCTGCTCTCAGAGACTTCATTGAAAACACTTTTTTGCTAACACAGAAAAAAATGACGCCAGATGCCCATTTCGCCCGGCGCCCAAGCCAAATTATCAGTCGGAAATATTCTCCACATCTCCAAGCATCCAGCCAGTTTCCATCCAGCCCGGCGTCGGGCTGTAAAGACGGAAGAGCAGGAAGTAGCTTTCTGTCGTCGGGATCCAGTTGCTTTCTTTGCCCTCCGGCGCTTCGGGGCCGAAATAGATGTCATAAGAACCATCATCATTGACCTGCATCGTGTCTTCATTTCGCGACGACAAACCGACAGGATCAACATTGCGGATAAAGCTCTTCGTCTCCATTGAGTAAACAATGACTGACCACAGGTTGTCCGCAGGCGTATCCGCAGGAACGTTCAGCTTGTAGGTCTTGTTATGGTCGTACATCTCGCCGTCGCTGTCGCGCAGACCCGTAAGGTAGAAGGTTCCGCCACCCAGTTGTTTGGGCAGGTATGTGATCCAGAAATAGGTACCACCAGCCCGGTCATCGACCAAAACCTCGGTGTCTGTCTCATACGGGAAACCTGCCTGTGGTTGCCCTTCTGCAAAATCCCAGACCAACCACTGGTTCTTGAGCGAGCCATCCTCGTTCTTCCACAACGGGATAGTTGCAAGGCCAGGCTCGACAAAATACCGCTGCATAGAGGCATAGGCCAGAACCAAACCTTCGTTCATCGCCTTCATCTGACGCTCCGTCGGCTCGAACGGCTTGCCCTTTTCGATGCCCAGATCCTTCAGGAAATTGATCATGATCTTGTCCTGCGGACGGATCGGGTTGTTCTGAACATAGTCGTTCAGATCCTGAAAGTAGGTCTCGTTGTAATAGGGCAGTGAGTCATAAGGCACTTCAGATGCCTCGTGATAAGTAGTCGGAGGCGGGTTGTCGGCCTCGGACAGGTAGTAGATTTTGATGGTCTGGGCATATTCCGCCGCATCAAGATCCGTGGCCCCGTTGTAAAGGCGTGGACGAAAGGAGAAGCCGGATTCAAAGGTGTCCGTCTCAAACGGGAAGTAGCCAGCAGCTTCCAGCTCTTCCAAGGACTTCTCGTTATATCCCGGGGGCAGCAGCAAGTATTTGCCGCCCTTACCCTTGTCGAACCCATCTGGCCCAACATCAGCAATAGGCTGATCCCATGCATTTACGATAGACCCGAAATAGTCGACCTTGTCGTTGGCTGCAGGAACCTCGATCACCAGCGGACCGGGCGCGGACGTCATTGAAGCCCATGAATAGGCCGTCACGTCGTTGGCGGTTAAGAAACCATGTCTGGAATCAAATGGTTTGTTCAAATAGACAACATCATTGTAATCGCCGCCGAGGTCGCGCCTGATCCCTTTCAGGAAGTCAATCATACCCGCCGCTGGCATTCCCCAAAGGGCAGTCTGCGTCGCACGCTGAACCATGATCTGATATTCGATATCTTCGACCTGTGCAGATCTCGCAAGAATATCACCTGTATCATCAAATGTCTGTTGAGCGTTGACACTCGGGACCACGGCGCCAGAGCCCAGTAGACCGGCAAGGGCCGCAGAACGTACAAAGGTTTTTATTGGCTTGAACACGGTTGTGTCTCCTCAGATTAGGGGGCGCAGAACCCCAAAAGAATTGGGTATCACCGGCATTCCTTTCCGATAGGGATTGCCAGGTGGATTCTCATATTGTCGAATTAGTTTTCGAACACCTCGAGCAAAATCTTACCACCAGCCCCCGTCGGGGCCTTGATCCCCAGATATGCAGCAATGGTAGGGGCAAGATCGACGGTTTCGACGCGGCGAACCACACGCTGAGCTTCGATGTTTGGGCCAGAAACGATGATGGGCACATAAGAGTCATACGGCCAGGGCGCACCGTGCGAGCCGGCGACAATCAGTCCATCCAGATCGGCAACGAACCAGTGCGGTTCAAAAACGATATAGATATCGCCGGACCGATCAGGGTGGAAATTCGCCTCGACCGCCCGGTTTACAAGTGTATCGCCGACCAGTCCGTTGCGCAGTTCGGTTGCGCCGACAGCAAAGGCAATCCCTCGGATCTTTACCAGCTCTTCGGCAACAGCACGCTCAACTTCCAGCTCATTCAACCCGCGCTCTCTGATCAGTTCCTTGTTCAGGTACAGATAAGGCTGTGAGAAGTTTGCGATCAGTTCCTTGGAAACACCAAATTGTTCCTTCAGCCGGTTAAAGCCCGGTTCTCTATCAATTGCGTTAAAATCGAAATACTCCGCTTCAATCCCGATTTCGGCCAAGGAACCCGGAGTTTCCGACGCGCCGTGATCCGCAGACAAAACGATCAGCACATTATCCAGACCAATCGTCTCATCAACATAGGTCAGGAAAGCGCCCAGTTCCTTGTCGAGATGTTTCAGATTGTCCTCGGATTCAAGGCTGGAGGGGCCAAAGATATGGCCCACGTAATCCGTCGAAGACAGGCTGACTGCCAGATAGTCGGGCACATCATCCTGACCGATGTCTTCCGCTTCGATCAGGGCCTTGGCAAAGTCCAACGTCAGCGCGTCCCCCGCTGGGCTGATTGTCAGCAATGTTGTGTAATAATCTCCGTCAGCCGGTCCAAACGAATGGGGGAAAACACGGCCGAACTCGCCCATGATGGTTTCCCATTCCTGATTGTCCCGGTTCGCAAAGAGATAGTTTTCTTCTGGCAACAGCAGGTTCCAGTCGCGGAACTCATAAGAGCGGACCTTCCCGGAATCGTTCCACTCTTCGACCCAATCAGGATAATCTTCCCGGTAGTAGGTGGAGGTTACAAAGCCATAGTCAGATTTCGAAAACCAATAGGCCTGCCCCGCATGCCCTGCCATCGAAATCGCGCCGCGGTCCTTGACCGACACACCAAAGATCTTGGCCTCTGGCCCGTAATGCAGCGCGATTTCGTCGCTGATGGTCGAGGTAATAATCGAGCGCGGCGACCGGCCATCGGTGGTGGCTGCACGTTGCGTCGGGTCGATCTCGCTGTCCTTGTCAACGCCACTGGCACCAACAAGCGGGTAATCGGCATCCTGCACGTTATAGAATTGCTGCCCGGTCACCCGATCAAACCAAAGATTGGCCACCATACCATGCACCGAGGGGTCCGCCCCGGTTGCGAGTGTCGTGTGGCCGACGATGGTTTCCGTGTTCGCGTGGCGATGATGGGCATCTGCATAGTGAACGCCCTCGTTAATCAGCCGAAAGA
This sequence comes from Ruegeria sp. AM5, assembly GCF_056540645.1. Classification (NCBI taxonomy): domain Bacteria; kingdom Pseudomonadati; phylum Pseudomonadota; class Alphaproteobacteria; order Rhodobacterales; family Roseobacteraceae; genus Ruegeria; species Ruegeria sp. AM5. The sequence goes on along the minus strand of NZ_JBQFXC010000008.1, from coordinate 117,723 downwards.
AGCCATCTTCGCCCATACCCTTGCTGTAGCGTTGAATCAGATCACCGCGAAGCTGGTCAACCGTAAGCTGAAGTATGAGCTTGGGCGCCTCCTGTGCAAGAGCAGGTGCCGTAATGGTCATCGAAAGAGTTATTAACCAGAACCGCAACATGACTTTTCCTCCTGATGGTTCACGCGCGCTACGTTGCGCAGTTAAAGTTCGCCCACCTTGTAGTTGATAGCGCATTCATGCTGAATGCGAGTGTCATTTCACGACAGGTTTCGCAGGAGCTCGATTTGTCACTGCCGCCCATGATCGCCGCCAAAGCTCTTGGCCCCATGCCAGACTTTGTTCTGGAGCAATTTGGCGCGCGCACTCTTGGAAAGGCCCTTGCTGCCTCTGCCCTTACCCAAGAGTTAATTGATCACAAGAAGGGCTATCTGCCGGAAATGTCCTTCGCGAACTTTGTTGCCAGGATCTGTCAGGAAGTTGGCGGCAAGAATGTTGGTCTGATGTGGGCACCCAACCTAACCGTTCGGGACTATGGCTTATGGGGCGAATACGTCCTCTCGGCACCGACTTTAGGACAAGCATTACAACGGGCAGGTTCGATAATGCCGCTGCACTCTTCTGCCGACCGAACCACACTTCGGTATAATGGAAACCTTGCTTGCTATGGGTACAGGTTTGGTCTGCGCCAGCATCACGTGTATCCAGAGATTGCTTATTCAGCACTTGGTTCCATGCTCAGCATCTTTCGCCACTATCTTGGGCGTAAGTGGACTCCGAGTGCAATCAAATGCGATTTTCCGAAACCGAGAGTTGCCGATGATGCAGAAATCACATTCGGCTGCCAGGTGAGCTGGAACACAGGACGTCTGGAAATCTGCTTCCCAAAAGTTGACATGGCGACATCTTCAGGGCCGTGTCCGGGGAAACCGATCACAGTTTACGATCTACATCGCGAAATCGCACCAATTGCGCCTAAAAGCTACGCGGACGTTGTCATTGCCGTTTTGAGGCAGCATCTCGATTCCCAAAAAGTGTCGCTGGACCGCACGGCACTGGCGCTCGACATAGGACCTCGCACTCTACAACGCCGGCTGCTTGCCGAGGGGGAGAGCTTTCGGTCGGTGGTGAACCGAGCCAAAGTTGACCGAGCGAAAGAAATACTGGCTACCAAACAGTTCACCGTTCAAGAAGCCGCCTTTGAGCTCGGGTACGAAAACCCTCAGAATTTTTCCCGTGCTTTCAAAAATCAAACCGGCATCACGCCGAGTCAGTATTCGAGGGTCAAGGGAAACTGAGCCAGCTTAGAGAAGAAAAATCTGTTCATTTCTTCTCAGCTATAAAGCGCAAAAGGATGTTCGCGGGTCGTTTCATCAGCTCTATCTAACCACTGCCAGACATGCTGCCCGAAGCCGGCTATTCAGCAATTCCTGCCATTTGTGCAAATTGCAGCATCTGTCGTACTAGGCTCTTTCGAGCTCTTCGCTGCATTCTACATGAAGTTCCGGTTTATCCGCATACGCACCCAGCAAAGAAATCGCAGACGTGTGGTGAATTGCTGCAGAACGAATCTAAGATTCCCACTGCAGACCCTCGAACCACGCCAACATTTGCAGTTAGATCAAAGCGAATGTCCGGCGCTGCGGTGGCTATCTCTCGCGTCTAGCTCTCGGTCAACCGCTTCTCGGCGTCTTTCGCTAGTTTCCAGCTGGTCTCTAACCCCGCCTGCAGCGTCGCGTAATTCTGCTCCTCGCGCAGCAAGTCGGCCAATGTGGTGACGGACGTGAGATGTGATTTCATCAATAGCGCCACGCAATGCGCCAAGCCATTCACCTTGCTTTCGATCCTGCTGGTCGAGCGCTTCTCCAAGGCGTGCAATTCCTTGGCTGAACTCTCGCAGGCCGTCACCAACCGCTCGACGGATGCGAGCAATTCGCGTTCCAATGCTGTCAGGGTCTGTGTCATCTAGGGTTCCTTGATCTCGATACAGATGACCGGCGTCCCGGCCATGGTGCAGGTCTTCAATTCGGTCCGGTCGGGGTCCAGCGTCACCCATGTCTGCCCAGCCTGTTCGATCCGTGTCAGGCCAAGCCTCGTCATCTCCGAGCGCGTGATCAAACCCGTCCAAAACCAACTCGCGATCAGCACTGTCGCGATCCAGGATGAGACCATCACCACGATCACCCAGGGTGAGATCGTCAACCAGCGCCTGATCGTCTCGCTCCGCCTCTCCAACTCGCTCCTGCTGTCGCTCAGAAAGAACCTGATATCGGTCTCGATTGTATGCAGCGCGCTGGTCGCAATGCTGCTGAAATCGCTCCTGAAGCTCTCCAGTTGAGATGCCATCAAGGCGGCGTGGTCGCTGCGTACTGTCTCCAGGTCCGCGTTCAATTTCTCGGCGAGGCGGTTCGGCTTGCCAGTCGTCATGGAAAATCTCTCCTTTCAAACGCCAGCGCTCGCCGGTGTCAGGGTCTTTGGCGGTGATGTAATTCTTGCTGGCACGGGGGATATCAAAGCCTGCATCGGCCAAAGCATCGATCATGCTGGCGCGGTCGGTGATGGTGCCGACGCTGATCTGATCGAGGATCCAATCGTGCAGCGCTTCGCGACCTTGCGCGCGCGTCGGCGCTTCAATCGTCGCCCTCACTTCGCGAGTGCGATCTGGCTCCAAAGGGTCTGCCCAACCGTGCGTCTTGTTCATCAAATCACGCAGGCTGGAAAAGGCGTTTTCATGGCCTGGCGGTGCGATGTTCAACGCCTTGCCCGTGCTCAGCTCAAGGCGTGGCGTGCAGAAGTGCAGCTCGACATTGCCTTCATGCGAGTGGCGCACCCAGAGACAATCGTATTGATCCCTGTCCAGCCCAGCAAAGGCCAGAGCCTCAAATAGCTCAATGGCCTCTTGCTGGGCGGCGGGACTGGGATCGTCGCTGTCGGCAAAGCTGATCACACCTGCCGTGTAGCTCCATTTGTTGGAGCTCGCATCGATAAGGTCGCGGGTTTGGTCGGGGTTACCGTGCAGCACCTCAGGCAACGGGTCGCGGATCTTGGTTTGCGGTTTACTGGTGTCGTCGCGGATGAGGTGGCGGTTCTCGTCATAGGCAAGAACTTCACGCGCTGTCAGGTAGTCGACGGGTGCGGCTCCGCCGCCTGTGCCGGTGGAAAAGAACGAGATGATCATTCGCCACCGCCCGTGTGTGCCGCCACGATCTGCGCCATCTGCCGTTCGATGGCCACTAGCTGCACCGCGACCTTGAGCGCGTCGATCTGGCTCGCGCGGCCGGATTTGACCGCGCCGTTGATCCAGCGGGAGAGCTGATTGAGGTTGCCGCCGACGCGGGCAATCGCAAAAGTCAGCTTCGGGTCAACTCGCGGGACGGGCTTGCGCCGACGTGCCTCGGTTAGCCCCAAGGCCTCACGCATCAGCGTGGCATTGGGCAGGCCAGCCGCGCGCGCCTTGGCCACAAGCGCTGCCTTTTCCGACGGTGTGCATCGAAAGATCACGCTCTCGGAAAGGCCCTCTTTGACGCCGCTTGCGTGCGTCTGGTTGGGGTTTGAAGGGGAGGCTTGCCGCCCCTCACAAGACCCGCCGATGTAATCGGTGGGTAACCTTGCTCTCTGCTCTTTGTGGGGGTCTGTCGCACTCATGCTCTGAGCCCCGCCGCTTCGATTTCAGCTGAGCTGACTAGGTTCGCGGCTAGCAAAGCGGTCACTTGGCCGGGTGTTATGTGGCGGCAAAGGGGATGCTTGTCCGTGACCCAGTCGGCCAAACCTTTCAGCAATTCCACCTCTTTGGCTTTGCCCGCTTCTCGCGCCTCCTCAACCTCCTGAAGGTATTTCAACCAACGGCCAGAGGAGAACCAATTGTCGGAGAAGCACACCTTGGAGCGGGTGAAGCCTTCGCTCTCGGTCGCATAGGTCCGCACGGCGTCCTCGAGGTCTTTGGCGTCCACTCCGTCGGCCAGCGCTTGGCGGATCTGCGAGTTACAAACCGCTTTGCCGCGAACGCGATCCTCGGGATAGGCGGACAAAATCTTTTCTGAAACCTCATCCTCCACCGCTACCTTCGCGTGCGAAGGATTTGGTTTTTGATATGGTTTATATCTGTTCTTATAGGATTTGCCCTCTGGGGCAGATGGCTTGCCCTCAGGGGCAAATGCATCATTTTCCCTTTCGGTCGGATCGATTTGCCCATTTGGGCAAATGGAGTTGCCCAGGGCATACCAACAGGTCCGGTCATAGCGATCATCGCTGAAATTGCCCTTGATGATCAGCTCTGCACTGACCAGCTTTTCGAGCGCTGTTCGGATCTGCTTTTCGCTCAGATAGGGGAACAACTCACTAAAGGCCGAGATCGAATTGTAAGTCCAATACCGCCCGTCTCGATGGTTGCGGCGATTGGCTTGGTTCTTCTCGATCCAGAAGGTGATGTTCTGGAAAATCACCGCCGCGTTCAGGCCAACACGTCCCGCGATTTCGGGATCAAAGCTATGGCGGCTCATGATTGGCCCCCGAAATACGCACAAACGTGCGAATTTTGTACAGGTTTTGTACGAGAAATCGGTCGTTTCAGTCGATTACGGCCCGAAAGCTGACGGGACTTTTTGCAGTCTTCCGCACAACGTCCTGTAAATAAGCCATATTTTTCAGGTGGTTTTGGCGACCCCGGCAGGATTCGAACCTGCAACCTGCCCCTTAGGAGGGGGCTGCTCTATCCAGTTGAGCCACGGGGCCGCGCGTCGTTTTCTCTAGCGGGGTTTTTTCAGATTGTCATGAGCTTTGCACAACAGTTGAACAATTCGCCCTGTTCACGCTACCATCAGCCAAACAAACAATGCAGGTATCTCGGTGACAACAGAAACAAAACGCCCGCTTACCCTTCGTGATGTCTCGGAAGCGTCCGGAGTATCCGAAATGACCGTTAGCCGGGTGCTACGTAATCGCGGGGATGTGTCGGATGCCACCCGTACCCGTGTTTTGGCCGCCGCAAAAGAGCTGGGATATGTGCCCAACAAGATCGCGGGAGCATTGGCGTCAAGCCGGGTGAATCTTGTCGCTGTGATCATCCCGTCATTGTCAAATATGGTCTTCCCCGAAGTTCTAACCGGTATCAATCAGGTGCTGGAAGATACTGAACTGCAGCCGGTGGTTGGCGTCACGGACTATCTGCCAGAAAAAGAAGAAAAAGTGCTGTACGAGATGCTCTCGTGGCGGCCCTCAGGCGTGATCATTGCCGGGCTGGAGCATACCGAAGCCGCGCGCGCTATGCTGGATTCAGCTGGCATACCGGTGGTCGAGATCATGGATACCGATGGCAAACCGGTGGATGCGATGGTGGGAATCTCTCACCGCCGCGCCGGGCGCGAAATGGCGCAGGCAATCCTGAAGGCGGGCTATGAGCATATCGGGTTTATGGGCACCAAGATGCCGTTGGACCACCGTGCCCGTAAACGGTTCGAAGGGTTCACCGAAGTGCTGGGCAAGCACGGGATCGAGATTGAGGACCGTGAATTTTATTCGGGTGGCTCGGCGCTGGCCAAGGGGCGCGAGATGACACAAGCGATGCTTGAACGCTCGCCCGAGTTGGATTTTCTGTATTATTCCAACGATATGATCGGCGCGGGTGGGCTGTTGTATTTGCTGGATCAAGGGATCGACGTGCCCGGTCAGATCGGTTTAGCCGGATTCAACAATGTAGAGCTGCTGCAGGGGCTGCCGCGCAAGCTGGCCACGATGGATGCCTGCCGGACCGAGATTGGGCGCACCGCGGCCGAGATCATTGCGGCGAAGTTGGCCGATCCGGAATCCGAGGTTGAAACCCGCGTTACCCTGACCCCCAAGATCAGCTATGGCGACACGCTGAAACGGCGATAACGCCAGATGGCGCTGCAACGTCTGGACAACCGCGCGGCGCGGGCGCTGTTCATGGATCGGCACGCGCTTTTGGAACAGCCTACTGGAAGTTCCAAAGGCGATGACTTGTTACAGCTGATCCATCGTTTAGGGTTTGTCCAGCTCGACAGTATCAACACCGTCGCCCGCGCGCATGACATGATCCTATATGCGCGTAAGCCCAGCTATCGTTCGCGCTACCTCAAGCAGCTCTACGAACGCGACCGCGCGCTGTTTGAGCATTGGACGCACGATGCGGCGGTGATCCCAATGGAATTCTATCGCCATTGGCATCTGCGGTTCCTGCGCGATGCCGACATGTTGAAAGCCCGCTGGAAGAACTGGCGGCGTGACGGGTTTGAGCAAAAGTTCGAAACCGTCCTACAACATATCCGCGACCATGGTCCGGTTGGCTCGTCCGATGTCGGAAAAGACGAGAAAAAGGGATCTGGCGGTTGGTGGGACTGGCATCCATCCAAGACCGCGCTGGAATATCTCTGGCGATCCGGCGCGCTGACCGTGGTTGGACGCGATGGGTTTCAGAAACGCTATGACCTGACAGAGCGGGTTATAGAAACTCAACTTTGCCCCGGCAATTTGCATTGCGACGCAAATGAAACTGTGGATTGGTTGTGTAACGCCGCACTCGACCGGCTGGGGTTCGCCACATCGGGAGAGCTTGCCGCGTTCTGGGATACGGTAAGCGCTGCCGAGGCAAAATCCTGGTGCCAACAGGCTCTAACACAGGGTGAAATCGAAGAGATCTGCGTCGAATGCGCAGACGGGCGGGAACGAAAAGTGTTCGCCCGCCCCGGTCTATGTGAACACGCTACAGAGCTGCCCGATGCGCCGGGCCGGATCAGAGTTCTCAGCCCTTTTGACCCTATGTTGCGTGACCGGAACCGGGCCGAGCGGTTGTTCGGATTCCACTATCGGATCGAGGTGTTCGTACCCGAACCCAAGCGTACCTACGGCTATTATGTCTTTCCGTTGCTTGAAGGGCACCGGTTGATCGGACGCATCGACATGAAGGCCCAGCGAGACCGTGGACTGTTGCAAGTCCGATCCGTATGGCCAGAACGGTCGGTGCGTTGGTCTGACGCAAGAACCCGCCGCCTGCAGGCCGAATTGGACCGGGTACGGCGATTTGCGGAACTGGACGGGGTGGAATTTGAAAAGGATTGGCTGAAAGATCCTAAATAGAACCCAATTTTTCGATCAGGAAACCTTGTTCCTCAATCAGTAGGCGCAGCTCGTTCAGCGAAACATGGGGCGCCCTGCCCGATGTATCTAGCTGCGCATTTGCCCGCCCATACAAAGCCTCGCGACTGGCCAATATGTTCTTGAGCTGCTCCATCGCCTTGGGATTTCCAGCCATCGGGCGTTCGTCGCCTTGGGCGCGCACGCGGTCCATATGCTCGGTCGGTGACGCGCGCAGCCAGATGGTGTGAAACCGGCCAAGCAGGGTCGCATAGGTCGAAGGCTCTGATACGATCCCGCCCGCGACTGCCAGCACGACCCGATCATGCTCTGCAATCACCCGATCCAGCGCCTGCGCTTCCAGATTGCGATACCCGTCTTGCCCGTAGAACGCCATCACTTCAGACATGGGCATGCCGGCCATCTCTTCAATCATGGCTGTGAGCTCAACAAACGGCAGTCTTTGTGCAGCAGCCAGCATAGCGCCAAGAGTTGACTTACCCGCTCCGCGTAACCCAATCAGACAAACCCGATGCGCACGTGCATCCTCATCTGGATGAGGTTGCAATGCACGCCTGACGCTTTCTTTGACGTCGTCGCTGGCTTGTCGGAAAAGCTCAACTATCTGCAAAGCATCCGAATCCCACGGATCATCTTCACCAATCAACCATTCGGCTTTGTAATCCAGTGCCTGTGCGACACGGTGCAACACGCCGATCGAGATGTTGCCCTCACCCGCCTCAAGCTGCGCCAAATAGCGTGGGGAAACGCCCGAGTTCTCAGACAGGATCCGGCGCGGGATGCCTCGCATTTGACGCGCCCGGCGTACACGCGCGCCCACTCGTTCGCTCAAATCCTGCTTTGCAATATGTGCAGGCGGTGCCGGTTCTGGCGGTTTGGGCCCATCCATCTGCATTGAACCGTTTGTTAAAGGTAAGGATGAGGCTACGACGCGAACCATCTACGGGCAACGAATATTACCTTCTCCGCCCACAATGCTTATAGTTTGGGGCCTAAAACGAGGTCTGAACGACGGCAAACAACTTGGTTAGAGCCTGTTCTGAGCATTGCGCTCAGCCTTCCAGCTGGTGAAGCTCTACCAGAAGGTCCAGCAACTTCTCGTGCTGCTCTGCCCCGAGCAAAGAGCGGGTGTGTTCCGCCAGCTCCAACATTTCCGCCAGATTTGCGTCGATAATTTGCAACCCATTCTCGCTGATTTCGACAATCTGTCGGCGGCGGTCTTTGGTATCCGGCCGCCTCATGATCAGCTTGCTGTCTTCTAGCTTTTTCAGAATGCGCGTCAGGCTGGGCAACAAGAGGCAGGCGCGCTCGGCGATCTGAGTAGGCTCCTGAGGTCCTTCTTCCTGCAAAACGCGCAGAACGCGCCATTGTTGCTCGGTGACGCCAGCATCCGTTAGCACACCACGAATAGGCCCCATCACCTTTTCCCGAGCGCGCAACAACGCTATCGGCAATGATCGGGACGTCTGTGGTAAGTTCTTTGACATATGGAATTTTCGCGCAATTCCAAATATTTCGCAATAGAACGTTGGTTGTGGTTGAGTTTCGTTTACTGGACTTTACTTAACTTGTTTAGCATATGATACTGACAAAAGGCTACCGAGGCGGATAAGATGAAATGGAATGAATTCTCCGATTGGGGCAAGAAGGTTGCCGAGTGGACGCAAGACTATCACCTGACGGTGGGCGACAAGCCCGTGCGCGCCCGGACCGAGCCGGGCGATATCCTGAATGCTCTGCCCGCGCATCCCCCTGAGCAGGGCGAGCCGATCGAGGACATCTTTCATGATTTCGAACAAATCGTGATGCCCGGCATTACCCATTGGCAACACCCTCGGTTCTTCGCCTACTTCAATTCGAACGCCTCGGCCCCGTCTGTTCTGGCCGAGTTCCTGGCCAGCGCCATCGCGCCGCAATGTATGCTGTGGCAGACCTCGCCCGCCGCAACCGAGATGGAAACACGAATGATGGACTGGCTGCGCGAAGCGCTGGACCTGCCCAAAGGTTTTGCCGGGGTCATTCAGGATTCGGCGTCATCTGCGACATTGGCGGCTGTGCTGACCATGCGCGAGAAGGCGATGAACTGGCAGGGCAACACGCTGGGGCTGTTCGGTCAAAAGCCACTGCGCATTTATTGCTCTTCCGAGGTTCATACCTCAATCGACCGCGCCATCTGGGTTGCGGGGATTGGACAGGACAATCTGGTGCGCATCCCCGTGCAAGGTGATTGGCGTGGAATGAACCCCGATGCGCTTGAAGCAGCGATTCAATTAGATTTAGAGTCTGGTTTCCACCCGGCGGGCGTGATCCTTTGTGTTGGAGGGACCGGAACCGGGGCAACTGATCCAGTGGATCACTGCCTGGCGATCGCACAGAAATACGGCCTTTATACCCATGTCGATGCAGCCTGGGCGGGGTCGGCGATGATCTGCCCCGAATATCGTCACTACTGGCCGGGGATCGATCAGGCCGACAGCATTGTATTCAATCCCCATAAGTGGCTGGGCGTGCAATTCGATTGCTGTGCGCATTTCCTGAAAAACCCCGATGATCTGGTCCGCACGCTTGCGATCAGCCCGGAATATCTGAAAACCCACGGCAAGGACGGGATCATCAATTACTCGGAATGGTCGGTGCCATTGGGACGTCGGTTCCGCGCGCTGAAACTGTGGTTCGTCATCCGCACCTATGGGCTGGAGGGGTTGCGCGAACGGCTGCGGAATCACGTCAATTGGTCGCGCGCACTGCATGATCGTCTAGCAGCAGAACCGGATTTTCGGATCTTGACGCCTCCAATGTGGTCTCTTTGGACCTTCCGATACGAGCCGGATGGGGCCGACGATCTGGATGATCTGAACCTGCGGCTGGTGAATGCAATCAATGATGATGGGCGGATCTACCTGACACAGACCCGCGTGGATGGCGATCTGGTCATCCGCTTTCAGGCCGGTCAGTTTGAAACCACAGAACAGGACGTGATGATGGCCTATGACGTGATCACTGAAATCGCTCGAGGGCTTTAGGCCCTCATTGACGCTGCAGCCTGCGCGTATCCCCCCGAGGCCCCGTCAACAAAATGCACATGGTCGTCGCGCATGGCCGAGGGAACAAAGCAGGTCATCATCGCCTCTTGCTGGGCGTGCATTCCATATCTGATTTTGCCTTTTGTTTGCGCGTCGTCCAGCATCTGAGTGAGCTGTTCCAACGTGCTCGAGTCACAATCCAGCGTCATTTTCAGACCGTCATCAAACTTTCGGAAATCAGCGTTGCGACTGACCATCTCTTTGTAATGCTTGGGTTCGAATTGACCCAGGCGCATCCCGGTTTTGAACAACAAGCCGATCAACATATTCCCGATCATCAAGCGTGTTTTCTGCATCAGAAGATTCCGACCTGCGCGTGAGACATGGGCGTCGATATCGACGCCGGGCGGAGGGAAACTCATCGGAGGTCCTTTGGCCGGAACCGGGTGACCGGCGCGTTCTAGCCCTTCGGCGACGGACAGGATGGATTGGGTCAGGGCGGCGAATTCAGCCTCATTAGACTCTGATGTAGGCTGAATAACCAGTGAAACGATCTGACCAACCCTCGCTGGACTGTTGGACCAACGACAAGATAGGCCGGTCAGATCGGGCTGCGCGTCAGGTCCGGCTGGTTGCACAACACGTTGCCCGGATTTCATCTGAGCCTCGGCCCAGGCCAGTCCCCCGCCGGTAAACATCGCATAGTCAACGCCGGTGGAAGGCGCAAAGCGAGCAACACGCAGATCACGTCCAGCGGCGCGGATGTCGGCCACCGAAACCAGCGCCGCGCGCAGAGTGATGGCGAATTCCGTTTCGGCCCAGCTTTGCAATGTTGCCAGCGTATCCCGCGCGATCTCGGCATCCTCACCCGATACGGCGAATCCAGCACCATCACCACCGAAGACATACGGAAATATGCGCCCACCCAGCGCATTGATCATGCCTGAAATCACGGCCGCCCCCACCATGTTGACGGTCTTGTACCGGCCCCGCGCGATTTCACCGGTCGAATCTACGATATCGGCGACGCCCAGAACCCATGTCTCTGGCAAAGGTATGAACTGCGCGGGGTCACTGAGGCTGAGGAAATTGTCCGAAATGGGGACGGAGTCATAAAATACAGAGTCTGAGAGGGTCATAACACACTCGGGAAATCCAAAATCTGCCGTGATGATAGCTCAATTGTGAAGAATGTCCGCCCCAATCGATTCAATCATGGCACTTGTGCCGATCAACGCGGCGTGCAAAGCATCGGGGCGGGGCAGCTAGACAATAGGTCAAGAAATGCAGGCAGGTTTGGTGATCTTGTGTCTGGCCTATGTACTCAGCCAGTTTTTCCGCGCTTTTCTGGCAGTTTTGACTACCGATCTGGGACGCGATATCGGCGCAACACCCGAAGACCTCGCCTTTGCTTCAGGTCTTTGGTTTCTAATCTTTGCGGCGATGCAGATTCCGGTGGGCTGGGCACTGGACCGCGTCGGTCCTCGGCGCAGTTCTGCGGTGCTGCTACTGATCGGCGGGGCTGGCGGGGCTGGCCTGTTCGCGGTCGCAACGACCCCGTTCCATGTGGCGCTCGCCATGGCGCTGATCGGGGTAGGATGCTCGCCGGTTCTGATGGCATCCTACTACATCTTCGCACGAGAGTTTCCACCCGCCAAATTTGCCACGCTCGCCGCGGTGATGCTGGGTGTGGGTTCTGTCGGCAATCTGGTCGCCTCATACCCCACGGCGCTGGCGGTCGAGCTGATGGGCTGGCGCGCTACGTTGGCCGGTCTGGCGATTATCTCTGCTGCGGTGGCTGCGGGGATCTGGCTGACGGTGCATGACCCTGAAAAGGTAAAAACCGAACAAAAAGGATCACTTCTAGACCTGCTGAAAGAACCTGCACTTTGGGCCATTCTGCCTCTCATGCTTGTGTCTTATGCGCCATCGGGTGCGATACGAGGGCTTTGGGCCGGGCCGTATTTGAATGACGTGTTCGGGCTCAGCACCGCTCAGATCGGGACGGCTACGTTGATCATGGGGGCCGCGATGATCGCGGGAACCTTCGCCTATGGGCCGCTGGACCGTATCCTGGGCACCCGGAAATGGGTGATCCTGAGCGGTAATACCTTGGGCGTCGCAGCACTGGGCCTGCTGTGCCTGTGGATTGACAGCGGCGTTTGGGTCTCGGTGCTGCTGTTGGCGTTGATCGGCTTTCTGGGCGCCAGTTTTCCGGTGATCATGGCCCATGGCCGGGCCTTCGTGCCGCCGCATCTGGTCGGGCGGGGCGTCACCCTGCTGAACCTTTTCGGCGTTGGCGGCGTTGGTCTGGCGCAATTTGCCACCGGACGTATCCATGCCGCTAACGACGGGATCGGCTCCGCCGCGCCGTATACTGCGATTTTCGGCTTTTTTGCTGTCACCCTTGCCATTGGTTGCGCGATCTATCTATTCAGTCGGGACAGCATAGACTGAAACCGGAGACCGCCTGTGCAAGATATTGAGGTGATTGCACCCAATCTGAAGCATTCCCTGTCGGGCGTGACAACGACGGTGATCCGACTGTTGCCAATCCAGCAGAAGATGATCGGCGTCCGCGCCACGGGCCCCGGCCTGCCGGCGGATTTGCCCCATATCAGACTCTGGAAACTACTGTTTCTGCCCAATCGCAAACGGGTCTGGCATGCACGCCGGAATACCGAGATGCTGATGGGTCTGATCCTGCGCACTGTGTTCCGACGCAACTATAAACTGCTGTTCACTTCGGCCGCGCAACGCGATCATTCCGGGTTCACCAAGCGGCTGATTTCGAAAATGGACGCACTGATCGCGACGACGCCACAGGCCGCTTCCTTTCTGGAACATCCCGCTACTGTCATCATGCATGGCGTCAACACCGAGCTGTTTCACCCGGCCGAGGACAAAAGCGCCCTGCGCCAAAAACTTGGTCTGCCAGACGGGCTGCTGATCGGGTGTTTTGGCCGTATCCGCCCTCAGAAAGGGGTCGACTTGTTGGTCGATGCCGCCCTGAAGGTGCTGCCTAATCACCCCGATGCGCATGTGATCTTCACCGGGCGTACCACCAACGAATTTGAGGCGTTTCAGGCTGAGCAGGAGCAAAAGCTGCAGGACGCCGGGCTGGGCGACCGCGTTCATTTTCTGGGTGAGCGCCCTTGGGATGAGATTGTCGAGACCTATCGCGCGCTCGATCTGTTCGTTGCGCCCGCACGGCACGAAGGGTTCGGCCTTACACCGCTTGAAGCGATGGCCTCGGGCGTGCCCGCCATAGCCAGTCACGGGGTCGGAGCGTTCAGTGCGCAAATCAAGGATGGTGAGACCGGAAGACTGGTCGAGAAAGACAATGCCCCTGCACTGGCCGACGCGCTGGAGGATATGGTGCAGGACCGCGCTGCGCTGGCCGCTGCGGGACTAGCCGCGCGCGCCCATGTCGAGCAGAATTTTCGAATCGAAGGCGAAGCGCAGGCGATTGTCGAAGTTTATCGATCCTTGCTGAAACAACCCTGAACGGTACTGAACTGTGTCAAATCGGTGTGACGGGGTGAAATAAGCCGAAACCCCTCTTTTTTCTTTGCCACAACGCGGCTATGAACGCGCGTCCTTAACTTTGGAGACATGAAATGGGCTATCGCGTCGTAGTCGTCGGCGCCACGGGCAACGTGGGCCGCGAAATGCTGAACATCCTGGCAGAACGCCAGTTCCCCGTCGATGAACTTGCTGCTCTGGCAAGCCGTCGTTCGCTGGGTACTGAGGTGACATTTGGCGACAAGACGCTCACTACCAAAGATCTGGACACATTCGATTTCACTGGTTGGGACATGGCGCTATTTGCTGTGGGTTCCGAGGCCACAAAGGTTTACGCCCCTAAGGCGGCAGCGGCTGGCTGCGTGGTGATCGATAACAGCTCGCTCTATCGCTATGACCCGGACATTCCGCTGATCGTGCCGGAATGTAACCCCGAGGCGATCCACGACTATAAAAACAAAAACATCATCGCCAACCCCAACTGCTCGACCGCGCAGATGGTCGTCGCGCTGAAGCCTCTGCATGACCGTGCCAAGATCAAGCGCGTGGTTGTGTCGACCTATCAGTCGGTGTCGGGCGCCGGTAAGGAAGGCATGGATGAGCTTTGGGATCAGACCAAGGCCATCTACAACCCGACCACCGAGGTTGAACCGAAGAAATTCCAGAAGCAGATTGCCTTCAACGTCATTCCGCAGATCGACGTCTTCATGGAAGACGGCTCGACCAAGGAAGAGTGGAAGATGGTTGTCGAGACCAAAAAGATCGTCGATCCGTCGATCAAGGTCACCGCAACCTGCGTTCGCGTTCCGGTATTCGTCGGCCACTCCGAGGCGGTGAATATCGAGTTCGAAGAGTTCCTCGACGAAGACGAAGCCCGCGACATCCTGCGCGAAGCACCGGGCATCATGGTAATCGACAAGCGTGAAGCCGGTGGTTACGTCTCGCCCATCGAATGCGCGGGCGATTTCGCCACGTTCATCAGCCGCATCCGTCAGGATTCGACGGTTGAGAATGGCATCAACCTGTGGTGCGTTTCGGACAACCTGCGCAAAGGCGCGGCATTGAACGCTGTTCAAATTGCAGAATTGCTGGGCCGTGAAGTTCTAAAGAAGGGGTAACCTTCGCCAGTTGGTTATGACTCTATTAAACCCCGCTGCACCGCCAGTGGGGTTTATTATTTTGTGGACGGGCAGAGATGACAAAATTGCGGGACAAAGCCGCCCTGTGCATGCGTTGCCATTGCCTATCCAGCACCAGTTGGTCAGCCACCGATCTGGGACATTGTCGCTTTTACCGCATGGTATCTTTGAGAGTTTGGGGGATGCGTCCCCAGAAAGCGATCACCAGGTTCAGGAACTCGTGCGAAGTACAGCGCACCCTTGAGTGGATCATAACCCGCTTTGTAGGCTATTACAGTGCCTAGTCGATCAGCTTCCAATTCAAAGTTCTTTGAATAGCTGCGGCCGCCAACAAAGGCTCCAAGGTCTTGTGCTGCGGCAATGTCATTCGGCCCTGACCCCGCAATTGTTGCTAGACCGGCCAAAAGCACCGCACCAGCCGCCGCATTTTGGGCCTGTCGCGCCAAATGCGCTTGAATGTGGTGAGCGGCCTCATGCGCCATAACAAATGCAAGTTCGTCAGTGTTGTTTACATTCCGTATCAGCGCTTGAGTCATTGTGATAACGGGGCGCCCCGACTTGCTTAAACTCTGATACGCGTTTGAGGGTGCTTTTTTGTCTGGATCAATGCGGATCAAAAAATCACAATTCACATTCTTAGTGCGGCGGCGGCATTCTCGTTCTGCCACAGGTTCTATTCGTGAGGCGACCTGACGGAACCTTATTTGTGCCTGTTGTGAACTGACGGGCGCGCTCGCGCGACCGGGGTTTGGAATAGGTGCTGATGGAGGAGTGGTGGTTGAAGCGCATCCCGCTAATGCCAAAACAGCTAACATCAATACCGTTCGCCTCATAAACACACCTTTCCAAATGTTCAGAGCATCAAAATCGAATCTGTGGCTTTCGAGAAACCAACTTGCACATTCGAACCTACGGTCTTCACGATTTGATATTCAATAACAGACGGGTTGTCGGTGGTCGCCCCGATTAAGCTGTCGTCAAAATGGTAGGCACTACAAATGGCTTTGAAGCGAAGGACCAAACGATCCACGCCCCGTTCTGTATGGGCTTGAACCGAGTTGAACACCGCGTCAGCGGAGGTTATTTGCGCTGCACGATGGCTTGATCCCAGCCTCCTGCGCGGCAAAGGGACTGCTATGAGCGCACGTACATTTCAACAATCGTTTCTGGTATGGCCTCAAAGCAGTCATCAGAGAGATGCCTACTGCCTGATCCTTCACCCCTGTCCCTCAACCAGCGTCTTCAAATTCTCCAACCCGCGCTCGTAATCTCCGCCGACCCAATTGTCCATCATTAGGCCCATCCAGCGGGACATGGGGTTCATACCAAGGTCGGATACGAATCCCCAGGTAACCTGTGTGCCTGATCCTTCTGGCCGCAACTGGAACGAGGCGGTGGCTGTCCCCATCGGGCCAAAATCCAGTGCGGTTTGCACGGACTGATCCGGGGTGCTCTCGGTGATTTCCTGCGAACCGGTTCCCACCTGCGGGTTGTCCGAGGCCCAGTTCAGCGTGTTTCCGACACCCGCTTCCGGGCCACTATAGCTCAGCTTGGTTTCGGGGTCTCGGGACAGCCAGGGGGACCATTTCTCGGTCTCCTGCATCGAATTCACATAGGGAAAGATCGCCGAGGCTGGTGCGTCGATTGTGATGCTGCGGGACACCTCGGCTTGACCAGGCAAAAGATATGATACTCCGACAAGCGCCAGAATGATCACCAGTAGGGTGACGAGAATGCGTTTAATCAATTTCATGAGCTCGATCCGATTCTGACAACATCATCGGAAACATATCAAAAAATCGACGTAATTTCAGAGGCCCGATCGTATGACCCGCAGGATCAGGCCGGTGGCTGGTAAGGCAGCGACGAATGGTGCAGCACGATGCGAAGCACTCCGTCAGCGTCTTTTTTGTAGCCGAAGCTTTTGTCGACTTGCGTGATGTTACCTTGGCTATCCGTCAGAATGACCTTGCCCATCCACATGGCGACATCACCTTCGACGAAGCTGGCCGATGTCTCACTTGCCATTTCGCGCCAACCCTTGATTCCGAAACCGCCATCAAGCGGAAATTCGGCATCGTGACCGACAAAATAGGCCAGTGCACCGTGGCGAGTCGGGCGAAAGGTTTGATCTCCGGACGCCATAGTTGGTTTGAACAGGACCGGACCCAGATTATAGCCGTATGCCGCATCCAGAACACCCTCGGCAACGGAACGGGCCGCATCGATCCCACCGTCTTCAAAAGCTTTGGAGATCGCAATCAACCCATCGCCCCAGGCGGTACGGGCAGCGGCCAGCTCGTCAGTGGTAATCGGCATGATCCTGTCCTTCTCTGTCCGGTTTCTACGGTACTGGCAGCAAGTGAGCGTCAACGCAAGAGGTGTGACCGGACTCTCGCCCGGTTTTGCCCACAGAACCGCGTGGAAGCCTGAATTCTCAGAAAATTCGACCCATTCTTTTGAACCGGTGCAAGGTTTTGCAAAGCATTTTGCCGCCAATCTCTGACAGTGCCGTGGGGGCACTTCAATTGGGGTGAATGTGGTGGACAAGATTATCACACTGGAACAGAAAGAACCCGTGCGTCTGGACCCGGATCGCCTGAGCAGCCTGTACAATCAGCTTGGCGACACCAACGCGATGGATGTGCTGTGCCGCACGGTTGAGGAACTGGCGTTGCGGTTGTCGAATTGTGAACGGTTTTGGCGGCAACGCGATTGGGCCGGGCTTCGCAAATGCGCAAAATCTCTCGTGGCCATATCCGAGCAAATCGGCATGACAGCACTGGCACGTGTGGCAGGCGATGTAGCCTGTACTGTCGACGCTGGCGATGCGGTGGCGACAGGGGCGACTCTGAGCCGCCTGATCCGTGTGGGTGAGCGATCGCTGACTGCCGTCTGGGACCAGCAAGATCTATCCGTCTGAGGGGGGTTGCGAGTGCGCCGCAGACAGATAGTCTGGGCGAAAATCCAACCAGCCGAGACACGCATGACCCTGTCCTTCGCCCCTGCCTCCGACCCATCGCTGCCACTACATGTGTTAGAGCAATCAGATTTTGAAAGCTGGCTGACCGATCAGCCGGATCATATCCGAGCTTGGGTTGTGGCCGATGGGTTTTCCGGAGCTCTGGGTCAAACACTTCTGGTGCCCGGCACAGATGGTAATCCGCAGTTTGCCTTGGCGGGGTATGGCAGCGGGGCAAAACGGGTACGCAAGCGATTTCCGCTAGCCGCTGCCGCAGAATCGCTGCCCAAGGGCACCTATCATATCGCCTCGGGCGTTCCCGCAGATGTGCTTGAGGCTGAATGCCTGGGCTGGCTGATGACGGGATATGCCTTTGATCGCTATGCAGCGCAAAGCCCGGCTAACGCTACGCTGATCGCGCCCGAGGGCGTAGATGCCCGGCGGATCGAAATCATGGCCAATGCCGAGGCATTGACACGGGATCTGGTCAACACACCCGCTTCGGACATGGGCCCGGTGCAATTACAACACGCGGTTGAGGCACTGGCACGGGAACACGGCGCAGACATCTCGGTCATCACAGGCGATGCGTTGCTGGAACAGAATTTTCCGATGATCCACGCGGTGGGGCGTGCTGCCGAACAGGCCCCGCGTCTGATCGAGATGAACTGGGGTGACCACGGGCCAAAACTAACATTAGTTGGGAAAGGGGTCTGTTTCGATACCGGCGGCCTGAATCTGAAACCCGGTGCTTCGATGGGGTTGATGAAAAAAGATATGGGCGGAGCGGCCAATGTGCTGGGTCTGGCCCGTATGATCATGGCGCTGGATCTGAAGGTGCAATTACGGGTCCTGATCCCGGCGGTCGAAAACGCAGTAGCGGGCAATGCTCTCCGCCCCGGCGACATCCTGACGGCGCGCAATGGGCTAACGGTTGAGATAAACAACACTGATGCCGAGGGTCGGTTGGTGCTGGCCGATGCCCTTGCTCTGGCGCATGAAGGGGCACCAAACCTGCTCATCTCGATGGCCACTTTGACTGGCGCGGCCCGGGTTGCATTGGGCGCTGATTTGGCCCCGTTTTATACCGATGACGACAAAGCCGCGGACGTGCTGGCGCGTGCTGGCCGGGCTGCCGCTGATCCGGTCTGGCGTATGCCTTTTCATGACCCCTATGAAGCGATGATCGAACCCGGCATCGCTAACCTCGACAATGCGCCTTCTGGTGGATTTGCGGGCTCTATCACCGCGGCACTGTTCCTGCGCCGGTTCGCTGCCGAAAGTCGCTATATGCATTTTGACATCTATTCGTGGCAACGCAGTAAGGAACCCGGTCGCAGCAAGGGTGGTTTGGGCCAAGGCCCGCGTGCCCTCCTGGGGGCATTGCCAGAGATCCTTGGCCTATGACTCAGGCGCGCATCATTCAACCGGTCATAGACCTGCTACGCCACCCTGACGGTCCGCGCGACCGGCAATTGTTGTTCGGCGACACGGTCACTGTTTTGGACGACCAAAACGGCTGGAGCAAGATCTCAGCCAGCAAGGACGGCTATACCGGATGGGTGGCGACGGACCATCTGGGACCAATTGAGCCACAGACTCACTGGATCGTCGCCGCTTCGACCCATGCCTATGAGAAGCCCGATATAAAAAGCCGCGATCTGACCTCTCTTAGCTTTGGCAGTAAAATCAGGGCTCTGTCTGAGGAGGGCGGATTTCTGGAAACGCCAATCGGGTTCATTCCGGGGGTGCATGCCGTGCCCGCCTATTCCCTGCTGACCGATCCCGTTTCCGCGGCCGAACTTTTTCTCGGCACCCCTTATCTTTGGGGTGGTAACAGTCGATTCGGGCTGGATTGCTCGGGCCTCGTACAGCTCGCACTGCTCGCCTGCGGCGTTCCTTGTCCCGGAGACAGCGGCGATCAGGAACGCGAAGTTGGTGGATCGGTGCCCGAGGGCGATCCCGCACGGCGCGGAGACTTGCTGTTCTGGAAAGGCCATGTTGCCTGGGTTGCCGCCGAAAACCTTCTACTTCACGCCAACGCCTATCACATGGCCGTTGCGCTCGAACCGATGGATCAGGCGATTGCCCGGATCGCCGCCCAGGGTGACGGGCCGGTTACAGCGCATAAAAGGCTCTAATCTAGGTCAACGGCCCGGATAAGCTTGCGTTCCAGAACCCTCAGAACCGCGCGCAGATCGTGCCCGCGCTTCAATATACGCCCATCCATGCCGACCACGGAATACATGCCCTGACGTAGCCGCAGGCGCGGGTGCTTCTCGACCCTGTAAATGGGATGTTCCGCCGTGCGCCGAAAGATCGAAAACACCGCCATATCCCGCAGGTTCGAGATTCCGTAGTCGCGCCATTCACCGGCAGCAACCATTCGGCCATAAACAGACAGGATTTGAGACATCTCGCGCCGGTCAAACGCGACCGGCATCTGGGCAGAGCCGGACCCGAACCGGCTGGGAGGCTGCATGTTCATATGACAAGCCTTGCCGGAAATCGCCGTCGAATCAAGCCCACTGGCATCAAGGTGTTGTATTTTTGGATCGCCCGCCCGCTATCTGCGCCCAACCTGACGGCAAATCAGGATCACCGGCAGCAACCCGACAGCCAGAATAACCAGCGACGGAACCGCTGCACCTTCAAGCCTCTCATCCGAGGCCAGACGATAGGCCTGCACTGCTAGCGTGTCGAAGTTAAAAGGCCGCATGATCAGGGTCGCGGGCAGCTCTTTCATCACATCCACAAAGACAATCAACAGTGCCGTTAGCAGCGAAGGCGTAAGGATCGGCAGATGCACCCGGCGCAGCGTTCCTAACGGGGTTTGACCCAGCGACCGCGCGGCGGCATCCATATTGGCGTGAACCGTACTCTGCCCACCCTCATAGGCGCTGAGCGCGGCGGCCAGAAAGCGCACCATATAGGCCGCGATCAGCAACCAGATGGATCCCGTGACCAGCAATCCGGTCGAGATATCAAAGGTCTGGCGCATCCACGCATCCAGTGCGTTGTCGAATCCCGCAAAGGGGACGATCAGCCCCACGGCTATCACGCCACCCGGCACCGCATAACCCAACCGCGCCACATAAGCCGCCATTGCGGCCCCGCGTCCGGGGCGCAGGCGTTGGAAGAATCCTATCGAAATCGCCGCGCTGACGGTGATAACCGCCGCAGTCCCCGCCAGTGTCAGCGAGTTCTGTATGAACCCGATATATCGGCGCGACAGCAGGTTCTGCTCGGATTCCAACCCCATCTGCACTAGGATAACCACAGGCAGAAGGAATCCGAACAGGACGGGAATTGCGCATAGCAGAAATGCCGCAAGTGATTGCCATCCCTTGAGTTGCGCCGCTGGCAGACCTGCGTGGCGCTTGCCTGCCTGATAGTATTTGGCTTTGCCGCGCTGTGTCCGCTCGGCCACGGCCATGACAAGCGCAAAACCCAACAGACAAAGGGCGAGTTGCGCCGCAGCAGCGCGATCAGCCATGGAAAACCAGCTTGTGTAGATGCCAGTGGCAAAAGTCTGCACTCCGAAATAGGCGACTGTGCCGAAATCGGCGATGGTTTCCATAACCGCCAGCAAGACACCCCCCGCAATCGCCGGGCGTGCCATCGGCAGGGATACGCGCCAAAAGGCATGCCAAGGGCCGTTGCCCAGCGCCCGGGCCGCCAGAAAGGCCGTGGCGCTTTGCTGCAGAAACGCCGCGCGCGCCAGCAAATAGACATAGGGATACAACACCAGGATCAACATCACCGCCGCACCCTCGGTCGAGCGAATCTCGGGGAACCAATAGTCGCGCGGGCCCCAGCCGGTCACATCCCGCAGCGTGGTCTGAACGATTCCGGGGTGATCCAGAATGAAGGTATAGGCATAGGCCAGCACATAAGCCGGAAAGGCCAGCGGCAGGACCAGAGCGATTTCCAGCCACCGCACTCCGGGAAAGCGGGTCATCGTGACCAGCCACGCAGCGCCGACGCCAATCGAAAACGTCCCTGCTGCGACCAGCACCACCAGGATCACCGTGGTCAGCGCATAGCGAGGCAAAACAGTCTCTAACAAATGGGAAATTGTGTCGGTGCCACCGGTCACCGCCGCCAGAACAACCGCCACCATTGGCAACAGACAGGCGGCTGCCACGACATAGGCAATGCCGCCCACAAAGCGTGTGCCTAGTGCGCCGCGATTATGCGTTCCGTGTTCTGAATATTCGACTTCGGCCATGGCGTCTGACTGAGAATCCCGTAGGGTCTGCCTTTAATCGACTAAAACTCTAAGAAACACCAGTGGGCGGACTAACAAAAACTGCGGCAATGTTCGCCGCAGATGCCTATTCATAAACGCGCTGATCCTCGATCACCAAGCCATCTTTTGGTAATGAGCCCGGCGCCACAACTTCAATCGCGCCTTTCAGTTTCAGGACTTCGACCACCGATTTTGCATAGGCACCATCGTTCTCGCAGGGGCTTTCGATCTGAACGGTCATGGTATCCATCTCGCCCTGTCGCGCCGCAATGACACGCGCCTTGACGATTTCATCATGCTTGTCGACCAGCGCGGCCACCTGTTCGGGGCGGACGAACATGCCCTTGATCTTGGTGGTCTGATCGGCGCGACCCATCCAGCCTTTGATACGCATATTTGTGCGCCCGCACGGAGACTCTCCGGGCATGATCGCCGACAGATCACCGGTGGCAAATCGGATCAACGGGTAATCGGGGTTCAGCGTGGTCACAACCACCTCACCTACTTCACCAGGTGCAACCGGGGTTCCTGTGCCGGGGGTGACGATCTCAACGATCACGTGTTCGTCGATGATCATACCCTCCATCGCAGGGCTTTCATAAGCTATGTTGCCCAGATCAGCGGTCGCGTAGCATTGCAGGCAGACGATGCCCCGATCGGCGTAATCCTGTCGTAGGCTTGGAAACAGCGCCCCGCCACCCACAACGGCCTTGGAAAATTTCAGCGCGACGCCCATGGCTTCGGCTTTATCAAGAATGACTTTCAGATAGTCGGGCGTACCTGCATATGCGGTGCAACCCACATCGCGCGCAGCGGTCACCTGCAACTCGGTCTGACCTGTACCTGCAGGCAGGACCGACGCGCCAACGGCCTGCGCGCCGCTTTCAAAGATCATGCCCGCGGGGGTGAGGTGATAGCCAAAACAGTTCTGAACAATATCGCCCGGACCAACCCCGGCTGCATTCAGGAACCGGCCCATGCGCCACCAGTCGTGATCAGTGCTGCCGGGCTCATAGATTGGCCCCGGAGATTGAAAGACATGCTGGAAATTCCGCGCCGGTTTGACGGTGAACCCTCCAAACGGAGGCCGGGTGCCCTGCGCCTTTGTCAGATCGGATTTTCGCAGAACCGGCAGTTGTGCCAGCGCCTGCATGTCTGTCACTGTGCCGGCGTCCACGTTGGACAGGATGCCGGCATATCCGGGCGCTTTTTGAGCGCGGGCAATCTGTTCTGGCAAGGCGCGCGCGTGATCAGCGGTGCGCTCGTCAGCGGATCGGGTTTCAAGCTTATCAAAATAGGTCATTGAAATATCCTCCACCCGCTTACAGCCATCTCTTGCGGCGGCGGTATGAGCGCACGTCTCGAAAGCTCTTTCGGCCTTCGTCAGACATGCCAAGATAAAATTCCTTTACGTCCGGGTTTTCGCGCAATTCAGCGGCGGGGCCGTCCATCACCACGCGGCCAGATTCCAGAATATAACCGTAATGAGCAAACCTTAGAGCCACATTTGTGTTCTGCTCAGCCAGCAGGAAGGACACGCCTTCCTTCTCGTTCAGGTCCCTTACGATGCCAAAAATCTCTTCGACAAGTTGCGGGGCTAGACCCATTGAGGGTTCATCAAGAAGGATGGTCTCGGGCCGTGACATCAGAGCCCTGCCCATCGCAACCATCTGCTGCTCACCACCCGAAGTATAACCGGCCTGACTACGACGGCGTTCCTTCAAGCGTGGGAAGTAATTATAAACCAGTTCCAGGTCCTGCTGGATCGCGGCAGACCCGTCCTTACGGGTATAGGCACCGGTCAGCAGATTTTCTTCGACTGTGAGGTGTTCGAAACAGTGGCGGCCTTCCATGACTTGAATGACGCCCTTCTCCACCAAGGCAGCCGGGTCGCTTTCATGCACGCCCTCGCCGCGATATTTAATCGAGCCTTTGGTGACCTCGCCCCGTTCCGAATGCAGCAAGTTCGACACGGCCTTCAATGTGGTTGTCTTGCCCGCACCATTGCCACCCAGTAGGGCTGTGATGCCGCCCTTGGGCACAGTCAGGCTGACGCCTTTCAGAACAAGGATCACATGGTTGTAGATCACCTCGATATTGTTGACCTCAAGCAGGGTTTCCGCCTGCACGTCAGTGGTTTGTGCCGCATCCAACATCAGCGCGTGTCCTTGTGCGAGTGTGGGGTTCGGGGCGGCAGCGATCCGCCGCCCCGTTTGGTTCAGAGCACCTTATTCGCAGCGCTGAGAAATATTGTTCTCAGCAGCATATGCGCCCGAGTCTTCGTCGATCAGTGCGTTGATGACCTCAGCGTCAGTCGGTTCGAAGCCCTGAATCGAGTTCCAGGTACCCGCCGCTGCATCCCACTGAACAACACCGACAAGGCCTGGGCCGCCGTGGTTTTCGCATGAGACCGCGAATTCAGGTCCGAAACCGGCCATACCCAGCGCTTCCATCTTGGCGTTGGTGATCTCCAGCGCCTCCATGCCATCGCGCATCATCGATGCGTCGATCTCGGCAGTGCCGTGCATTTCTTGCGCGGTTTTCACTGCTTCTGCGGCCAGCATCGCAGCATAGAGGCCGCGGTTGTACTGCACCGTACCCAGTTGATCACCGGCGCCTGCAGCTTTGCCCGCATCGACGACATATTTCTTCAGGTCGTCATAGACAGGATAGTCGTCGCCCAGACCGGTGAAGGTCAGCGCTTTGTAGCCGGTGGCCTTATCACCCGCAGGCTCAACATCAAACTCGGCCCCGGACCACCAGACACCGATGAAGTTCTCCATTGGGAAGCGGATATTGGCGGCTTCTTGCACGGCGACCTGGTTCATCACGCCCCAGCCCCACATAATCACATAGTCGGGCTTTTCCCGGCGGATTTGCAGCCACTGCGACTTCTGCTCCTGACCGGGGTGGTCGACCGGCAGCAGGGTCAGGTCATAGCCATGTTTTTCAGCCAGTGTTTCCAGCGTACGGATCGGTTCCTTGCCATAGGCCGAGTTGTGATAGACCAGCGCGATCTTCTTACCGCTCAAGTCGCCACCGTTTTCGTCCAGCAGATAGTTGATCGCGCCCGACGCCCCGTTCCAGTAGTTGGCAGGATAGTTGAACACGTTGCTGAACACCTTACCGTTCGCCGCCGAGGTGCGGCCATAACCCATTGTGTGCAGCGGAATGCCGTCTGCGGTCACTTTAGGGATCAACTGATAGGTGATGCCGGTGGACAGGGGCTGATAGACCAGAGCACCTTCGCCCTTGGTCGATTCATAACATTCCACGCCTTTTTCCGTGTTATATCCGGTCTCGCATTCGATCACGTTGGCCGCAACACCGCCGATACCGCCATCGCGTTCGTTCAGCAGTGTGAAGTAGTCGGCATATCCGTCCGCAAATGGGATACCGCCGGCCGCATAAGGCCCGGTCCGGTAACTGAGCGACGGGAATACGAGGTCGGCCATGACCGGACCTGCGGCCATCACGGCGCCCAGCGCCAGGGTTGCCAGTTTCTTTTTCATCGGGTGTCTCCTCCCTTGGTTGATCCGATGTTGGGTTTCGGGTTTCACACCCGTCTTTTCGTTGGGCCGGTCCTTAGTGCGGGAACGGCCAGAGTCTGAGTTTCTCTTTCGCCACACGCCAGAGCTGCGCCAGACCATGCGGTTCGAGGATCAGGAACATGATGATCAGAGCACCGACGATGACTAGGTTGAGATGCGCGACGATATCCGTGGGCCAGCCCAGCAGATCGACGCCCAGCAGCTTCAGTACAACCGGCAGCAAAACCAGGAAGGCAGCCCCCGCAAAGGATCCAAAAATAGACCCTAATCCGCCGATAATCACCATGAACAGCACCAGGAACGATTTTTGAATGCCGAACACTTCTCCAACCTCGACCGCGCCCAGATAGACCGCAAAGAACAGCGCCCCGGCGATGCCCACAAAGAACGAGCTGACGGCAAAAGCTGTCAGCTTGGCCTTGAGCGGGTTCACCCCGATGATCTCGGCCGCGATGTCCATGTCGCGGATTGCCATCCAGGTTCGACCAGTGGTGCCGCGCGTCAGGTTACGCGCGATGATGGCGCAGACGGTCAGGAAGATCAGGCAGAACAGATAAGTCGCCCATGCCGGAGCATTCGGGCCAGTGATAATGATGCCGAACACATCGCGTTCCGGCGCATTGATCTGGCCAGAGGCCGAGTAGTTGTAGAACCACGGCACCCGGTTAAACAGCCACACAAGAAAGAACTGAGCCGCCAGCGTAGCGACTGCTAGATAGAATCCCTTGATCCGCAGAGATGGCAGACCAAACAAAACACCAACAATCGCAGTGATCCCTCCAGCAAGGATCACATGGATGAACATGCTGACATCGGGAAAGGCCGTCATCAGCTTGTAGCAGGCATAGGCCCCCACTGCCATGAACCCGCCGGTGCCCAGCGAGACCTGCCCGCAATAGCCCACCAAAATGTTCAGCCCGATCGCAGCGATGGCATAGATCAGGAATGGCAGAAGCAGCGCATTGGCCCAATAATCGTTGATGATGAACGGAATTATTCCGAACGCCACCGCCAGAACGACATAGTACCGATACCGGTCAAACTTGATCGGGAAAGTCTGGCTGTCGGCGATATATGAGGTTTTGAAATCCCCGGCCTCACGATAGAACATATCTTACTTTCCCCATTCTTCCTGCGCCCGATTGCGGGCAGCGGCGTCCAGTTGATTGGACCCTTTGGCATATCCGGTGGCCTCGGAAGCGCGCACCAGTTTCATGTAAGCCAGGATGCCCATGACCAGCCCGGCAAAGGCCAGAATTACAGCGATCACAAGTTGGCCCTCGGTCAGATCGCTTGATGTCAGGGCGATGTAGCCGAAAGCCCAAAACCCCGCCCATGCGATCACGTTGATGATGGCAATCAGCTTGGTCACGCCCTACACCCTCTCGATGATCTTCTCGCCGAACAGGCCCTGAGGTCGGAACACGAGGAAGATCAGCGCCAATACATAGGCAAACCAGTTCTCGGTTGCGCCGCCAACCATCGGACCGATCGCGAATTCGAATAGTTTCTCGCCTACACCGATGATCAGACCGCCGACGATGGCCCCGGGGATCGAGGTAAACCCGCCCAGCATCAATACCGGCAGAGCCTTAAGCGCGATCAGCGACAGCGAGAACTGAACGCCCGATTTGGTGCCCCACATGATGCCCGCAACCAGCGCTACAAACCCGGCGACCGACCAGACCATGATCCAAATGAAGTTCAGCGAAATCCCGACCGATAGCGCCGCCTGATGGTCATCCGCCACCGCACGCATCGCCCGACCCTGCTTGGTGTACTGGCTGAACGCCACCAGAGCCGCCACCAGAAGTGCTGCGATGATCGTGGCCACGATGTCCAGATTGTCGATGAAGAAACCGTAGTCGAAGATATTAAAGGTCGTCTCGTCAATCCACAGGTTGATACCCTGCGGCAGACCCACATCCAGCGTCTTGATCTCGGACCCCCACATCAGGTCGGCGACGCCCTCAAGGAAATAGGCCAGACCAATGGTCGCCATGAACAGGATGATCGGTTCCTGTCCGACCAGATGGCGCATGACGAACCGTTGCACGCACCAGGCCAGCAACACCATCACGGCCATGGTCAGAATAATCGCAAGCAACGCGGGCACATTCCAACCAAAATTATAGACATGCGTGCCGAAAGTCGCGTTGATCAGATGCGCAAAAGGTACCTGCCCATTCATGATTCCGACCAGCGTCATCGCCGCAAACAGGGCCATAACCCCTTGGGCATAATTGAAAATCCCCGACGCCTTGTAGATCAACACAAAGCCCAGTGCGACCAGCGCATACAGCACCCCAGCCATCAGACCGTTGAGGATGACCTCCATCGCGAAGATTAATTGTTCAGGCATGCCAGCCCCTCCCCAATTCTGCCCGGACCTCAGTCATGGCTGACCCCCAAATAGGCATCAATGACTTCTTGGTTGTTGCGCACCTCATCCGGGGTGCCGTCACCAATCTTTTTGCCGTAATCCATCACAACCACACGGTCGCTCAGATCCATTACCACGCCCATATCGTGCTCGATTAGCGCAATCGTGGTGCCAAACTCGTCATTCACGTCGAGGATAAAGCGGCTCATGTCCTCTTTCTCTTCGACGTTCATCCCGGCCATCGGCTCATCCAGCAGCAGCAGTTTCGGTTCCGCCGCCAGCGCGCGCGCCAGTTCGACGCGTTTCTTCAACCCGTAAGGCAGGCGGGACACCGGCGTTTTGCGGATGTGCTGAATCTCAAGGAAATCAATGATCTTCTCGACCGCCTCGCGGTTCTCGGTCTCTTCTGCCTCGGCCTTGCCCTTCCACAGCGCCTGCTGAAGAATATTGGTCTTCATAAAACCCAGACGCCCGGTCATGACGTTGTCCAGAACGCTCATCCCTTCAAACAAGGCAATGTTCTGGAACGTCCGAGCGATCCCTTGCTGGGCCACTTCAAAGGGCCGCATCGGCGGGCGTTTGGCACCGTGAAACCAAACCTCACCCTCTTGCGGAACATAAAAGCCCGAGATCACGTTCAACATCGAGGACTTACCCGCCCCGTTTGGCCCGATGATCGCACGGATCTCACCCTCACGGATGTCGAACGAGATATCCTTGATGGCCACCACGCCGCCAAAGCGCAGGGTGATGTTCTTCATCTCCATCACCACACCGCCGATCTTGCGGCCGTCTTCGGTGACATATCCTTCGGAGTTATCCAGCATCAGAACCTCCCTGACACAAAAACGGGACGGCGGGCGGGGCGATGACCGCAGGTCGAGCGGCGCGCGTCAGCCCACTCATTCCGCCGCCACCTTGTGCTGCGCGACCGGAACCACTGGCGCATCGACAATTTCCAACGTCGCAGAAATCGATCCCTTACGACCATCTTCATAGGTCACTTCAGTCGTGGTCGAAACGCTCGACGACCCGTCGTACAACGCCGCTATAATGTCGCTGAATTTGTCCTCGACAAACCCACGCCGCACCTTGCGGGTCCGGGTCATCTCGCCATCATCGGCATCCAGTTCCTTGTGCAACACCACGAAGCGATGCACCTGACAACCCGATAGCATTTCATCGGCGGCAACCGACTTGTTTACCTCTTCCACATGCGTCTTAATCGTCTCTAACACACGCGGATGTCCCGCCAGTTCTTGGTAAGATGCATAAGCAACGTTGTTGCGTTCCGCCCAGTTTCCAACCGCTGTCAAATCGATATTGATGAAAGCCACGCATCGATCCTTGCCATTCCCGAACAGCACGACTTCAAGAATATCGGGATAAAACTTCAGCTTGTTCTCGACATATTTCGGCGCGAACATCGAACCATCAGCCATCTTGCCCACGTCTTTGGCACGGTCAATGATCCGTAGATGGCCGGAGTTCTCCTCGATGAACCCGGCATCCCCCGTCGCCACCCAACCTTCGGCATCCTTGGTCGAAGCCGTCGAATCCGGGTTGTTGTAATACTCGACGAACACGCCAGGTGAGCGGTAATGAATCTCGCCCTTATCATCGATCTTCAGCTCGACATCTGGGGCCGGAACACCAACCGTATCCGCCCGTACCTCGCCATCCGGCTGCACGGTGATGAACACGGTCGCTTCGGTCTGACCGTAAAGCTGCTTCAGGTTAATGCCCAAAGAGCGGTAGAAATCAAAAATTTCCGGCCCGATCGCTTCACCCGCCGTATAGCCCACACGGAACCGGCCATAGCCAAGCGTATCTTTCAGCGGGCCATAGACCAGCAAATTGCCCAGCGTGTATTTCAGCTTGTCGCCAAAGCCCACCGCCTTGCCGTCCAGCAACAGGCCACCCACCTTCTTGGCATGGGCCATGAAATAATGGAACATGCGCTGCTTCAGCTTGCCCGCATCCTCCATCCGGATCATCACGTTGGTCAGCTGGGTTTCGAACACCCGCGGCGGGGCAAAGAAATAGGTCGGCCCGATCTCGCGCAGGTCTGTCATCATCGTGTCGGCGCTTTCGGGGCAGTTCACGCAGAAGCCGCAACAATAAGCCTGACCAATCGAGAATATGAAATCGCCAACCCAAGCCATCGGCAGGTAAGACAGGATGTCTTCGTTCCGGGTCAGATGATCGAATTCCGCCGAGTTCTTAGCGCTTTCGATAACATTGCGGTTCGACAGCACCACGCCCTTGGGCTTGCCCGTGGTGCCCGAGGTATAAAGCATCACGCAGGTATCATCGTAAGTGATCGCCGCAATGCGCTTGTCCAGTTCCGCATCAAACCGCGCGTGCCCCGCACTGCCCTCGGCCATGATGTCCTCAAGCGCGTTCATCTGCGAGTGGTCATACTTCCGCATCCCGCGCTTGTCGGTATAGAGTATGTGTTTGACTTGATGCAGGTTTTCCTGAATCTCGATGACTTTGTCGACCTGCTCCTGGTCACCGCAGACGACATATTTCGCGCCGCAATGCTCCAGCACATAGGCCATCTCTTCGGCGACCGAATCCTGATACAGAGGCACCGGCACCGCGCCTACCATCTGAGCGGCAACCATCGACCAGTAATGGGCGGGACGGTTCCGACCAATCACAGCAATATGGTCACCCTTTTCAACGCCAAGTTCTAGAAACCCAAGCGCGATGGCACGGATTTCTTTGGCGGCTTCCGCCCAGGTCCAGCATTGCCAGATCCCGAATTCCTTTTCCCGATAGGCCGGGGCATCCCCGAACTGGGTCACATTGCGGTGTAATAGCGCCGGAAGAGAGTCCATCCCTTCAGCGCTCGACTGCGTCTGAGCCAATCTTTCTCTCCTCCCCATCCGACCCCTCCCCGGGCCGAAAATGGCGGGTTCGGGATGGTGCCCGAACGCCAATGCCCCGATAAGGGACGTCGTAACGATCAGCGTCAAGTTTTGCCTGATGTTTTCTCAATTCTTACGAATTGTAACAGGGGCTGAGGAATGAAGTTCCGAGTTGTACAAGATGTAAAAATCGTTGAACTGGATAAACCAGCGCTGCCAAAAGCGAATACAACCGCTGCATTTTTTTGGGCAACGCGTGAGTTCGTGATAGAATTGATAATGCATAGAGCTCAGCAGATCATATTTGTGGCCATCGCGGTTTTTGTGATCGCTGGTAGCGGGAGTGGACCGATTTCATCCGATGAGCTAAAGGATTGCCCCGGCCATATTGGTGAACTTGACTTACCCATTGAGTGCATGTGCACAAAAGAGGCGCAACGGATACGGCCGTTCAATGTACAGGGATGCGAAGTGTACGCTTGGTGGAGCAACATTTGTATGGCCGCGGTGCATGCGGGAATTGCTACGCGTGAGGGCGGGCCAGTCCGGATCGAACAAAGGGAACCTCAAGCAGAATACGTCGGTTGCCTTCGTAACGATATGTTCAGCAATGACATGCACCACAGTGATTTGCCAAGCTTTGTCGTTTTGCCAGTTGAGTCAGATTAGAGTCTTTTTTAAGGGCTTATAGCCAATCCCTCAGAACCGGGATCAACGGCACATCTGCCGCAGGCATCGGGTAGTTCCTCAGATCATTCGCACGCACCCATTTCAGCGCCTGACCTTCTTTCGATTGCGGTATGCCCTCCCATTTGCGGCAGGCAAACAGCGGCATCAGCAGGTGGAAATCGTCATAGCTGTGGCTGGCAAAGGTCAGCGGCGCGAGGCACGAGGCCCAGGTGTCGATGCCCAGTTCCTCGTGCAATTCGCGGATCAGGGCGGCCTCGGGGGTTTCGCCGGGTTCGATTTTGCCGCCAGGGAATTCCCAGAGACCGGCCATGGATTTGCCCTCGGGACGTTGGGCCAGTAGGACGCGGCCCTCGATGTCGATCAGAGCGACAGCAGACACCAATACTGTCTTCACGAGCGATAATCCGCGTTGATCTCGATATATCCGTGGGTCAGATCGCAGGTCCAGATGGTGGAAGCGCCCTGACCCAGTCCCAGATCGACTCCGATCACCAAATCCTGACCTTTCATATAGGCCGCAGCGTCTTCCTCGCGGTAGTCGGGGCTGACCCAGCCTTTTTCAGCCACAAGGATGTCTCCGAACGATATGCTCAAAAGGTCGCGGTCTGCAGCAGCACCGGATTTGCCGATGGCCATGACGATGCGGCCCCAATTCGGGTCCTCGCCCGCGATGGCGGTTTTGACCAGCGGGGAGTTGGCGATAGCCAGCCCGTGGGTTTTGGCATCAGCATCCGTGGCGCCGCCGGTCACACGAATTTCGACGAATTTCGTGGCCCCTTCGCCGTCGCGGACCACTTGCTGCGCAAGGTCCAACATCACTGTTTCCAGCGCTTGCGCGAAAGCGGCATTGCCGGTGGCATCGACGCCCGATGCCCCGGTGGCGCAAAGCAAGAGGCTGTCGGATGTCGAGGTATCGCTATCCACGGTGATGCAGTTGAAGGTCCGGTCGGTCTGCGCGCCCAGCATCGCCTGCAGCGCTGTCTGCTCGATCTGAGCGTCGGTGAAGATATAAACCAGCATCGTCGCCATATCGGGCGCGATCATGCCGGAACCCTTCGCTATCCCCGCAATAGAGACTGTTTGGCCGCCAATATCGACCTGCGCCGACGACCCCTTCGGGAAGGTGTCGGTGGTCATGATCGCGCGCGCCGCGTCCTCGATCGCGTGACGGCTGAGGCCCGCCTTCAACGCCTCAAGCTGTGCAACGATGCGGTCATGGGGCAGCGGCTCGCCGATGACACCGGTCGACGAGGTAAAAACCCGATCTACCTCAACACCGGTAGCTTTGGAGACGGCTTGCGTCACCTCGGCCACTGAGGTCTGCCCGTAATGGCCGGTAAACGCATTGGCGTTGCCCGAATTCACAAGGATCGCTGCAGGCCCGTCGCCGGGCCCGCCGATCTTGTCCTGACAATCCAGAACGGGGGCCGCACGGGTGGCCGAGCGGGTGAACACTCCGGCCACCGAGGTGCCCGGATCAAGAACGGCCAGCATCACATCGGTGCGGCCTTGATATCGGACACCAGCCTCGACAGTGGCGAAGCGCACACCGTCGATCGCGGGCAATTCGGGGAAGGCCGCCGGGGCCAGCGGTGAAACCTTGGTTATCGTGGCCACTGGGTTACTCCTGCAGCAGCTCCAGCTGGCGCATGACCTCGGGGCCGGCGCCCTCGAGCGCGGGACGCTCGATCTGCGCTTGCTGCGTCAACTCGTCAATCTTGGCCTGAATTGCTTCTTGCCGAATGGTCTGAGCCAATTCATCGCGCACGACCGCCAATTCGGGGGCCTCGGTCTTGCGCTTGTCGTTCAGCGTGACCACGTGCCAACCAAACTGGGTTTGCACCGGATCCGAGACCTGACCCTTTTCAAGGCCAAGCACGGCACCTTCAAACTCGGGCACCATCTGGCCTTTGCCGAACCAGCCCAGCGCACCGCCATTGGGGCCAGAGGGTCCTGTGGATTTTTCTTTCGCTAGCTCAGCGAAATCTGCGCCTTCTTCAAGTTGGGCTTTGACAGCTTTGGCTTCGTCCTCGGATTCGACCAGAATGTGGCTGGCATTGAACTCGTCTTCGCCCTGAAACTCGGCGAATTGCGTGTCATAGGCGGCCTGTATGGCCTCATCAGTGACACTGGCGGCTGTCAGCGCTTCGACGGTTTGTACGGCGCGCAGGGACCGGGTTTCGTTTTCCAGTCGAAGGGCGTTTAGTGTATTCAGCTCTTCCTGTTCAAGGCTCAGCAGGTGCTGCTGGACCAGTTGCTCGAGGATGAAATCATATAGCACCTCATCTTCAAGCTGCTGATACTGCGCCGGCAGCGCCGAGGCGGTGGCGATGACGTGACCCAATGTGATCTCGTCGCCGTTCACGCGGGCAACCACGGTGTTGGCATCCGGTGCGTCCTGGGCGGCCAGCGGCGACGCCATCACGGCAGCAAGCGCAAGCGATGGCAGAAAAGTGAGGCCTTTGGGCATGGAATTATCCTATTTCTTTGCCGCGACAGGGCGCAGCGTTGACACTGTGGAACCTGCCCCTTACATCGCTTTGAAGCCTTGGACAGGGCCGCCTTTCACCCCCGTATCTAGGGGTTGCGCGCAAGGTGGGCAAGCCTGTCGCAACCAAGAAAAAAACAGATCCGCTGGAGTGAACATGCTGGGACTCGGAACGCTCGCCAAAAAGGTGTTCGGAACACCGAACGACCGCAAGATCAAGGCGGCCCGCCCGCTGGTCGAAAAGATCAATGCGCTGGAGCCGGAGTTCGAGATCCTGACCGACGATGGCCTGATCGAGAAAACCGCTGAGCTGCGCAAACGAGCGCTGGACGGTGAAAAGCTGGATGACTTGCTGCCGGAAGCATTTGCCAATGTCCGCGAAGGGGCCAAGCGCGCCCTGGGTCTTCGGGCCTTTGATGTGCAGTTGATGGGTGGTTTGTTCCTGCACCAGGGCAATATCTCGGAAATGAAAACGGGTGAAGGCAAAACCCTGGTCGCCACCTTCCCCGCCTATCTGAATGCACTGACCGGCAAGGGCGTGCATGTGGTCACGGTGAACGAATACCTGGCCAAGCGCGACTCGGAATGGATGGGCAAGGTGTTTGCGTCCGTTGGCATGACGACCGGTGTGATCTGGTCGGGCCAACCGGATGCCGAGAAGATGGCGGCGTACAAGTGTGACATCACCTATGCCACAAATAATGAGTTGGGCTTTGACTATCTGCGCGACAACATGAAGGCCGATCTGGAACAGGTCTATCAGAAGCACCACAATTTCGCGATCGTCGACGAAGTCGACTCGATCCTGATTGATGAGGCGCGGACGCCGCTGATCATCTCGGGGCCGGCACAAGACCGATCGGACCTTTATACTGCCATCGATACCGTGATCCCGACGCTGCAGGACGATCATTACTCGCTCGATGAAAAAAGCCGCAGCGTGACGTTCACCGATGAAGGCAACGAGTTTTTGGAGCAGCAATTGCTTTCAGCGGGTCTGCTGCCCGAGGGGCATTCGCTGTACGACCCCGAAAGCACCACTGTAGTGCATCACGTCAATCAGGGCCTGCGCGCGCATAAACTGTTCCAACGTGACAAGGACTATATCGTTCGGGATGGCAATGTGGTGCTAATCGACGAATTCACCGGTCGGATGATGCCGGGCCGCCGCTTGTCGGAGGGTCTGCACCAAGCCATCGAAGCCAAGGAAGGCGTACAGATTCAGCCCGAGAATGTGACGCTGGCCAGCGTGACATTCCAGAACTATTTCCGCCTCTATGACAAGCTGTCCGGCATGACCGGCACTGCGCTGACCGAGGCGGAAGAATTTCAGGAAATCTATGGTCTGGGTGTGGTCGAGGTTCCGACCAACAAGCCAATCGCGCGTGAGGACAAAGACGACCAGGTCTATCGCACGACAGCCGAAAAATACGGTGCCATTATTGAACAGGTCAAAAAGGCCGGTGAAAAAGGTCAGCCGGTTCTTGTCGGCACCACGTCGATCGAAAAGTCCGAAGTGATCAGCCAGATGCTGACTAAGGAGGGTATCGAGCACAATGTGCTGAACGCCCGTCAGCACGAACAGGAAGCCCAGATCGTGGCCGATGCAGGCCGTCTGGGTGCGGTGACCATCGCCACCAACATGGCGGGCCGCGGCACCGATATTCAGCTGGGCGGCAATGTCGAGATGAAGGTGCTGCAGGCGCTGGCCGAAAACCCCGAGGCTGACCCGGCCGAGTTGCGTGCGGCAGAAGAAGCCAAGCACGCGGAAGAAAAGGAAAAGGTGCTGCAGGCCGGTGGTCTTTACGTAATGGCGTCCGAACGTCATGAAAGCCGCCGGATCGACAACCAGCTGCGCGGGCGTTCGGGACGCCAAGGTGACCCGGGCCGCACCGTGTTCTACCTGAGCCTGGAAGATGACCTGATGCGCATCTTCGGTTCGGAACGTTTGGACAAGGTCCTGACCACGCTGGGCATGAAAGAGGGCGAGGCAATCATTCACCCCTGGGTGAACAAATCGCTGGAACGGGCGCAATCCAAAGTCGAAGGTCGCAACTTTGACATGCGCAAAAACGTTCTGAAATTCGACGACGTGATGAACGATCAGCGGAAAGTCGTGTTCAGCCAGCGGCGTGAAATCATGTCAGCGGATGATCTGTCGGATGTCGTGTCCGATATGCGTGAGCAGGTGATCGACGATATGATCGACGAATTCATGCCGCCAAAATCATATGCAGATCAATGGGATACAGAAGGTCTGCACGAAGCGGTCAAAGACAAGCTAACCATCGATGCGCCGGTTCAGGACTGGGCCGCCGAGGAAGGCGTGGATGACGAGCAAATCCGCGAACGTCTGATCAAGGCCGCCGATGAGATGATGGCGCAGAAGGCCGTGGCTTTTGGCCCGGAAAACATGCGCAACATCGAAAAGCAGGTTCTGCTGCAGACGATCGATGGCAAATGGCGCGAACATCTTCTGACGCTGGAACATCTGCGCTCGGTCGTGGGTTTCCGTGGCTATGCCCAGCGCGATCCGCTGAATGAATACAAGAACGAAAGCTTCCAGCTGTTCGAAGGGATGCTCGATTCTCTGCGCGAAACCGTCACGCAGCAATTGTCGCGCGTGCGCCCGCTGAGCGAGGAAGAGCAAAAGGAAATGCTGGCGCAGATGGCGGCGCAGCAGGCACAGGCCCAGCAAGCTGTAGATCAAGCCGCAGACAATGCCGAGGCGGTAGCCGAAGCGCAAGCCTCTGGCGACAGACGCCCGGGTTTTGTCGAGGATGATCCGTCAACCTGGGGGAACCCGTCGCGCAATGATCCTTGCCCCTGCGGCTCGGGCAAGAAGTTCAAACATTGCCACGGCAGGTTGACCTAAGGTCACCTGCTTTCCACCACAATGAGTCCGCCTCACGGCCACATATTGGCCTTGTTTCGGAAGCAAATTGCGACTCGCTCCTTCAACTGGGGAGGGTGTTTTGTTTGTCATTAAGAACTACGTGACCACGGGCGGAACCGTTGCCTGCGCCTTGGCCATTGGATATTTGATGCAAAACGGATCGGCGCAGCAACGCAATGCTGAGCCGAGCGGTGAACGCGTCGCTTCGATTTCGGAACAGGACTCAGACCTGACCGGGTTGGAAAGCGTTGTTCTGACCTCTTCTTCACCGACAGAAGCGCCCGTCGAAAGACTACCTCAATCCTCGCGCCCTGCGCCTGAAACCAGCCGTTCACCTTCGAGCTGCGATATGAGCGCGCGCGCCATGGCTGTGCCCGGCGCGAATGTACGGCTGCGGGTCAAGGCCCCCTGCCACGCAAACGAAACCATCGAAGTTCATCACAACGGGCTGGTTTTCAGCACCGAAACCGATGCGCTTGGCGGTTTGAACCTGACCATCCCGGCGCTGTCGGAATACGCTATTTTCCTGATTTCGCTGCCGGATGAGAAAGGCACCGTTGCGACGACGCATGTGCCCGAGATCAACAGCTTCAACCGGGTCGCATTGCAATGGCAGGGCGAAACCGATCTGCAGCTTCATGCGCTGGAATTCGGCGCAGGTTATGGGGAGGAAGGCCATGTGTGGTCCGGCTCCGAAACCGGCGGTGCGGGCTCGGTGATCCATCTGGGTCAAGGCGGCTCGGACGGTGCGCGCAATATCGAGGTTTATTCATACCCCATCGAGACCGCAACCGAGGCCGGAAGTATCACACTGTCGGTTGAAACTGAGGTCACTGAAGCAAATTGCGGCAAGCCCCTAAACGTGCAATCATTGGAATGGCGCGCGGAACGGCTACGCTCACGCGACCTGTCGCTGGATATGCCCGGTTGTGAGGCAGCTGGCGATTTTCTGGTGTTGAATAATCTGTTCTCAGACCTGACAATCGCTGCCAAATAAGCAGCAGGCAGATCTACGGTTTCCAATGAACATTCTTCGTGCGGCGTTCGCCGCGCTTTTTGCCTTATCCTTGGCACAAAGCGTATTCGCGCAGGACATCACTTTGACCTCGCATGACGGCAAGGTAGAAGTGGTCGGCACCCTTCTTGGTTACGACGGTGAATTCTACCGTGTCGATACGCAATTCGGAGAGCTGACGGTCGATGGATCGGGGGTCACCTGCGACGGCCCAGCTTGCCCCAACCTGACGGATTTTGTGGCCGAAGTTCGTTTCTCTGGCTCATCAGTAATCGCCGAGACACTGCTGCCCGCGCTTGCACAGGGCTTTGCCATCGAGGAAGGGTTAACCCTGTCACAGCCCGAGGGCACCGGAGACCTGCGGGTCTACGCCCTGAATCAGCCTGATCGGCAGGCGCCTTTGGCGAGGTTCATATTTCGAGCAACGGATACGGCTGACGGCTTTATCGATCTGGTTGAGAACACCGCAGATGTCGTGTTGGCGCAGCGGGAAATTCGATCAGACGAACTGGAGTTGACCAAAGCCGCTGGGCTCGGAGATCTGACGCAAACCCGTCGGTCGCGCGTCTTGGCTCTGGATGCAATCGTGCCAATCGTGTCGGCTGACAATCCCGTGCGCCAGATATCGCTTGCTGATCTGGTGAAGGTTTTCACCGCCGAGGTCGCAAATTGGGGCGATCTCGGTGGGCCTGATGCGCCGATCTCTCTGCATCTGCCACAGGTCGGTTCCGGGCTGGATCAGGCGGTCGAGGATTTGCTGTTGTCGCCGACGAACGCACCAATGACCACAAAGATCATACGCCATACCCGCAACAGCGATTTGGTGCGCGCAGTCTCGAACGACCCATTCGCGATCGGCATCGCCAGCCTTGCCGAAGCCGGGGCTGCACGCGCCCTGCCTCTGACCGGTGGATGCGGACATGCCTTGCCGGCAACGCGGCAGTCGGTCAAGACCGAAGATTATCCGCTGACCTCACCCATGTTTTTCTATTTGCCACAAAGACGATTGCCCAAAGTCGCGCGACAGTTTTTGGCCTATACCCAAAGCAGCGCCGCACAGATGGTCATCCGGCAAGCCGGATTTGTCGATCAATCCCTTGAAACAATCCAGGTTGGGCTGCAAGGCGATCGGCTGGCCAATGCGATCAGCACCGGTGGAGCTGAGGTCGGGTTGGAAGAGTTGCAGCGCATGATCGAAACTCTCCGTCCACTTTCGCGGCTATCTTTGTCCTTTCGGTTCGAACCGGGGTCTTCGCGGCCCGATGCTCAGTCCCGGTCAAACATCTTGAACCTTGCGCAAGCTTTGGAAAGCGGAACGTTGGAGGCGCGTCAATTGATCTTTGTTGGGTTTAGTGACGGCGAGGGCGCGGCGGTCGCCAATTCACGTATTGCCCTGC
Organism: Ruegeria sp. AM5; assembly: GCF_056540645.1. NCBI lineage: Bacteria > Pseudomonadati > Pseudomonadota > Alphaproteobacteria > Rhodobacterales > Roseobacteraceae > Ruegeria > Ruegeria sp. AM5. The sequence continues at coordinate 78,427 of NZ_JBQFXC010000008.1, read as the reverse complement.
AGCGAGCCAAAACCGTCCGAAACGCAGTGCTGGCATCGGTCGAAACCAGCCTCCCCGACAGCATCGAAATCAGTGTCGAGGGCTTTGGCGAGGCCATGCCGATGGCCTGCGACGACACCGAATGGGGCCGTAAGGTGAATCGTCGGGTCGAAGTTTGGATCCGATAATCCTTACAAATAGCCTTGCGAGCGGAAACTCAGTTCGGCCGATTTCCCGATGATCAGGTGATCATGCAAAGTCAGCCCAAGGGCGGAACACGCATCCTGAATCCGGTTGGTCATATCGATATCCGACTGCGACGGCGTCGGATCACCGGATGGATGATTGTGGACCAGGATCAGAGCCGAGGCATTGAGTTCCAACGCCCGCTTCGCGACCTCTCGCGGATAGACCGGCACATGATCCACCGTGCCTTTGGCCTGCTCTTCATCCGCAATCAGCACATTCTTGCGATCTAGATAAAACACACGAAACTGCTCGATCTCGCGGTGCGCCATCGTGGTGTGACAATAGTCCAGAAGCGCATCCCATCCCGAGATCACATGCCGTTGCATCACCCGGGCACGCGCCATGCGATGGGCACAGGCCTCAAGGATTTTCAGATCGGTAATCACCGTGTCCCCAACGCCTTTGATCTGACGCAGCCGTTCCTCGGGTGCAGTCAACACACGATTGAAATCACCAAACTCTTCCATCAGTGCCCGAGCCAGCGGTTTCACATCCTGACGCGGGATGGATCGGAACAGAGCAAGTTCCAGCAGTTCATAATCCGGCATCGCTGCTGATCCGCCAGACATGAACCTTTCGCGCAGCCGCTTGCGATGGTCTTTGATGTAGGAGGGTAACCGACCAACGGGCAGCGGCTGCGCCGGTGCTTCATCCGTATCGAACAGCATGGGGGCTTCGGCAAAGGCGTCTTGGGTCATAACACCACTCTGACGCAGAATCGGTTTCCGAAAAGTTAACGCGCCTTATCCCTGCCCGCCGGATCGGCAACACACGGATCCCCTGTTTCATCTGGCCATAAATATCTCGGGGGGGTCGCCCAAAGGGTGATGGGGGCAGAGCCCCCTTGCTTAACCGTTTAACCCTTCATGCCATCCCAGAAGGACTTTACAGAAGAGAAAAAGCTTTTAGATTCCGGGTGGTTATCTTCACCCAAATCGTCAAACTCACGCAGAAGTTCTTTCTGACGACTGGTCAGATTGACCGGAGTTTCCACGGCAAGTTCGATGAACATATCCCCGATGCCTCCGCCGCGCAGGGCGGGCATGCCTTTGCTACGCAGGCGCATCTGGCGGCCCGACTGGCTGCCGGCAGGAATCTGAACACGACCGCGACCACCGTCGATGGTCGGCACCTCGATCGAACCGCCAAGTGCTGCCTTGGCCATGCTGACTGGCACACGGCAATAGAGGTTCACGCTGTCACGTTCGAACAGCTTGTGCTCGGAAACTTCGACAAAAATATAGAGGTCACCGGGAGGACCACCACGCATTCCGGCCTCACCCTCACCAGCCAGACGAATCCGGGTGCCGGTCTCGACACCGGCAGGGATGTTCACGGACAATGCGCGATCTTTTTCAACGCGCCCCGCACCTTGGCACGACTTACAAGGGTTCTTAATGATCTGACCCAAACCAGAGCAGGTCGGGCAGGTGCGCTCAACCGTGAAAAAGCCCTGTTGCGCGCGAACCTTACCCATGCCGGAACAAGTCGGACATGCGGTAGGTTCAACACCACCTTCGGCACCAGTTCCCTCGCAAGAGGAACAGGCCACAGCCGTAGGAACGTTTATGGTTTTCTGCAGGCCTGCATAAGCCTCTTCCAACGTGACCCGCAGGTTATAGCGCAGGTCTGAACCGCGTGCGGCGCGACGGCCCCCGCCTGCCCCACGCTGGCCACCCATGAAGTCGCCGAACAGGTCGTCGAACACGTCAGAGAACGCGCTGGAGAAATCGCCCTGACCGAAGCCGCCACCGGGACGGCCGCCGCCACCGCCCATGCCGTTTTCAAACGCGGCGTGACCAAAGCGGTCATAAGCGGCTTTCTTGTCAGCATCGCGCAGAACATCGTAAGCCTCGTTGGCCTCTTTGAACTGCGCTTCGGCATCGGGGTTGTCCTTGTTGCGATCGGGATGCAGCTGTTTGGCTTTCGAGCGAAAGCCTTTTTTGATCTCATCCGCAGAAGCGCCCTTGGACACGCCGAGCACTTCGTAATAGTCGCGTTTGGACATCAGTATTTCCTTCTGCCTCAACGTAATCGGGCCGGCCCGGCAACCGGACCGGCCCAAATTGGCCCGGTTACCCGTTAGTTACGCTTATCGTCGTCCAGATCTTCGAACTCGGCGTCGACAATGTCATCGTCACCCGGCGCGGCATCTGCGGCTGCGGGCTCATCTTCGCCCTCTTCCGCCTGTGCCTTATAGATCGCCTCACCCAGTTTCATGGCCGCTTCGGTCACGTTCTGGATGCCCGACTTGATCTTGTCGGCATTGTCCGTTTCCAGCTCATCCTTGAGCGCAGCAACGGCCAGCTCGATCGCTTCGACGGTCGACGGGTCGACCTTGTCGCCATGTTCCTCGATCGATTTCTCGGTCGCGTGGACAAGGCTTTCGGCCTGGTTCTTGGCTTCGACCAGCTCTTTGCGCGCCTTGTCCGCCTCGGCGTTTTCCTCGGCATCCTTGACCATCTTGTCGATATCTTCGTCCGACAGACCGCCTGAGGCCTGAATTGTGATCTTCTGCTCTTTGCCAGTGCCTTTGTCCTTGGCCGAAACCGAGACAATGCCGTTGGCGTCGATGTCAAAAGTCACCTCGATCTGAGGCATGCCGCGCGGTGCGGGCGGGATCTCTTCCAGATTGAACTGACCCAGGATCTTGTTGTCCGCAGCCATTTCGCGCTCACCCTGGAAACAGCGGATGGTCACGGCGTTCTGGTTGTCCTCGGCGGTCGAGAAGACCTGGGACTTTTTCGTCGGAATGGTCGTGTTGCGGTCGATCAGACGGGTGAATACGCCACCCAGCGTCTCGATGCCCAAGCTGAGCGGGGTCACGTCCAGCAGAACCACGTCTTTGACGTCGCCCTGCAGAACACCGGCCTGAATGGCGGCACCCATAGCAACAACTTCGTCCGGGTTCACACCCTTGTGCGGCTCCTTACCGAAGAACTTGGTGACCTCTTCGATCACTTTCGGCATGCGAGTCATACCACCGACCAGAACAACCTCATCCACGTCGCCAGCCGACAGGCCCGCGTCTTTCAGGGCAGCCTGGCAAGGCTTCATCGACTTCTTAATCAGGTCGCCAACCAGCGATTCCAGCTTGGCACGGGTCAGTTTCATGACCATGTGCAGCGGTTGACCGTTCGAGCCCATCGAGATGAACGGCTGGTTAATCTCGGTCTGCGAGGTCGAGGACAGCTCGATCTTGGCTTTTTCAGCAGCTTCTTTCAGACGCTGCAGGGCCATCTTGTCGGCAGACAGATCGACACCGTGTTCCTTTTTGAACTCATCCGCCAAGTAGTTGACGATGCGCATGTCAAAGTCTTCACCACCCAGGAAGGTGTCACCGTTGGTCGATTTGACTTCGAACAGACCGTCGTCGATTTCCAGAATGGTTACGTCGAAAGTACCACCACCAAGGTCATAAACCGCGATGGTTTGGGTTTCTTCCTTGTCCAGACCATAGGCCAGAGCAGCCGCTGTCGGCTCGTTGATGATCCGCAGCACTTCCAGACCGGCAATTTTACCGGCGTCTTTGGTGGCCTGGCGCTGAGCATCGTTGAAGTATGCCGGAACGGTGATGACTGCTTGCGTGACTTCCTCACCCAGATAGCTTTCTGCGGTTTCCTTCATCTTGCCCAGAGTGAAGGCCGAGATCTGGCTTGGGGAGTACTTTTCACCGCGGGCTTCAACCCACGCGTCGCCATTGCCGCCATCAACGATGGCGTAGGGCACCATTTTCTTGTCTTTTTCGACTTCTGCATCATCCACACGACGACCGATCAGACGCTTGACGCCAAAGATCGTGTTGTCGGGGTTGGTGACCGCCTGACGTTTTGCAGGCTGACCGACCAGACGCTCATCTTCTGTAAAAGCGACGATCGAGGGCGTGGTCCGCGCCCCTTCGGCGTTTTCGATGACCTTCGGCTGCGAGCCGTCCATGATGGCCACACACGAGTTGGTGGTACCGAGGTCAATCCCGATTACTTTTCCCATATTTTCAATCCCTTTCCATTCAAGGCGATGTCCCGAGGGTTGGACCCGTTGCGGCATCCTGCCCCCGATTGATGTGCGCGACAGCACTACACCATCGCGCGTCGAGGCGTATATAAGGGCGAGAACAGGGGCCTGCAAGCGTTCAGAAACGCAGGTTTTCGGGAATCTGTGGCCTTTTTTGGCAAGGTTTTGGCAAGGTTTGGGGATTCTGGAATGGCGCGGCTGTTATTGCGCGGATTTGATATTCGGAAAGGCTATTTGGATGCGGCGGCGCAGTCGCATCTAGTTGACCTGCTTAGGCCGATTCTGAAAGTGGCACCGCTTTATCGGCCCGTGACACCTTCGGGCAAGGAAATGTCAGTGCGCATGACCTCGGCCGGGGCGCTGGGATGGGTCACTGACCGGGCGGGCTATCGGTATCAGGACACGCACCCAAAGGGCATGACATGGCCCGCGATTCCAGATGAGATTTTGACCATCTGGCAGGACCTGACGGGCGCGGATCGCCGGCCCGATTGCTGTCTGATCAACTATTACGGTGAAGGCACCAAGATGGGCCTGCATCAGGACAAGGATGAGGCCGATTTCTCGTGGCCCGTGCTGTCGATTTCATTGGGCGATGACGCGCTATTCCGCATCGGCAATACAACACGGGGCGGCAAGACCGAGTCGATCTGGCTGAGCTCGGGCGATGTGGTGATCATGGGCGGCCCGGCACGCTTGACCTATCACGGGGTTGATCGCATCCGGTTTGGATCATCCAAACTTTTGCCAAAGGGCGGACGCATCAACCTGACTTTGAGAGTCGCAACGTGAAACACAATCCAAATTCGGGATCAGCTTTTCAGGATAAAGTGTGCACCGCCAAGATCAGCGTCGCGCATCCCAGCTTTTCGAGACCTGCTTACGGGTATAGAACTCGCCCAGCAGGCCGATCATCGTCAGGATTATCCCGACCCAAAGCGCGTATTCCCAACTGGAGTTGCGGGGAAAGTAGTTTCGGAACACAAAACCACGGCATTGATCTATGATGTGAAACAGCGGGTTCCACGCAAACATAGTCAGCATGAACCCACCCAATGCGTTGCCGACGAACATCTTGCCAGAAAATATCATGTTCAGACGACGGTACATACTTGTCAGGATGCTTACCGTATTTGGAAACCAGGGCTTTAGCGCCAGAAACACAAGACCGACTGAGCATCCTACAAACCATGCCAGCAAAAGCATCCCAAAAGCACCGCCGGGCTCCTGAATTACAAGGGGCGAGACGGCTACGCTGTAGACGAACAGGATGACCAGGATCGAGACAAGCTGCGTGTACAGAATACCGAAGGCAGATGCTGACAACATCACCATCATGGTCATCGGCGAATGCAGTGTCATCGGATTGTTGCCGGATCCAACCCCGGCGATAGCAGCGACAGACTTGATATGCGTCAGGAACAGAAAAACTCCGGAGAGCAGGAACAACACCATCTCGCCCCGGATTTTGGCCATGCCGGTCATTCGACCAATTAGCGTCATAAGTATATAAAACGCCGTCACCAGAAGAACGACCTGAACAATGTTTATCAGGATTGCGATCACCGCATTTGAATGCTGCGAGCGGATATTGCGGACCACCGCATGGAATATAAGCTCGGCGGTGGTGAAAACCCCGCCCAGCAACGACTGATTTCGCTTGTAGTGAAACACTCGAATACTCTTTCCTGCTGTGTCAGCCGCAAATTGGCACGAAATTCTTGCTGTTCCGTATCCATCGCATCATAAGTCCGTGAGATGCCCTGATCAACAAACCACAGAAACGGAGCTTTTTTGTGACCTATGACGCGCTTATTCCCGTCATCCGGCGGCTGGCCTTGCAGGCAGGCGACAAGATCATGCAGATCTATGAAGCGGATGATTTCGACGTCAAGGTCAAGTCAGACTCAAGCCCGGTAACCGAGGCGGACGAGGCGGCGGATGCTTTGATCTCGGCCGGATTGCGCGAGGCTTTTCCAGATATCCTGCTGGTGACCGAGGAACAGGCAGCTTCGCATTCCGAAAAGGGTGAAACCTTTCTGATCGTTGATCCTTTGGACGGCACCAAAGAGTTCGTCAACCGGCGGGGCGATTTCACGGTAAATATTGCTCTGGTCGAGAACGGCGTGCCGACGCGCGGTGTGGTTTACGCACCGGCGCGGGGGCGGATGTTCTATACGCAAGCCGATGGGCAAGCTGTCGAGGAAACCGGCGCACTGGACAAAGATCAGCCGGGTGTGTTGACGCCAATATCAGTCTCTAAACCAGACAATTCGGCGCTGATGATCGTTGCATCCAAGTCGCATCGGGATCAGGCGACCGAGGATTACATCAACAAATATCAGGTGCGCGACAGCAAAAGTGCCGGGTCGTCGCTGAAGTTCTGTCTGGTGGCGACGGGAGAGGCCGACCTCTACCCCCGTGTTGGCCGCACCATGGAGTGGGACACCGCTGCGGGCCACGCGGTTCTGGCCGGTGCGGGCGGACATGTGGTGCGCTTTGACGACCATTCGCCGCTGACCTATGGCAAAGACGGCTATGCCAATCCATTTTTCATCGCCTATGCTCCAGGCGTTGAGCTGAAGGAAGCCTGATGTCAGTATTGATTGCCATTCCCGCGCGCTACGCTTCGACCCGCTATCCAGGCAAACCTCTGGTTCCGCTGACCGGGGCAAACGGAACCAGCATGACTCTGATCGAACGATCCTGGCGCGCTGCGATTTCCGTGTCAGGCGTAGATCGCGTGGTTGTGGCAACCGACGATGACCGTATCCGCGAAGTCTCAGAGGGATTTGGTGCCGAGGTGGTGATGACTTCAGACACCTGCCGCAACGGTACCGAACGCTGCGCCGAGGCGCACTCGGCTCTGGGTGGCGGTTATGACATCGTCGTCAACCTGCAAGGGGATGCGCCTTTGACCCCGCATTGGTTTGTTGAAGACCTGATCTCGGGTCTGCGCAACGCGCCAGATGCGGGTGTGGCCACCCCCGTGCTGCGCTGTGACGGGGACGCACTGAACGGATTACTGAACGATCGCAAGCAAGGCCGGGTCGGGGGCACTACAGCGGTGTTCGGCAATGACCACAGCGCGCTTTACTTCTCGAAAGAAGTGATCCCTTTCACAGCCGAGACCTATGCCAGCAGTGACCCGACACCGGTATTCCACCACGTCGGAGTTTATGCCTATCGGCCTGACGCTCTGACTGCTTATCCGGGCTGGACTAGCGGTCCGCTGGAGACACTGGAAGGGTTGGAACAGCTGCGCTTCATGGAAAACGGCCGCAAGGTTCTGTGTGTCGAAGTTGAAGCCAAAGGTCGTCAGTTCTGGGAGCTGAACAACCCGCAGGACGTGGCCAAGATCGAAGAAATGATGGCCGCTATGGGGCTTGAATGACAAATATTCTGGTTACAGGTGGTGCAGGTTATATCGGCTCTCATGCCTGCAAGGCACTGGCAAGGGCGGGGTATACGCCCGTAACCTATGACAATCTTGTCACCGGATGGCAGGACGCGGTGAAATTCGGCCCTTTCGAGCAGGGCGACCTGCTGGACCGCGCCCGGCTGGACGAAGTGTTCGCCAAATACCAACCCGCCGCCGTGATACATTTCGCCGCCCTCAGTCAGGTCGGCGAAGCGATGGCTGAGCCCGGAACGTATTGGTCGAACAATGTCACCGGTTCGCTGACACTGATACAAGCGGCTGTGGATGCGGGATGTTGGAACTTTGTGTTCTCGTCGACCTGCGCCACCTATGGCGAACATGACAACGTTGTGCTGGACGAGAGCACTCAGCAGCAGCCATTGAATGCCTATGGTGCTTCGAAACGAGCGATCGAGGACATCTTACGTGATTTCCAAGCCGCATATGGCCTGAAGCACGTGATCTTCCGCTATTTCAACGTGGCCGGGGCCGACCCGGATGCCGAAGTTGGAGAGTTTCACCAACCAGAAACCCATCTGGTGCCGCTGATGCTGGACGCCATCGATGGCAAGCGGAGTGGCTTGACTGTATTCGGCACCGATTACGACACACCCGACGGCACCTGCATCCGCGATTATGTACACGTCTGTGATCTGGTCGATGCACATGTACTGGGGCTAAAGTGGCTAGAACAGGGCAAAGAAAGCCGCGTGTTCAATCTGGGCACCGGGTCGGGGTTTTCGGTGATGGAAGTCATCGAGCATTCCAAAGCCGTCACCAACCGTGCGGTGCCGTATAGCATCGGCCCGCGCCGGGCCGGGGATTGTACGCGTCTAGTTTCAGGCTCGGTCCGAGCCAAGGAAGAGCTGGGCTGGACACCAAAAAGATCAACGTTAGAGACGATGATCACGGATGCCTGGCGTTGGCATCAGAATGGCGGCTACACCAAGTGAGGCTTGAGGATCAGCCGCTAAGCTGGGTGCAGCGCTACAAGCTGCGCCTGAAACGCAAGCGGCTGTTGTGGCGATCCTTTCGCAGCCGCCATCAACTGAAGTCGTTGACTGACAACACGCAAAAGATCACACCCGGCGCCATTCTGGCCTTTACCACGCTGCGGAATGAGATCACCCGTCTGCCGTGGTTCTTTCACCATTATCGCACGCTGGGCATTGATCATTTTCTGATGGTGGATAATGGCAGCGATGACGGCTCGGTCCCGTATTTGCTCGAACAGCCGGATGTGTCGCTGTGGCGGACTACGGCAAGCTATCGCGCGTCCCGGTTCGGGTTGGATTGGCTGACTTGGCTGCAGTGGAAACTTGGGTACGACCACTGGACGTTGATGGTCGACGCCGATGAGTTACTGATCTACGCCCATCACAACACCCATACGATGCGCGATTTAACTGCATGGCTGGACGCGCGCGGTCAAACCACGTTTGGGGCGATGATGCTGGATCTCTATCCCAAAGGTCGGCTGGGCAAGCAAAGTTATGATCCGCATTCCGATCCAACCGATTGCCTGAACTGGTTTGACCCCGGCCCCTATCGTGCCCAGCGCCAAAGGCCGATGGGCAACCTTTGGGTTCAGGGAGGCGTACGCGAGCGGGCGTTTTTTGCAGATCAGCCCCAAAAATCACCGACCCTAAACAAGATCCCTCTAACCCGGTGGTCACGACATATGGCCTATGTGAATTCGTGCCATTCCGCGCTGCCCCGGTTCTTGAATTTTGAATATGACGGTCCGGGTGGGCAGACCGCCTCGGGCGTGTTGCTCCACACGAAATTCCTGCCTGAGGTTGTCGACAAATCGCGGATCGAAAAACAGAGGCGGCAACATTTTCACGACCCCGATCGGTTCGGCGCCTATTATGACGGGATCATCAGCGGGCCTGATCTTTGGACTTCTGACTCGGTCAAACTAAGTGATTGGCAACAGTTACAAGACCTTGGGCTCATGAACGCGGGCGGATTTCCTGCCACAGGGGGGAAGTAAACCGGATTTAAACCCGTTGCCTCACAAGGTGCAGAGATGTCATAAAACGTTAATGTCCGGCACCACTCAGGCCTCAGGCGGCCCCGGGCAGACGCGCGTATCAAAAAAGGTTGGGCAGCCGCGTGAGCCTTTTGGATTCCTATCGCATGAGATTGCGGCGCAAGCGCCGCCTGCTGCGTTGCCTACGTCGGCGTCGGGATCTGAAAGCGGTGCAAGATAACACCAACAAGATCAAAGAAAACGACATCTTGTTGATGAGCGTGATGCGGAACGAAAAGATCCGCCTTCCCTATTTCTTAGACTACTATCGAAAGCTTGGCATCAATCACTTCCTGTGCGTGGACAACAACAGCGATGACGGCACCCACGAATACCTGAGCAGCCAGCCGGACGTTTCGCTGTGGTGGACGGATGTAGGTTACAAGAATGCGACCTTTGGTCTGGATTGGTCCAACTACCTGCTGCGCCGCTATGCGCATAAGCACTGGGTTCTGACGGTCGATCCGGATGAATTCTTTATCTATCCTTTTTGCGATACCCGCCCGATCCGCGCCCTGACCGACTGGCTGGACGATACTGGTGTGCGCAGTTTCGGCACCATGCTGATCGACATGTATCCCGAAACCGGAATCATGGATGCGCCCTATCATGAGGGCCAGAACCCTTTTGAAGTCACGCCTTGGTTCGATTCAGGCAACTTCATGATTACCCGCAACCCGACCTATGGGAATCTGTGGATTCAAGGCGGTGCACGCGCACGGGTTTTCTTTCAGGACAATCCCCTGAAGGCTCCAGCCCTGAACAAGATACCTCTTGTGAAATGGCACCGGCGCTACGCTTATGTCAGCTCAACCCACGCCTTGCTGCCGCGCGGGCTCAATCAGGTCTATGAAGAGCAGGGCGGTGAAAAAACCAGCGGAGCGCTGCTGCATGCAAAGCTGATCAATACGCTTGGGGAAAAAGCTAAAGAAGAGTTGCTGCGCGGACAGCACTATGCTGCGTCGGGCGAGTACAAGGCTTATGCCAAGCAGTTAGAGGATAATCCGGTTTTCTGGAACAAATGGTCCGAGAAATACATCAACTGGCGACAGATTGAGATCCTCGGCCTGATGTCCAAGGGGAACTGGGCATGAGCACCTTGGGCATCGTAATGCTGGTGCACACCGCGCTGGATCGGGTTGAGCAGGTGGCACGCCATTGGGCCGCCTCGGGCTGTCCTGTGGTCATTCATGTAGATCAGAAAGTCGGCGATCCGGCTTATTCCGATTTTGTCGCCGCTTGTTCGGATGAACCGCTGATCCTGTTTTCAAAACGCCATGTCTGTGAATGGGGCGGCTGGGGTATTGTCGCCGCATCACAATCCGCCGCATCGCTTATGTTGGAGAAGTTTCCGAACGTCCGGCATGTATATCTGTCTTCAGGCGCGTGTCTGCCGCTGCGTCCGGTCGCTGATCTGATCGACTATCTGGCCGACCGACCCCGTGTCGATTTCATCGAAAGCGCCACCACGCGCGACGTGAGCTGGACGATCGGCGGCCTGGACCTGGAGCGTTTCACCCTGAGGTTCCCCTTCTCATGGCGCAGGCAACGAAAACTGTTTGACAATTACGTGCGATTGCAACGCGCCCTCGGTCTGCGCCGCAGAATTCCAGACGGTCTGGTGCCCCATATGGGCAGCCAGTGGTGGTGTCTGACCCGCCAAACCTTGTCGGCCATTCTTCAGGATCCTAAGCGCGCCGAATATGATCGCTATTTCCGCCAGGTCTGGATTCCCGATGAAAGCTATTTTCAGACACTGGCACGGCTCTATTCCACCCATATCGAAAGCCGATCGCTGACTCTGTCGAAGTTCGACTATCAAGGTCGGCCGCACATGTTCTACGACGATCACCTACAATTGCTGCGCCGGTCCGACTGTTTCGTGGCGCGCAAAGTCTGGCACAGCGCGAACCGGTTGTATCAGACCTTCCTGACCGACCACGAAGGCGCACTGACCCCGGCCGAGCCCAACCCCGGCAAGATCGACCGGGTGTTTTCCAAAGCGGTCGAGCGGCGCGTTCGCGGTCGTGATGGTCTTTATATGCAAAGCCGCTTCCCTCGCGCGGCTACGGAGCGCAGCCTGACAGCCTTTCCCTATTCGGTGTTTCAAGGCTTTACCGAGTTGTTCGAGGATTTCGAACCTTGGCTGACAAACGCCATCGGCGGGCGGGTGCATGGGCACCTGTTCGGTCCCGAACGGGCGCAATTTGCCGAAGATGAGACGATCATCAACGGTGCGCTCAGCGATTGCGCCACGCTACGCGACTATAACCCCTCGGCCTTTCTGTCGAACCTCATCTGGAATACACGAGGCGAGCGTCAGTGCTTTCAATTCGGGCCAACGGATATTCAGAAAATCAATGAATTCCTGACGCAAGACCAGAATGCACATATTGCGGTCATCTCGGGGGCCTGGGCGGTTCCATTGTTCCGTTCGAACCTGAATTTTGCCGATATCCGGTGCGAAGCTGCCCGCCTACAACAGATCGAAAGCAAACAGCTCAAGCTGCTGGATGCCGCCCGCGCAAAGACGCGCATTCGAATATGGACGATGGCAGAGTTTGTGGAATCCCCTATGGAGCAACTGCAGACCGTTCTGGAAGACATGGGCGCGCCCAAACCCACCCATCTGACCGAGGCACCGACGATGGTGAATCTGACCGGGTTCGGAAAGTTCTTGCAAAACCTCAAGAACCAAGGGATGCATCCCTATCTGATGGGGGATTTCCCTGTGAATGACGTGTTTGGCGCACAGTCCAAATCGTTCAAGAAGCCCTATTTGGTGCAGTAACCTAAAATGACCCGCCGCTTCGATTATTTCATCGTTCTGGCCGATATGCGCACAGGTTCGAACCTGCTTGAATTACAGCTGAACACGCTGGATGGCGTCACGTGTCACGGAGAAGCGTTTAACCCCTATTTCGTCGGCCTGCCAAAACTGGACAGCGTTCTGGGCTTTACCCTGGAAGATCGTGAACGCGACCCGATGGCGCTAATCGACGCTATCCGAAAGGCTCCGGGCGAGATGAACGGCTTTCGTTTTTTCAGCGACCACGATGCGCGGGCGCTGCCACCGGCGCTGGATGATCCGCGCTGCGCCAAAATCATTCTGATGCGCAACCCTCTGGATAGCTACATATCGTGGAAAATCGCCTTGGAAACAAAGCAGTGGCGGTTAGTGAACATCAAGCAACGGCGGGAAGCTCAGATCACCTTCGATGCCGAAGAATTCGCCGAACAGCTCGACCAGCGGCAAGCATTTCAACAAACAGTGCTCAAACATCTGCAGACCACCGGGCAAACACCGTTTTACATCGACTATGACGATCTAACAGATTTGGACGTTCTGAACGGCCTTGCCGCGTGGCTTGGCGTCAGCGCACGTCTTAAGGAGCTGAACCAGCATCTCAAACGTCAAAACCCAGCGCCTGCCCGGTCGAAAGTGACCAATCCAGATGATATGGAGCTGGCCCTGTCGCAACGTGACCGCTTCAAGCTACACCATATCCCAAGTTACGAGCCGCACCGCGGGCCGGCTGTTTCGCGCTATGTGGGTGCTGCGCAAACTTCGCTGATGTACCTTCCGGTGCGCGGCGGCCCCGAGGCTGAAGTGGTGCAGTGGATTGCCGATCTAGACGGGGTGTCTCAAGCCGACCTGATCACCGGCCGCAATCAAAAACAGACCCGTCAATGGATGCAGGATCATCCCGGTCACCGCAAATTCACGGTGCTGCGCCATCCGCTGGCGCGCGCGCACGCTGTGTTCTGCGACCGTATTCTGCACACAGGCCCCGGCGCATATGTCAGCATTCGCAATATGCTGAGCCGACGGTACAAGGTGCCTCTACCTGCCAAGGGTGATCTCAGCAATTATACCCGCGATCAGCATTCCGAGGCGTTCGCGGCCTTTCTGGGCATGCTGCGCAGTATTCTGGCGGGTCAAACCCCGATCCGTGTGGATGGGGAATGGTGCGGACAGGCGCAGACGCTGGAAGGCATGGCCGGTTTCACCATGCCCGACCTGATCCTTCGCGAGGATGAGATGGAAACCGCCTTGCCCGACCTTGCCTACAAAATTGGGCATACAGCCCCACCAACCCCAAACAAGGCCAAGCCGGACGCGCCGTTTGCACTTGATCAGATTTACGACGCACAGCTTGAAGCGCTGGCGAAGGAAGCGTACCAGCGCGACTATACTGTATTTGGATTTGGTGACTGGAAACCGCTTTGAACCTTGCTTAGGGGCGCAGGGTAATCACGGTTCCTTCATTCACCATGGCGTAGATCTCTTCGATCTCATCATTCTTGACCGCAATACAACCTGCCGTCCAATCCGGGGTCTTCTTAGCCCGCTTGAACTCGGATCGCAGATTGGGTTGTCCGTGAATGAAGATGTCGCCGCCCGGATCAACACCTGCGGCCTTGGCTTTAGCCAAGTCTTCCGAATTGGGATACGATATACCCAACGATAGATGATACCTGCTGCGCGGATTGCGGCGGTCGATCAGATAGGTACCCTCGGGCGTACGACCATCGCCTTTTTTGTTTTTCGTGCCGTTGGGCGCAAATCCTAGATCGATATCATACTCCCGCAAAATCTGCTCGTTATGGAGCAAATACAGCTTGCGTGCACCTTTGTTGATGACCATCGAGGTCACCTCGGGCCCGCGATAAGAAAGAAATCTGGGTTTGGCTGAGGCACATGCTGAAAGGCTCAGCGTTGCCATTGCGCCCATTCCGAATGCTCGACGATCCATTATTTTCACTGCCTGATGCTCTTTTTTGTCAATTATTATGCCAGATTTTCGCGAAACTTAAATCACTTTTTGCTGTTCGACTGTTCCGTCAGGCGGCGTTCGATCGATTCCAGCCTTTCAAGAACCTCATCACGATAGGCATCGGTCTTGACCTCATCCTCGGCATGGTGGGCATCCTGCATCGAGTTCACGATGAGACCGACCAGCAAGTTCACCACCGCAAAGGTGGTCACCATGATGAAGGGAACAAAGAAAAGCCAAGCGTAGGGATACACCTCCATCACAGGGCGGACAATGCCCATGGACCAGCTTTCCAACGTCATGATCTGGAACAGCGTATAGGCCGACAGACCCAGATCGCCGAACCAATCGGGGAACGTGCCCGAGAAAAGTTTGGTTGAGATCACAGCGCCGATGTAAAACAGGATCGCCATCAGCAGGAACACGCTGGCCATGCCCGGCAGGGCTGAGATGAAGCCTTCGACCACTCGGCGCAGGCGCGGCGCGACCGAGATGACGCGCAGCACCCGGAGGATACGCAGTGCCCGCAGAACTGAAAGCGCCCCTGCACTGGGAACTAGGGCGACGCCCACGATCACGAAATCAAACACATTCCAGCCGCTGGTGAAGAACCGGCGCCCTGTGGCGATCAGTTTCATGACGATTTCGATGACGAATATGGAAAGGCACAGCTTGTCCAGCGTCACGATCAGCGGGCCCGCTGCGTCCATCAGCGTAGGCGATGTCTCCATCCCCAGCAGTACCGCGTTGAACAGGATCACACCGGTGATGAATTTCCCGAAAGCCGGTGCTTCGATGATGGGCAGCAGTCGTTGGGCGATCACCATGCGGGCGGTCCTTATCTCAGGGTTATTTGTTCAAAATGAACCGAGCAGCAAGTTCGGTGTGTGACGACCATCGAAATTGGTCAACCACCTGTACCCATTCAAGGGCATATCCGGCGTTAACCAGCATTTTTGCGTCACGGGCAAAGGTGATCGGGTTGCACGAGACATAAGCAACCACCGGGCGCATGGCCTGCGCCAGCTCGGCCACCTGCGCCTCGGCCCCAGCACGCGGCGGGTCAAGCACAACGGCGTCGAATTTCTTGAGTTCATCGGGCATGAGCGGGCGGCGGAACAGGTCTCGGGCCTCGGCTGTGACCTGTTTCAAGCCTTGCGCCTTGCGCCAGCCCTGATCCAAGGCCTTCGTCATCTCGGCCTCACCTTCGACTGCATGAACTTCAGCTGTCTGTGCCAGCGGCAGCGAGAATGTCCCGCATCCGGCGAACAGATCGACAATCCGCTTTGCACCCGACGTAGCGTCGGAAACAGCTTGTAATAGAGCCTGTTCTCCGTCTTTTGTGGCTTGTAAAAACGCTCCGGGCGGTGGGGTGACACCAGCGGTTCCAAAGCGTTGGATCGGAGGCTTACGCATGGCGATAACCTCATCATCCCAACTAAGCCGGGCAAAACCGTGATGCTCGGTCACTTGCGCGAGCGCCAGTTCCAACGGTCCATCCAGCGGTTTGCCGCCCTTGACCGCAACATCCAAACCGACTTCGGACAGGGTCAGCGTTACGGCCAACACACCTTTCCGACTGCCACCCAACAACGCCAAGGCTTCGGCCACCGGGATGGCAGCAATCAAGGTTGGGTGCAGCAAATGGCAATCCGGGATTTCGGTAATCGTGTCAGAAGCGCGACCATGAAACCCGGCCAGCGTACCCTTCTTGGTGCGCCGCACGGCGATGGTGGCCCGACGGCGGGATCGTTCAGGCGAAGTGTGAATGGGCCGCATCAGGGCATTGAGCCCCTGCGCGGCCAACGCGTTGCGCACCACCTCAATTTTCCACTCGGCGACAAAATTATCGGTCGCATGTTGCAACTGGCAGCCGCCGCAGGCCTTGTAATGACGGCAGGGTGCCTTGACCCGCTGATCCGAGGGTGTTTCGACGCGAATATCGTTCAGAAACTGACCCAGCAACGTACCGCTGACCACTTCACCCGGCAGAGTGCGTGGCGCATAGATCGGACCATCGGCGACTCCGTCGCCCTGATGTCCAAGGCGGTTTATTGTGTATTGCTGCGTCATGGAGGCCTGATAACTGGGGTTTGAGCGCAACAAAACCCTTTATTCTGCAGCCTCGGCCTGAATGAAGCCGCCCGATTGGCGATGCCAGAACCGGGCGTACAACCCTCCACGCTCCAGCAGAGCCTCGTGCGTCCCGCTTTCAACGATATGACCGTGATCCAGAACAATAATCCGATCCATCTCGCTAAGCGTGGACAGGCGGTGGGCAATAGCCAGCACGGTCTTGCCTTGCATCACCCGGTGCAGTGCCGTCTGAATCGTTGCCTCGACCTCGGAATCCAGCGCCGACGTCGCCTCGTCCAGAACCAATATCGGTGCGTCTTTCAGGATAGCGCGAGCCAGAGCGATCCGCTGTCGTTGCCCGCCGCTCAGCTTCACGCCGCGTTCGCCCAGATGCGCGTCATAGCCCTTGCGTCCTTGCGCATCCTCTAGACCGAGTATGAATTCATGCGCCTCGGCTTTGGTCGCGGCCTCTATCAGCTCATCTTCAGTCGCGTCAGGACGACCATAGAGGATGTTCTCGCGCGCCGAACGATTGAACATCGCGGTTTCCTGCGTGACCATCCCAATCTGTTGCCGCAGGCTGTCCTGAGTCACGTGAGAGACATTCTGCCCGTCGATGGCAATAACGCCATGTTCCCCGTCATAGAGCCTTAACAAAAGTGAAACCAAAGTGGATTTCCCCGCACCTGAGGCCCCGACTATGCCCAGCTTTTCACCCGGTGCGGCAGTGAGATTAAGTTTAGCAACACCACCGATATCGCGGCCATAGGCAAAGCTGACGCTGTCAAAGGCAATCTCGCCCTCTGAGACCACAAGTGTCGATGCGTTCGGAGCATCCTCAACCCGAACGCGCTTGGTCAGTGTGTGCATTCCGTTTTCAATCTCACCGACATTTGCGTAAAGGCCCATCAGTGTGAAACTGACCCAGCCGGTCATTTGCGAGATGCGTATCGCCACGGCCCCGGCCGCCACGATGTCCCCGGCCGTCGCGATGCCCGCCTGCCACAACCACAGTGTCGCGCCGATCAACAGGACCGGCAGCACCCCCGCCAGAGTCATTAGGATGAACCGGAAACTGGCCGATAGCTTGCCGAATTCCAGCGACCGTTCACGCAGGTCGACCATGGAATTTCGGGCGGTATGATCTTCGAACTCGGAATGGGCAAACAGCTTGACGGTTTTGATGTTGGTGATCGTATCGACCACCTGCCCCGATACCATCGCCCGCGCCCCCGCCCGCGCGGCAGAGCGTACGCGGATGCGTGGAAGATACCAGCGCACTAGCAGGAAATAGACAACAAGCCAGGCAACAAATGGCAGCATCACAAGCGGGTGAATAGACCCTAATAAAAGCAATGAGCCTGCAAGTGAGGCAATAGCGAAGACAATAGCGCTGATTGTTTCGGACACCACTTGCGTCATGGCGTTCGATGTCTGCATCTGTTTTTGGGCGATACGTCCGGCGAAATCGTCATCGAAATAGGTCACCGACTGGCCCAGCGTCCAGCGGTTCAGTTTTGCCAAAACCAACGGCGTGATGTTGGGCATGACGATGTAGTTGTTTGCCACCGATGACAGTCCGAACAGTGCGGGGCGTATAAGCATGAAGAATGCGACAGCACCCAAAATGATCGCGAGATTGCCGCCGGTCAGAAACGCCTCGGGGCTGCTGTTGGTGGTCAGATCAATGACGCGGCCCAGGACCCAGGCGGTGCCAGCCTCCATCGCACCCGCGATCGCCGAGAAGGCGGCTGCGACGAACAGCATCGGCCAGGCGCCGGACAAGCTCCAACGGATGAACGCCCCCAGCGTTTGCGGCGGGGGCGTTTCTGTGTCTTTGAACGGTTGGATGAGGTCGGCAATCCTCATTCAGCGGCCTCCGGGTTCAGGAAGCCTCCAGATTGCCGCGCCCAGAACTGAGCGTAAAGCCCTCCTTGCGCCAACAGATCGGAATGACCGCCTTGCTCAACGATCCGGCCGCCATCCATCACCAGGATGCGATCCATCTGAGCAATCGTGCTGAGCCGGTGCGCGATGGCAATCACGGTCTTGCCTTGCATCATGCCGTAGAGTGTTTCCTGTATCGAGGCTTCGACTTCGGAATCTAGGGCAGATGTCGCCTCGTCCAATAGCAAAATCGGCGCGTCTTTCAGGATCACCCGCGCCAGCGTCACACGCTGCCGCTGACCGCCAGACAGCTTCACGCCCCGCTCACCCACATGCGCATCATAGCCAGTGCGGCCCTCCGGGTCTTGCAGATCGAGGATGAACTCATGCGCTTCGGCCTGTTTCGCAGCGGCAATCATCTGTTCTTCGGTCGCATCAGGCCGACCATAGAGGATATTGGCCCGAACCGAGCGGTGCAACAGAGCACTGTCCTGCTGAACCATGCCAATATGGCTGCGCAAACTGTCCTGCGTGACCTTCGAGATATCCTGGCCATCGATCAGGATCGCACCCTTCTCGACGTCGTAAAACCGCAAAAGCAGCTTTACTAGGGTCGATTTTCCCGCACCTGAGCGACCGATCAGGCCGATCTTTTCGCCTGGCCGGATGGTCAAGTTGACGTGATCCAAACCACCGGTTTCCCGTCCATAGTGATGAGACAGATCGCGTATTTCGATCTGGCCATTACCCAGCCGCAAAGGTTTCGCATCAGGTTCGTCCAACAGATCGATGGGCTGCGCGATGGTCTGCATACCCTCGGCAACGATACCCAACTCGCGAAAGAAGCTGGTCAGCGCCCACATGATCCACCCGGTCATGGCATTCAGCCGCAACGTCAACGCCGTGGCGGCGGCCACCACTCCCACCGTTGCGCTACCTTGCGTCCAAAGCAAGATCGCCCAACCAACGACTCCCACGATCAGCACACCGTTCAGCGCAACTAGTGCTGCATCCATGATGGTGAAAATCCGCATCTCGATCTGGAAAGTGCGGCGGGTTTCCGCAATCGCCTCGCGCGCATAGTCCTGTTCCTGAGTGTCATGGGCAAACATCTTGATCGAGTGGATGTTGGTATAGCTGTCCACCACCCGGCCCGTCACGGTCGAGCGTGCATCCGACGCTGCCTGCGACGCGGGGCCAACCCGTTTTACGGTCCATCGCACAAGCGCGCCGTAAAACACCAGCCAGATCAGCAAAGGCAACAACAGGCGCGGATCAGCCGCCATCAGCAGAATGGCCGCACCGATCATGTAGGCGATCGAGAACGAGATCGCGTCAAAGACTTGAAAGACCACCTCACCCGCGGCGGGCGGGGTCTGAACAACCCGGTTTGCGATGCGCCCGGCAAAGTCATTCTCGAACCAGCCAACCGATTGACGCAGAACATGTTTATGGGCGCGCCAACGGATCAGCGTGCCAAAGTTCGGCAAGATTGTGTTGTTGAGCAACAGCACGTCAACAAGTTGCAGGATCGGGCGAATGAACAGGATCAGCGCGGCAACCACGATCAACTCAGTTCCATGCGCCCGCCAGAATTCGGCGGGAGAACTGCCCAACAGGTCCACAACGCGGCCCATATAGAAGATCAGCCCGACCTCGACCGCCGCAACGACCACGGACATCAGCGCGGCCAATACAAAAACGCGTTTGAAAGGCTGCGAGTAACCCAGCATGAAAGGCCACAGCCGCGTCGGTGGCTTGTCTACCTGTTCATAGGCAACAAAAGGGTCAATGAGATTTTCGAAGTAGCGAAACATGGAGAGTGCTCCGATTGAGCAGAAAATAGGTCATGCGAAGAAAGATGGCGCCAGAACACCACCCCTACGGGTCAAAGTGTTCCGGGCTTTAGCCGAACCAGATCCCGTAATACATTCGCATTCCTCCCTCCATATGAGTCAGGCGCACCCTGCCAAATCAAATCGGGTTTGTCATCCCTTTTTGAGACTTCAAATCAGTCGGCCAGCAATTCTTCGCGGCTAAGCGCGAAATCCGACGCGATCCAACGCGCCTCAAGCTCGGCCAGTTTTGCGCCCAGCGCGGGGCCCGAGAAGGCGGGGATCAAATCCGCCGCCTTGATCGGGAAACTGGCCGCGGACCCTTTTTGCAAAGCTCGGTTCAGGTCTTCGGACCAAGGCTGTTCAAGAAATGCATGACGCAAAAGTGTCTCGTGCAATCCGCCTTCCGACCCATAGCGATAACCCAATTCTGCGACACTGGTCGTCGCCATCGCTTCGTCGCGCATCCGAGCCAGACGCTGCAGTTGCGCGCGGCTAAGACGCAGGGTTTTGGCCACTTCGGGCGATGCAATCGCGGCCAAACGACGAATCGCTTCGGGCGCTGCATGGGCGTCTTGTTCCAGCTGAATCAGGATCGCCAGCGCCCGGTCATCAGCCCCGGGCAAAAGCTGCGCCAAAACGCCAGTGATGCGCATGGCGGCCACCGACGGCGCGGGGTCAGGCGCAGCGAGCAGTTTAAGCATCTCGGCCCCGACCCGTTCGCGCGAAAGTGTCTCTAACCCGTCCAAATTTGCAGCTATTGCATCCAGTGCAGCGGGGTCAAAGCCACCGTCCGCATCCCCGTACCAAGCATGAAACCTGAAATATCTGAGCGATCTCAGGTAGTCTTCTTGGATGCGATCACTGGCCTCCCCGATGAACCGTACGCGACGCGCCTGTAGATCCGGCAAACCGTTCAGCGGATCAAGGATTGTGCCGTCAGGTTTGGCATAAAGCGCGTTCATGGTGAAATCACGACGCGCGGCGTCTTCTTCGACCTTGTCGGAAAAGGCGACGACAGCACGCCGACCATCCGTTTCGACGTCACGGCGAAACGTCGTGACCTCGTGCGGGATACCTTTGCTGACAATCGTCACGGTGCCATGGTCTATCCCTGTTGGTATCGGCTTCAGCCCAGCTTTCTGCGCCAGTTCCACGACGTGTTCCGGCTCGGCGTCTGTGGCGATATCAATGTCAGAAACCGGCGCCTGCAGCAGAGCATTGCGCACACAGCCACCAACGAATAGCGCCTGCGCCCCGCCGTTGGTCAGGGCGGTGCATACATCCTGCGTGGCTTGGTCGGTTAACCAATCTTCTGTGATCCGCTTCATTCACTCATCCGCGCTGCCAATCCCCGCAGCATCCGTGCCGTCGCACCCCAGATATAATAGGGGCCATAGGGCACAGCATAGTAATACCGTCTTTGGCCACGCCAACGGCGCGACTCGACGACATAATTCTCTGGGTTCAGGACATGCGCAAGCGGAACGAAGAAGATCTCATCCACCTCGCCCGGTTCGGCGACTGGTTCAAAACTGGCTTCAAGGATCGCAACAACCGGCGTGACCGAAAAGGACGTCACGGTTTCATGAGTGGGCAGATGACCCAGAATACTGGGTAGTTCTGGCGGAAGACCAATTTCTTCCTGTGCTTCGCGCAAAGCTGTCGCAGTAACGTCGATGTCGCCCTCATCCTGTTTTCCACCCGGAAAGGCGATCTGGCCCGGATGGTGTTTCAACGCCGAAGAGCGTTTGGTCAGGATCAATCTGGGTGCGTCTCCCGTCACGGAAACAGGCACTAACACGCCTGCAGGGCGCAGTTTGCGTCCCGCCGGCAGCACCGTTTCCGGGTTCAGATCAAAGTCACTGGACCCGGACCCGTCACGGCTCAGCGCCTCGGTCAGGTCTGTGATCAGATCACGCGCCATCCGGGCCTTCGGCCTCGAACCCGACGGTCGCAGGGTCCAGCACATAGTGCGCACCGCAGAATTGGCAGTCTGCTGTGACGGTGCCTTCGTCCGTGGTCATTGTCGCAATATCCTGCGCCGAATAGATCGACAGGCTTTGGCGCACGCGATCTTCGGAACAAGTGCAACCGAATTTTACCTGCTGTGCATCATAGACGCGAGGCTGTTCCTCGTGAAACAGACGCACCAGAAGGTCGGTTGGCGCAACGGATGGCCCGATCATCTCCAGATCATCCACGGTGTCGAGCAGGATGTTGACGCGATCCCAGTTCTCGCCCTCTTCACCATCCACCAAATCCGAGGCAGACAGGATCTCTCCGCTGCCCTCCCCGGAAGCGGCAAAGGGCGAGGCTTTGGGCATGTGCTGCAGCATGATCCCGCCAGCGCGCCAGTGTTCACCGACACCGGGTTCGGTCGATTTGCCGAAGCTCAACGAAAATCGGGTCGGCAGCTGTTCGGACTGCGCGAAATAGGCTTCCGCACACGCGCTCAGTGATCCCCCCGCCAGTGGAGTGATGCCCTGATAAGGCTGTGTACCTTCACCTTGGTCGATCATGATGGCGAAGTACCCGTCACCCACCTGATCGAAAGGGGCTGCATCGGTCAGCCGGTCGCGGTCAAAGCTCGCATATGCGCGGATCTGCGCGGGTTCACCCTCGACCTGTGGCGCATAATAATCGGTTGCGATCATCCGCACCGCGCCCTTGGATTGCACCTGCAGAGACAGCTTCCAGCGCAGCGATACCGTTTGCCCTATCAATGCAGTCAGCAGGGCCATCTCGGCCACCAGCGCCTCGACCACCTCCGGGTAGTCGTGCTGTTTCAAGATGCCGCCCAACACGCCGTCCAGCCGGGCCACGCGGCCTCGCATGTCGGGTATATCGAGTTGAAAGGGCAGGACGGTATCGTCCCACGCGATTTTGGTTCCAATAGACATGGGGTTTCCTTAAGCGCCACAGGTTGGCATACCGCCACCATATAGGTTGAACAGTTTGGGTTGAAAGGGGCCTTACATGATCAGACGGTTCGGTGAAAGCCCCGAGGCAGAGCGAAAATACACCCGGCGGGTCGGCGTTTATGCCCTATTGCCACAAGGCAACCGATTGCTGCTGACCTGTCAGCTGGAACCCGGACCCGATCTGCAGCTGCCGGGCGGCGGCATCGATCCGGGGGAATCACCCATTACAGCGCTTCACCGTGAGGTTTACGAAGAAACCGGCTGGCTGATCGCCGCGCCCCGGAGAGTGGGTGCGTTTCGTCGATATACCTACATGCCGGAATACGATCTGTGGGCCGAGAAGGTCTGCCTGATTTACCGCGCCCACCCGGTCAGACGCCTAGGCCCTCCGACCGAAGACCTTCACGAGGCCATTTGGATGGAGACCGCAGATGCCGTTCATCTGTTGGGCAACGAGGGCGACGCCCATTTCGCCCAGCGCCACCTGCATGGGCTTTAAGGTCCGTTATATTCAAAAAACACTGCAGAGACATCATCCGCAATTCCGCTGTCCGGTGACATCACCTGTGTAAGACGCCAGAACATGTCATCCAGGAATTCCGGTCCACCGTGATCGGCGGCGCATTCAACAGCCATCGCCTTCAACCCGTCATCATCCAGCAGACTGCCGTCGGCGAGCTGGCATTCGGTGAACCCATCCGAATGCAAGAGCAGCTTGTCGCCCGGTTGCATATAGGTTTCCGTCTGCTGAAACTGCGCATCAGGCAGCAAACCAATGGGCAACCCGCCTTCGCCCAGAAACTCGGTTTTACCATCACGGCGCAGCAACAGCGGATGCGGGTGTCCGGCCTGCACCATTTTCAGATGTCCGTTGCGCAGATCGATGATGGCATAGACCATGGTGAAATACTCTTCGATCCCGGCATCGGCGATCAGACGCGAGTTGAGCAACGACGCGACCTCTTCGGGTGGCAGAAGGGCGTAGAATTTATTAAAACGACGCTCCATCGCGATGTTCTGATCGAAATGCGTGCTGGACAGATACCCGCCCAGCCGTGCCGTCATCATCGCAGAGGTGATCCCGTGGCCGGAGACATCGATGCTGTAAAACCCCAGCCGATTGACACCGGGCGAGAACATCCCCACCAGATCACCGCCGATATGACCGCAAGGTTTCAGAAGCAGGCTGACCTGTGAGTTGCCAAAGGTTCCCTTCAATTCGGGCACCAGCGAGTCCTGAATCTTTCGGGCCTGCATCAGATCTTTATCGATCGCATCATGGGCAAGCTTCAGTTCGTTCAGCGCTGTTTCGATCAATTGGTTTTTTCGGGACAATTCGCGTTGCATGTCAAGAATACGCGCCCCGGCCGATATGCGCGCACGCAGCTCATCAGCCTCAAGCGGCTTGATCAGAAAATCGTCTGCCCCAGCGTCCAAACCGCGCGCGACCTCCTGCTTTTCGCTTTTTGAGGTCAGAAGAATGAAATAGCTATATTGCTCACTGTCCAGCTCTCGGAAGGCGCGACAAAACTCAAGCCCGCCCATACCTGGCATGACCCAGTCGCTTAGAACAAGATCAGGCGGGTCCGAGGTGCAAAGCTCTATCGCGGCTTCACCACTGTCGGCTTCAAGAACCTCGAATCCCCACTTTTTTAGCGAGGCCACCAGAATGCGCCGCTGCAGACGGCTGTCGTCCACAACAAGAACCTTGCGGATCGCGCCAAAATCCAGCTCCAACCGGGTCTCAACTTGACTGGCATCCGGCACCATGAAGTCCCTGTACTTGCTCAACTCTCCAGTTGTCGCAACGCTATGCCTCTCAGCTTAACATCCTATGAAAAACCAAATGGCCGCGATTTAACCCCATCTTTACCCGCGACGGTCTAACAATATGCAACCGCAAGAGGGTGGCATGATTCAGTGGTCCAGAGTCAGACAGTTACGTGATGAAGTCGGCGCAGACGAGTTCACCGAGGTTGTCGAAATCTTTTTGGACGAGGTTCAGGAAGTTATCACTAAGCTACGCGATGACACTACCCGGTCCGAGATCGAACAGAACCTGCATTTCCTGAAGGGCAGCGCGCTGAGTCTTGGCTTTGATAGTTTCTCGAAACTGTGCCAAGACGGTGAGCGACGCGCAGCCGCAGGTGAAAGCGCCGCCGTTGATTTGCTGGCGATTATCGCGGCCTACGACGAGTCGAAAAAACTGTTTCAGGCCGGTCTGGCCGAAAACCTGCGCTAGATCACAAACTGTGCCAGCGTCTCGTCTTCGGTGATATCCGTATAAGTAAACCCGGCTTCATCCAGATGCGCAAACAGGCGCATGAAATTCTCGGGCTTGCGGGTTTCGATTCCGATCAGGACCGAGCCAAAGTTGCGCGCCGATTTCTTCATGTATTCGAACCGTGCGATATCATCCTCAGGGCCGAGGATGCCGAGGAATTCTTTCAGGGCACCGGGGCGCTGCGGTAGGCGCAGGATGAAGTATTTCTTCACCCCGGAATAGCGCTGCGCACGTTCTTTGACCTCTGGTAAACGCTCGAAATCGAAGTTCCCGCCCGAGGTGACACAGACCACCGTCTTGCCACGCACAAAGCTTTGCACGTCACCCACAGCCTCAACCGCCAACGCACCGGCAGGTTCCAGAACGATGCCCTCGACATTCAGCATCTCGATCATTGTGGTACAGATGCGGTCTTCGGACAAAGTCAGCACATCCGACAGATGCCGCGATTTCAGCAATTCAAACGGTTTCTCACCAATCCGGCCTACTGCTGCGCCATCGACAAATGTATCCACATGATCCAGCGCCACCGGGTGCCCCGCTGCCAGCGCCGCGCGCAAACACGCCCCGCCGGCCGGTTCCACGAACAGGCAATGCGCCCGGTCCCCGAACCAGGTCGCCACCCCCGAAGACATACCGCCGCCGCCAACCGGCAGAATTACATGATCGGGCACTCGGCCCAATTGCTCTTCGATCTCAACCGCCAATGAGGCCTGCCCCTCGATCACATCCGCATCATCGAACGGAGACAGGAAATATCCGCCCTGTTCTGCGCACCAGCTTTGCGCCGCAGCCAGCGTGTCATCGAAATAGTCACCGATCAGGTGAACCTCGATATTGTCGCCGCCGAAAATGCGCGTCTTCTGGATCTTCTGCTGCGGCGTGGTCACCGGCATGAAGATCACACCCCGCACACCCAGATGCTTACACATATAGGCCACGCCCTGCGCATGGTTGCCAGCGCTGGCGCAGACGAAAAGGTCCTGCCCCTGCTGCTTGCGCATCGCATTGAACGCACCGCGGATTTTATACGACCGCACCGGGCTGAGGTCTTCGCGCTTGAGCCAGATATCCGCGCCGTAACGGTCGGACAGATGGGCGTTCCGCTGCAACGGAGTTGCCGGAAACACTGAGCGCATTGCCTTTTCGGCAGCGCGGGCGCGGGTCGTGAAATCAGTCATGTTGGATTCCCTGCCCCATCATCGTCGAAAGGGCAAGGAATACATATGTGTACGGGCTTAGGCCAGCTCGCGCTTTTCGATGAACACACCATAGATCGTCGTCAGGATACTGACATTGATCAGTGGGACGATCAGCATGCTCGCAAACAAGACAATCAAGACACCGATGATCGGGACGAAAAGCAGCAAAGACGCAAGTAGCTGAAGCAATATTTGGAAGAGGATGGATAAGACGACCAGAAGTGCGATGGCTCCGCTTGCGCCCGAGGTTGCTTGCCACGCTTCAGACAGCTTTATTGGTTTTCCGATCGCTGCGCCGGGTAAAATCGGGGAGGCCCGATAGAATCCGATCGTGAGAATGATGATCAAACCCAGCCAAACCAGAATTCCCAGCGCCACAGAGGATTGCGCCATCATGCCCATGATCAGCGCTCCCGGTATCATGATGATAAGAGCGATTAGGCCGAGCATCAGAAGGCGTCCGAAATAGGCGAGCACACGGTCGAACCTGAAAGGCGGAACCAAACCGCTTGGATATTCCTCAAGTAGAACAAAACGGTGCCACGACACGACAATCCACAGCATGACCCCAAAGACAACGGCCATAAGGCAGAGCAGAAATCCGGTGAAGGACGCGGCCGTTACGCCTTCAGGGAAGCCATTGGTTTCACTGTTGAATTCTTCGAAAGGGATGCCAAACAGGAAGAACAGGCCGATGGCTAAAAAGCCGCCAATGAGCGCCGGTACGACTGAAATCTGTAGCGCCTGCGTCAGGTTCCTAAGAACCATCCTCACCGAATGCACGAAAATCTCTAATCCCAGCATAAATACCGCCCTCTCAACCAATCCTTGTTCTCTATCCGCCCGTTTCACCCCAATTCCCGGGCTGCGTCAATCCACACAGCTTGCCCCCACGCCCAAAACCCGTTAGGGGCCAGTCGTTCTACGCATAAAGGGAAGTCAGATGTCCGCGCCCAAGAAAGTTGTTCTGGCCTATTCCGGTGGCCTTGATACCTCGATCATTCTGAAATGGCTGCAGACCGAGTATGGTTGTGAGGTCGTGACCTTCACCGCCGATCTGGGTCAGGGCGAGGAGCTGGAGCCCGCCCGCAAGAAAGCCGAGCTGCTGGGGATCAAGCCCGAGAACATCTATATCGAAGATATTCGCGAGGAATTCGTTCGCGACTTTGTCTTCCCGATGTTCCGCGCCAACGCACAGTACGAAGGGCTGTACCTGCTGGGCACCTCGATCGCACGGCCTCTGATCTCGAAACGTCTGGTCGAGATCGCCGAAGCGACCGGTGCTGACGCTGTGGCCCACGGCGCGACTGGCAAGGGCAACGATCAGGTTCGTTTTGAACTGGCTGCTTACGCACTGAATCCCGAAATCAAGGTGATCGCGCCGTGGCGTGAGTGGGACCTGACCAGCCGTACCAAGCTGTTGGAATTTGCCGAGGCGAACCAGATCCCGATTGCCAAGGACAAGCGCGGCGAAGCGCCCTTCTCGGTTGACGCCAACCTGCTGCACACCTCGTCCGAGGGTAAGGTTCTGGAAGACCCCGCCGATATGGCACCCGACTATGTCTATCAACGCACTGTCCACCCCGAGGATGCGCCGAACGAGCCGGAGTTTATCGAGATCGGTTTTGAAAAAGGCGACGCGGTCAGCATCAATGGCGAGGCGATGAGCCCCGCGACCATCCTGACCAAGCTGAACGAATATGGCGGCAAGCACGGCATTGGCCGTCTCGATCTGGTCGAAGGCCGGTTCGTGGGCATGAAATCGCGCGGTATTTACGAAACCCCCGGCGGCACCATCCTGCTGGAAGCGCATCGTGGGATCGAGTCCATCACCATGGACCGCGGCGCGATGCATCTGAAGGACCAGCTGATGCCGCAATATGCCGAGCTGATCTATAACGGCTTCTGGTACAGCCCCGAGCGGGAGATGCTGCAGGCAGCCATCGACAAGTCGCAAGAGCATGTCACCGGCACCGTTCGCGTGAAACTGTACAAAGGTCTTGCCTCAACCGTGGGCCGCTGGTCGGATCATTCGCTGTACTCCGAGGCGCACGTGACCTTTGAGGAAGACGCCGGTGCATATGACCAGAAAGATGCGGCAGGCTTCATCCAGTTGAACGCACTGCGCCTGAAGCTTCTGGCCGCGCGTGACAAACGGCTGAGCAAGTAAGCGTTCAGAATTTTAGATCTGGCCCCGGTGTCTGATCAGGCACCGGGGTTTTTCTTTGCCGGGTTTCCGTCGGGTCGGGCTTGCCCGGATCAGGCGATTGACTTTACGCATACGTCAATCAGGGAAGGACGGATAATGCTGCAAGACATCGCCGACGGAATTCAAAAGGGTTTGAACGGCAAAAACTTTGACGGATCGCTTAAGTTCGATTGTGGTGATGAGGGCGTGATCGTTCTGGCGGAGAATACTGCCTCAACCCAGGATCGGGACACAGACTGCACCATCCGCATCTCGCGCGAGAACCTCTCTAAGTTGCTGACCGGTAAGCTGAACCCAATGACCGGGGTTGCGCTGGGCAAGCTGAAAATCTCGGGCAACATGGGTGTTGCGATGAAGCTGGGGCAGCTGCTGGGCTGATAAACTCGTCTCACCAGCGCGTGACAAATCATGTCAGCGCATTGCAAGCACAAAAATCTGCGGGCAGCTTGGTTTCGGAAGGAGACCTGCCATGACCCGGATCACTTACCTTGATTGCCTGAAACCTTCACTTCTGTTTGTGCTGATCTTGTTGGCAGCAATGCTGCGCGCCTTACCTGCTCCGGCCGCTGGCACTGAGACGCTAACAGTCGCCGGTGGCTGTTTCTGGTGCGTGGAATCCGATTTCGAGTCCGTGCCCGGCGTGATCGGCGCGGTCTCGGGCTATACCGGTGGCAAGACGGATAGCCCCACCTATGATCAGGTCTCGAAAGGCGGAACAGGGCATTACGAGGCGGTCCAGATCACCTTCGATCCCGCCCGCGTTTCCCGTGCAACCTTGCTGAACATGTTCTTCCGCTCAGTCGATCCCACGGATGCGGGCGGCCAGTTCTGCGATCGCGGCGACAGCTATCGCACAGCAATTTTCGTCTCTAACAAAGGGGAAAAGGCGCAGGCACAGCAAGCCAAGGCCAGCGCACAAAACGCGCTGGGGCAGACTGTGGTCACGCCGATCCTGCAAGCCGGAACGTTTTATCCAGCCGAGGCGTATCACCAGGATTATTACAAGGGTAGCAAGCTGGTACTGACCCGCTTTGGCCCCAAGCGCCAAAAGAACGCCTATAAGGCCTACCGCGAAGCCTGCGGTCGCGATGCGCGGGTCAAACAATTGTGGGGCAACGAAGCGCCCTTTGCAGGGTCCTAGTCAAACTGCGCTTCGCGCACCTCTTTCAGATCAGGAATGACATCTGCAGTGCCGTGCCGCGTGACCATCAGGGCCGCGGCGCGGTTTGCTTGGGCAATCGCCTGCGCCATCGGCATACCCCGGTCCATGCCAGCCAACACATAGCCGGTGAATGTGTCACCTGCCCCGGTGGTATCCACAGCGTTGACCTTATGGGCCTGAAACGCTTGGGGTTGATGATCTTGCTGATAATAGCGCGCACCTTTTGAGCCAAAGGTGACGATCACATGTTCGACCGGCAGGTCTGAAGGGGCGAGACCCGTTGCATCCTGCAATTGCTCGGCCTCGACTTCGTTGAGGATCAGAAAATCCAGATACGGTAAAACCGCTTGCACTGCGTCTGCCTGAAATGGGGCGGCGGCGTAGCAGACAGTCAGCCCCATTTCGCAACCTAGTTTAGCGGCCTCAATCTGCGCATTGGTTTCGTTCTGCATCACCAGAAGATCACCTGAAACCGCCGAGGACAACGCCTGACCAAGTTGGTCGTTCGAGATGGCATGGTTGGCGCCTTGATACAGAACGATCAGGTTTTCACCCTGCGCATCTACTGCGATGATGGCGTGACCGGTCGGCACATCCACCTCGGCAATATGCCGCGTGTCCACGCCATATTCGGTCAGCCGGTCCCGTGCCCAAAGGCCATCCGCGCCCACCGCGCCGATATGGGATACCCGCGATCCGGCTCGTGCAGACGCCACAGACATGTTGGCGCCCTTGCCACCCAGAAACCTCTGTAGCCTGCTGGCCGCCAGTGTCTCACCCGCTTCGGGCAAATGCGGCAGGGCATAGACCATATCCGCGTTGATTGAGCCAAGGTTCCAGATTGTCATGAATTACCCGATATCGCAGGAGGCCAGGATGGCCATGTTCAGAATGTCATTTGCGGTCGAGACCGTCGAACAGATCTGGATCGGCTTGTCGACGCCGGACAGGATCGGGCCGATCACGGTGGCGCCGCCCATTTCCTGCATCAGTTTGGTCGAAATCGAGGCCGAGTGTCGTGCAGGAACAATCAGGATATTGGCTGGTCCGGTCAGTCGTTGGAACGGATAGGCTTCCTGCTGATCAACATTCAGGGCGACATCAACCGTCATCTCGCCCTCGTACTCGAAATCGACGCCGCGCTCGTCCAGCACTGCCGGGGCACGGTGCATCTTCTCAGCACGTTCAGACACCGGGTAACCGAAGGTCGAGAAACTGACAAAGGCCGCCCGGGGCTCTAGCCCCATGTGGCGCGCCACGGCTGCGGCGCGCTCAGCGATATTGGCCAAATCGTTCTCATCCGGCCATTCATGCACCAAAGTGTCGCCAATCAGAACAATCCGTCCCTTGTGCAGCAACGCGGTAACCCCAGCCGCGCCATGGGCGGCATCGGCGTCAAACACATGGTTGATACGGTCCAGCACGTGCGCCGACTTGCGTGTGGCCCCGGTCACCAGACCATCCGCATGACCATGCGCCAGCATCAGAGACGAAAACACATGTCGATCCCGTGCAGCGAGTCGGTGAATATCTTTGTGATCAAAGCCCTTACGCTGCAGGCGCTGATACAGAAAATCCTTATAGGCCTCGAGATGCGCGGTGTTGGCGGCGTTCACCACATCAATTTCACGCACCGCGTCCCCAAGACCAGCGGATTCGAGCTTTTCCTTTACGTCGTCTGGCCGGCCCACAACCAAAGCCTTACCAAAGCCCGAGCGTTGGTACATAACGGCCGCGCGCAATACGCGCGGATCGTCACCCTCGGCAAAGATCATCCGGCTTTGCGCCTGACGCGCCCGCGCGTTCAAGCCGCGCAGGATACTGGCCGTCGGGTCCATGCGGGATTTCAGGCTCAGCTCATAAGCGTCCATATCAATGATCGGACGTCGCGCCGCGCCGGTATCCATACCAGCCTTGGCAACCGCAGGCGGGATACGGTGGATCAGGCGCGGATCAAAAGGCGTTGGAATGATGTAGTCGCGCCCAAAAGTCAGCGACTTGCCATAGGCCATGGCAACCTCATCCGGAACATCTTCACGTGCCAATCGCGCCAGAGCGTGGGCGCAGGCGATTTTCATCTCGTCATTGATCGCACGGGCATGAATATCCAGCGCACCGCGGAACAGGTAAGGAAAACCCAGAACGTTATTCACCTGATTCGGATAATCGCTACGGCCCGTCGCGACGATCGCATCAACGCGCACCTCGTGCGCCTCTTCCGGGGTGATTTCCGGGTCAGGGTTCGCCATGGCGAAAATCACCGGATTGTCAGCCATGCTGGCGACCATGTCTTGTGTCACCGCCCCTTTGACCGATACGCCCAGAAATACATCCGCATCCTTCATGGCCTCTTCCAAAGTGCGAAGATCAGTCGTGATGGCATGGGCCGACTTCCACTGGTTCATGCCCTCGGTCCGGCCCTGATAAATCACGCCCTTGGTGTCGCAGACGATGCAATTCTCGTGCCGTGCACCCATGGCCTTGAGCAGTTCGATACAGGCAATTCCTGCAGCGCCTGCCCCGTTCAGGACGATTTTTACATCTTCGATCTTCTTCCCCGAGATATGCAACGCGTTAAGCAGGCCCGCCGCACAAATCACTGCTGTGCCATGCTGATCATCGTGGAAGACCGGGATATCCATCTCTTCCTTCAAGCGTTGTTCGATGATGAAACATTCGGGTGCTTTGATATCTTCCAGATTGATACCGCCAAAGGTCGGACCCATCAGGCGCACAGCGCGACAGAACTCGTCAGGGTCTTCGGTATCCAGCTCGATATCGATCGAGTTCACATCAGCGAACCGCTTGAACAGGACCGATTTGCCTTCCATCACCGGTTTTGAGCCCAGCGCACCCAGATTTCCAAGGCCCAGAACGGCGGTACCGTTCGAGATCACGGCAACCAGATTGCCTTTGTTTGTATAGTCATACGCCGTCTCTGGTGCTTCAGCGATGGCTTCACAGGGAACCGCAACGCCAGGGCTGTAAGCTAGCGAAAGATCGCGCTGCGTGGTCATGGGTACGGTGGCCTGCACCTCCCACTTGCCGGGGGTCGGGTCTAGGTGAAAGGCCAGCGCCTCTTCTTTGGTGATCTTCGCTTTGGGCATCTTACAGGTCGTTTCCATGACTTTGGGGCTTTTGCCTCATAACGCAGGCGGGGCCGCGCCTCAACGAGAATGAGTTTTCACCTTTTACTGAAGATGCGGGATTTGTAAGGTCGCGCCCGGAACACGCCAGAAGGGGACCGAATTTGTCCACAGTCACGCCGATGATGGCGCAGTACCTTGAGATCAAAGAGGCTCATGCAGATGCCCTGCTGTTTTATCGCATGGGTGACTTCTACGAGATGTTCTTCGAGGATGCGGTGAACGCGGCTGAGGCGTTGGATATCGCGCTGACCAAGCGCGGCAAACACAATGGCGACGATATCCCGATGTGCGGCGTGCCGGTGCATTCTGCCGAGGGCTACTTGCTGACCCTGATCCGAAAAGGGTTCCGCGTCGCGGTCTGCGAGCAGATGGAAAGCCCGGCGGAAGCCAAGAAAAGAGGCTCTAAATCGGTGGTAAAGCGCGGCGTTGTGCGTCTGGTGACGCCCGGCACACTGACCGAAGATGCCTTGCTAGAGGCGCGGCGGCACAACTTTCTGGCCGCCTATGCCGAGGTTCGGGACGAAGCCGCACTGGCCTGGGCCGATATCTCAACCGGTGCATTTCACGTGATGCCGCTGACGTCAATCCGGTTGAGCCCTGAACTCGCTCGGCTGGCCCCATCTGAGCTGATCGTGGCCGATGGGTCCGAGGAAAAGCTGCATGAAACCGTCATGGACCTTGGCATATCGCTTACGCCTGTCGGACGCGCCAGTTTTGACAGCGCTGCAGCCGAGAAACGCATCTGCGGGTTGTTTCACGTGGGCGCTCTGGATGCATTCGGGAACTTCGGGCGCGCCGAGGTTTCGGCCATGGGCGCGCTGATCGATTATCTGGAGATCACGCAAAAGGGCAAACTGCCCCTGCTGCAAACTCCCCTGAAGGAATCCGAGGATCGCGTGGTTCAGATCGACGCCGCGACGCGACGCAATCTGGAGCTGACCCGGTCACTGTCTGGTGGACGCGCCGGGTCGCTGCTGTCCGTGGTCGACCGAACAGTAACGCCAGGTGGCGCAAGACTTCTGGAACAGCGACTGTCCAGCCCCTCGCGTAATCTGGATGTGATCCACGCCCGACTGGACGCAGTATCTTTAGCGGTCGAAGATAGCCTGATCGCCTCAGATCTGCGCGAAGCTTTACGCAAAACACCCGATCTGGATCGCGCTTTGTCTCGTCTTTCGCTGGATCGAGGCGGCCCGCGTGATCTGGCCGCTATCCGCAATGGATTGGAACAAGCCGCAACAATCGCCGAAACCTGTGCCTCACAGGATCTGCCTGTTCTGCTGGCCACTGCCGTCCAGAACCTTGTCGGATTTGACGATCTGTTGACCTTGCTGGACGAAGCATTGGTTGCCGATCCACCCTTGCTGGCCCGCGATGGCGGCTTTATCGCCCCCGGGTTTGATAGCGAATTGGACGAAGCGCGCACCTTGCGTGACGAAGGCCGTTCGGTCATCGCAGGTTTCCAACAGAAATACGCCGAGCATACCGGCATCACGTCACTGAAGATCAAACACAACAATGTGCTTGGCTACTTCATCGAGACCACGGCAACCCATGCCGAGAAAATGTTGAACCCGCCATTTAGCGAGACTTATATCCACCGCCAAACCACCGCCAATCAGGTGCGCTTCACCACGGTGGAGCTGTCCGAGATCGAAACAAAGATTCTGAATGCCGGAAATCTCGCGTTAGAGATCGAAAAACGGCTCTATCAAAGGCTTTCTGGGGCTATTCTGGATATTGCCGCACGGCTAAATCAGGCCGCGCGCGGACTGGCTGAGCTGGATTTAACCACTGCACTCGCCGATCTGGCTCGCGGCGAAAGCTGGTGCCGTCCAAAGGTCGACGGGTCACGCGCATTCGACATCAAAGGAGGCCGTCACCCGGTGGTCGAGCATGCCCTGAGGCAGCAAAGCGGCGATGCTTTCATCGCCAACGACTGCGATCTGAGCGCCGATGCAGGCGCTGCAATTTGGTTGCTCACCGGTCCCAACATGGCCGGTAAATCAACCTTCCTGCGCCAGAATGCGCTGATCGCCCTACTGGCGCAGATGGGCAGCTATGTTCCGACAGAACGGGCGCAAATCGGATTAGTCAGTCAATTGTTCAGCCGCGTCGGAGCGTCAGACGATCTGGCGCGGGGCCGCTCGACGTTTATGGTCGAAATGGTCGAAACCGCAGCTATTCTGAATCAGGCCGACGACCGCGCGCTCGTAATCCTTGATGAGATCGGCCGAGGCACCGCGACCTACGACGGCCTTTCCATTGCCTGGGCCACACTGGAACACCTACACGCGGCAAACCAATGCCGCGCATTGTTCGCCACCCACTACCACGAATTAACTGCACTCGCTGGAAGTCTGAACGGTGTAGAAAACGCGACCGTTGCAGTCAAAGAATGGGAGGGTGAAGTCATCTTTCTGCATGAGGTACATAAAGGCGCTGCCGATCGGTCTTACGGCGTCCAGGTTGCACAATTGGCTGGCTTGCCCGCCTCGGTCGTGGACCGCGCCCGTATCGTGTTGGATCAATTAGAAAAAACCGAACGTGAAGGCGGTAAGCAGAAAGCACTGATCGACGATCTGCCCCTGTTTTCAGCTGCGCCGCCGCCTCCCCCTGCGCCAAAAACCTCGCCCGTTACTGATATGCTGGAAACCATCCTTCCAGATGAACTCAGCCCCCGCGAAGCCTTGGACTTGATCTACAAACTGAAAGAGGCGGCCAGATCCTGACCGCCTCGAACCCGGTTGACCCAGGAACTGTTCAGCTTGCGGGCGTTGACGACACCCCAACCTGCGCCGGGCGCAACAACCTGTCGTGCAGCATGAAGCCTTCTGCCGACACCTGAATGATGTCGCCGGCTTTGGTTCCGGGCACCGGGGCCTCGAACATCGCCTCATGTACATTCGGGTCGAACCTGTCCCCGACCTGTGGCGTAATCACCTCAATCCCATGCTTCTGGAACACATCCTTCAGCGCGCGCATGGTCAACTCGACACCTTCCAGCAAGCCGGCGGCAACCTCTTTCTGCTCATCCGTCGCGGCCTCAAGCGCGCGTTTCATATTGTCGTAAACCGGAAGCATGTCGCGGGCCAGTTTTGACCCGCCATATTGTTCCGCATCCCGACGCGCCTTGTCGCCACGCTTGCGCGCATTTTCGGCATCGGCCAGCGCACGCATGAACTTGTCTTTGTAATCATCGCGCTCAGCACGCAGTTGATCGACCTCAAGCGCCTCATCGCTGATCTCAGCAAAATCTTCGGCAAACTCTTCCGCCTCGGCGGACATGATGTCGTCCAGAAAATCTTCGTTCTTGGGCTCTGCCATCTCTTACCCTCTAGCTCCGGTCGGAAATCAGCTTGCCGACCAGTTGCGCCGTATAATCCACGATTGGTACGATTCGCCCGTAATTCAGACGTGTGGGTCCAATGACCCCAACCGCACCGATTATCTTACGATCAGCGTTCATATATGGAGACACCACCAAAGAGGAACCCGAAAGTGAGAAAAGTTTGTTCTCAGAGCCAATAAAAATGCGCACACCTTCGCCTTCTTCGGTCAATTCAAGGAATTCGGCGATATCGCGTTTGCGTTCAAGGTCGTCAAACAGGGTGCGGATTCGATCAAGCTCTTCTGCCTGACCCGGCTCATTTAACAGATTCGCACGCCCGCGCACGATCAGCCGGGCCGAGTCGCCACCGTCCCCGTCCCATGCGGCAATGCCGCTCTCGACCATCTCACGCGCCAGAACATCGATTTCCTGTTTCCGCGCGTCGATCTGCGACAGCATCTGCCGCCGCACTTCGCCAAGCGTTCGACCTTCGATCAGTGCATTCAGGAAATTTGCGGCCTCGCGCATCGAGCTTGGCGTCTGCCCAGGCGGAGGTGTAAACAGCCGGTTTTCTACCTGCCCGTCCGAAAACACCAAAACCACCAAGGCCCGGTCATGACCAAGCGAGACGAACTCGATATGCTTGATCTCGGCCTCATGCTTTGGCGTCAGAACCAGCGAAGCCCCTTGTGTCACGTGTGATAGCGCCGCGCCGACGCGATCGAGCATACCACCCACATCGCCTGCGTTAGAGCCTAGTGTTTCGTCCAGCTTCTGCCGATCATCCGCACCCAGATCGCCCATTTCTAGCAATCCGTCCACGAACATGCGCAGCCCCTGCTGTGTTGGAAT
Organism: Ruegeria sp. AM5; assembly: GCF_056540645.1. Classification (NCBI taxonomy): domain Bacteria; kingdom Pseudomonadati; phylum Pseudomonadota; class Alphaproteobacteria; order Rhodobacterales; family Roseobacteraceae; genus Ruegeria; species Ruegeria sp. AM5. The sequence continues at coordinate 41,040 of NZ_JBQFXC010000008.1, read as the reverse complement.
TCGACCAGCGCTGACATGCGGACTGTCGAGCAAACCCAGAAATTCAAGATCCTGCATCACATTGCGTACGGTCGCAGCACTGACTTTCTCGGACAATGTGCGCGTCAGAGTCCGGCTGCCCACGGGTTCACCGCTTTCCAGATAGCTTTCGACAATCAACCGGAACACCTCGCGCGACCGGTCATTCATCTCGTCCAGAATTTTGCTTGCTTCGCTCATCGGCGGCCCTCTGCTGGATCGTCATTAAATCGCAGGCAAATGAAAGGTCAATCGGGCTTGCATCGTAACGCCGCAGGACGGTATCCCCAACCCAGCAGATAAAGGATTTCTCATGCGACCCTCAGGACGTGATCTAAACGAAATGCGCGCCGTTTCAATTGAAACGGGGTTCACCAAACATGCCGAAGGCTCTTGCCTGATCAAGATGGGCGACACGCATGTGCTGTGCACCGCCACAATTGAGGATCGGGTGCCGCCTTTTATAAAGGGCTCGGGCCTGGGCTGGGTCACCGCTGAATATGGCATGCTGCCCCGTGCGACCAATACGCGGATGCGGCGCGAGGCTGCCAGCGGCAAGCAAGGTGGCCGCACGGTTGAGATTCAACGCCTGATCGGCCGCGCCCTCCGCGCCGGTGTGGATCGGGTTGCGTTGGGTGAGCGTCAGATCACCGTCGACTGCGATGTCATTCAAGCCGACGGCGGCACCCGCTGTGCCTCGATCACTGGCGGTTGGGTAGCGCTGCGCCTTGCCGTGAACAAGCTGATGAAAACGGGCGATGTGATATCCGACCCTTTGTTAGACCCTGTTGCGGCCGTTTCCTGCGGAATTTATGCCGGTCAGCCCGTGCTAGATCTGGACTATCCCGAAGATAGCGAAGCTGGCGTTGACGGCAATTTCATCATGACCGGCTCGGGCAAGCTGATCGAAGTGCAGATGAGCGCCGAAGGATCCGTTTTCAGCCGCGCGCAAATGGATCAACTGATGGACCTGGCCGAGAAAGGCGTGGGTGAACTTGCTGCTGTCCAGAAAGCTGCAACCGCATGACTCGCAGGTTCGAAGGTGATCGACTGCTGGTCGCCACCCACAACAAAGGCAAGCTCGAGGAGATGGCGCATCTGCTTGAGCCCTTTGGCGTAACGGTTGTCGGCGCGGGCGAAATGAACCTGCCCGAACCGGAAGAGACCGAAGACACTTTCGTCGGCAACGCCCGGATCAAGGCCCACGCAGCTGCAAAGGCGACCGGCCTACCTGCCTTGTCGGACGATTCCGGGATCACCATCGATGCATTGGATGGCGCACCCGGTGTTTACACCGCCGATTGGGCCGAAACCGGCAGTGGCCGCGATTTCCTGATGGCGATGACTCGCGCCCATAATGAGCTAGAGGTGAAAAACGCCCCCCACCCGCGTATGGCCCAGTTTCGCTGCACACTGGTTCTGGCCTGGCCCGACGGGCATGACGAAGTGTTCGAGGGCATCGCGCCCGGTCACCTGATTTGGCCGATCCGTGGCAAGGACGGGTTCGGCTATGACCCGATGTTTGTCCCTGAGGGGCACGACATTACCTTTGCCGAAATGGATCGCTGGGAAAAGAACAAGATCAGCCATCGCGGGCGCGCGGTGGAGATATTCGTGAAAGGCTGCTTTGGCGGATGATTGGCGAAACGGGGGCTTTGGCCTTTATGTGCATTGGCCCTTTTGCGAGGCCAAGTGCCCCTATTGCGATTTCAACAGCCACGTTTCCAAGAATATTAACCAAAAACAATGGCTTGAGTGTTATCTCAGTGAACTGAGCCGCTCGGCCATCGAAACTCCTGACCGGGTTTTGAACACAATCTTCTTTGGCGGCGGAACTCCATCACTGATGGCCCCCGAGACCGTCGCCACCATCATCGACAAGGCCCGCGCCCTTTGGCGATCGGCCAACGATATGGAAATCACGCTTGAGGCCAATCCAGGCTCGGTCGAGGCCGGGCGGTTCGCGGCCTATCATGATGCGGGCGTGAACCGCATCTCGATGGGTGTTCAGGCCTTGAACGACGATGACCTGCGTCGTCTGGGGCGCATTCACACGGTTGCCGAGGCTCGCGCTGCCTTCGATATCGCGCGCTCTTGCTTTGACCGTGTGAGCTTTGATCTGATCTATGCCCGCCAGCATCAAACTCTGGACGCCTGGCGTGCTGAGCTGACCGAAGCCCTATCGATGGCAGTTGATCACCTGTCGCTATACCAACTGACCATTGAGGAAGGCACAGCCTTTGGTGATCGCTATGCCCTGGGCAAGCTGCGCGGTTTGCCCGAGGATGACAACGCTGCGGATATGTATCTGGCGACGCAGGAAATCTGCGAAGCGCATGGGCTGCCTGCCTATGAGATCTCAAACCACGCCCGGCCCGGAGCGGAATCACGGCATAACCTCATCTATTGGCGTTATGGTGATTACATCGGTATTGGACCCGGCGCGCACGGGCGGATCACAAAGGGTGGCCAAAAATTCGCAACAGAAACTCACCTTTCACCAAACAAATGGCTGAAAGCTGCCTCCAACGGGCACGGCGAAAGCAATCGGTTCGAGCTTAGCCAACGTGAACAAGCCTCAGAATACCTTATGATGTGTCTGCGTTTGGTCGAGGGCCTTAATATAGACAGATATACTCGGCTTGCAGGTGAAGAACTTTCGCATGACAAACTTGATTCACTGATCGATCTGGGCATGCTAACCCTTGATCGCAATCAATTGCGCGCCACTTCAAACGGGCGCGCCGTGCTCAACGCGGTAATCCGAGAGCTGTTGGAGTAACAGATGCAATTTCTCTGGGCCGGATTGGGGTTGTTATGCGTTGCGCTTGCCATGATCGGAGTCGCTCTGCCGCTGCTGCCGACGGTGCCATTTCTTCTGTTGGCCGCGTTCTTTTTTGCCCGCTCATCGTCACGGCTACATAACTGGTTGCTGAGCCATCGAACCTTTGGTCCTATGATCATCGATTGGCAAAGCTCTGGCGCGATCAGACCCGGTGCAAAAAAGGCGGCCACCCTTTCGGTTGCCGCCGTATTTGGCTTATCGGTTCTGCTGTCGGTTCCTTCTCACGTCCTGATCATTCAGGCCATTGTGCTCAGCGCTGTGATGCTCTTTATCTGGACCCGACCTAACGGCTGAGCTTCGCGCACAGATCATCCAACTGATCCAGGTTCTCATAAGCCAACACAACCTGCCCGGATTCAGATCCGGCCTTATGGTTGATCGTCACCTTCATCGCCAGAATCGCAGACAAATCCTTTTCAAGCGCTCGGGTGTCTGCGTCCTTCCCAGCATTCAGGTTTCTGGATTTCGGAGCCGGCTTATCCGCTCCACCTTGCTGCTTTTTCACTAATGCCTCGGTCGCACGCACCGAAAGGCCCTCACGAACCACCTGTTTCGCCAGCTCCGATGGGTTTTCTGCCGTGATCAATGCCCTTGCATGACCGGCGGATAATTTTCCTTCTATTACAAGGGTTTGTACATCCAATGGGAGTGACAAAAGACGCAGCAGATTAGCGATATGGCTTCTGCTTTTACCAAGCGCTTCGGCCAGCTTTTCTTGCGTGTGACCAAAGCGATCCATCAATTGCTTAAAGCCTGCCGCCTCTTCCACCGCGTTCAGATCTGCGCGCTGAATGTTCTCGATAATCGCGACCTCAAGCACTTCGGTGTCATCAAATTCGCGAACAATAACTGGGATATCATGCAGTTGCGCCATCTGCGCAGCACGCCAGCGCCGTTCACCCGCAACGATTTCGTATTGGCCACCATCGATGCTGCGGACAATCAGCGGCTGGATAATACCCTTTTCCTTGACCGAGGCCGCAAGCTCATCCAATTGCTCTTGCGCGAAACGGCGGCGCGGCTGATCTGGGTTCGCCTGCAGTTTTTCGATCGGTACCGTGAGATCCGGACGGCGGGGTTCAGATACAATCCGACCGTCAGCTTCTGGTGCGACATCAGCCATCAACGCAGATAGCCCGCGACCTAATCCTCGGGGTTTTCCTTTCCTGGCATTCATGTTGCCCTCCTCACGGCCACTTAAATGGCTACCTTGTTGTTCTTGTGCATAACCTCTCGGGCGAGATACCGGTACGCCATCGCCCCGAGCGAACCCGAATCATATTGCAGCACAGGAAGCGCGTAAGATGGTGCTTCGCTGACCCGCACATTTCTGGGTATCTTGGTTTTAAATACCATCTCACCCAGATTGTCACGCGCATCCTTTTCGACCTGACGGGACAAGTTGTTGCGGTTGTCATACATCGTTAACACAACACCTTCGATTCTGAGGTCAGGATTGGCGGTCTGACGAACCTCGCGAATGGTCAACATCAATTGTGACAGGCCTTCCAGCGCAAAGAACTCACTTTGCAATGGTACAAGGACGGAATGCGCTGCTACCATTGCGTTTACGGTGAGCAGGTTCAAGGACGGCGGACAATCAATCAGCACAAAGTCCAGATCGAAAGCATCAATTGCAGTCTGTCGAAGCGCGTCATGCAGCAAATAACTGCGCTTTTCATTCGAGATCAGCTCAATATCTGCCGAGCTGAGATCTACGGTCGCCGGAACCACAAAAAGATTACCGATCTCGGTCTCCTGCACCACAGCTTCCAAGGGTGCATCGTCGAGAAGAAGATCATATGTCGTCCAGTCGCGATCTTCGACCCCTAGACCCGTAGAGGCATTTCCCTGAGGATCGAGATCGACCACAAGAACCTTGCATCCGGCCTCGGCCAATCCGGCTGCCAGATTGATCGCTGTAGTGGTTTTCCCGACCCCGCCCTTTTGATTAGCAACCGCGATAATCCGAGGCCCAGCAGGACGAGACAGATCAACCACGTGCAACTCCTTTGATTTTCAGGATAACGGCTTGGGGTTCTGTTGAACTCTTAATGGGTTCAGCCTCGAATTTCCATTCTTTGCGCGCATCTTCCAGCTCTTTTTTCCAGGTTGCGCCTTTTGGCAACAACGCTGTACCGTTTTTACTTAAATGCCTGTCACAAAATGACATTAGAGTGGTCAGATCAGCCAGAGCCCGAGCTGAAAGCACGTCCGCATGCAAGGGATCAATGGCTTCGATTCGACGAGAGATCACGGAACAATTGGCGCCACTCTCTCTGGTCACACTTCGAAGAAATGCGGATTTACGTTGGTCGCTTTCGACTAATGTGAAACGCGTTTCAGGCGCAGATTCAATTGCCATGATGGCGCAGACCATGCCAGGAAAGCCGCCTCCGCTGCCTAAATCCACCCAATGATCTACCCGATCTGCGTTCTGAAAAACTTGAATGGAGTCTTTGATATGGCGAATCCAAATCTCTTCAAGACTATTTCTTGAAACCAGATTGATTTTTGGGTTCCATTTTTCAAGCAGAGATACATAGATCACCAGGCGTTCGAATGTTTCACGTGAAACATCCAGAGCCTCCGCAGAAGCGACGTTCTGATAAATCATGCTTTTCTGGCTTTCACATCACGCCTGAGCTTCGCCAGGACGAGAGTTAAAGCCGCAGGCGTGACACCTTCTACCCGACTCGCCTGCGCAATATTCGCAGGCTTCGCCTGCGATAGCTTTTGCTTCATTTCATTCGACAGACCATCAAGCGCAAAATAATTGAAATCCCGAGGAATTTCATGCGCCTCATCGCGCTTCATTGCTTCGACATCCCGTTGTTGGCGCGCAATATAGTTTGCATACAACGCATCGCGCTCGACCTGACGGCGAATTTCATCGTCTGTATTCTGTAGATCGGGTTCGAGCAAAACCATGTCTTCAAACGATACTTCTGGAAAAGCAAGAACCGCCATTCCATCACGCCGGTTTCCGTCTTGATTTATGCTGATACCAGCTTCGCGAATTTGCTTTGGCGTATATGTGGTCTCTGTCAGTTTATTCTTTGCTTTTTCAAGCTTTTCTGATTTCTCAGCAAAAACCTTGCGGCGGAGTTCACCCACACAGCCCAGCTGCTCGCCAATCGGAGTCAGTCTTTGATCTGCGTTGTCAGCACGAAGTGATAGGCGAAACTCTGCACGGGATGTGAACATCCGATAAGGCTCGGCAACGCCCCGAGTTGTCAAATCGTCAATCATCACGCCAATATAGCTGTCTGAGCGTGTAAAATGTATTGGCGCACGTCCCTGTGTTTCCAGAGCTGCATTCAAACCTGCAACGAGGCCTTGCGCGGCCGCTTCCTCATATCCTGTGGTCCCATTGATCTGTCCTGCAAGATATAGACCAGGAACATCGGGCACAGACAAAGACGCAGATAGAACGCGCGGGTCAACGTAGTCGTATTCAATCGCGTATCCGGGTTGTAGGATTACCGCGCTTTCCAATCCTACGATGGATTGGACATATTCGACTTGTACATCTTCGGGCAAAGACGTTGAAATCCCGTTTGGATACACTGTATGATCCCGCACGCCTTCTGGTTCCAGAAATATCTGGTGTGACTTCTTTTCCGCAAATCGGACGATTTTATCTTCGATTGAAGGGCAATATCTGGGACCAACACCATCAATATGACCTCCATACATTGCTGATCGCGATAGATTTTTCTCGATTATTCCGTGCGTCTGAGCATTGGTATGAGTTATTCCACAGGCGATTTGCGGCGCCGTCACCGCTTGGGACATGAATGAAAACAGTGTTGGCTCTGCATCGCCATCCTGTCGTTCAAGTATATCCCAATTTATGGTTCGTCCGTCCAACCTCGGTGGCGTACCTGTTTTCAGCCGTGCCGTCGGTAATTCAAACGCGTCAAGGCGCTCAGCCAACCTAACCGATGGACGATCCCCCATGCGTCCACCTGGCCTTGTAACGTCTCCTATGTGAATTACACCGCGCAGAAATGTACCCGACGTCAGAACAACTGTCTGAGCTGGGACCTCGGAACCGTCGGCTAGTTTGACACCGATTACGCAGTCACCATCCATTAGGAAATCGATCACTTCCCCAGTGATCACCGACAAATTGTCTTGTTTTTTCGTTTCTTCCTTCATCGCGGTCCGATAAAGCGCACGGTCCGCTTGCGCCCTTGGGCCTTGAACAGCTGGTCCTTTACGTCGGTTCAATAGACGAAACTGAATGCCGGCACGATCAGCCACACGACCCATGACCCCGTCCATTGCATCGATTTCACGGACCAGATGACCTTTCCCTAGCCCTCCGATCGCAGGATTGCAGGACATGACACCGATGTCCTGTTCGGACAAAGTAACCAGCGCCGTGTTCGCACCCATCCGTGCTGCCGCATGGGCAGCTTCGGTACCGGCATGTCCAGCGCCAATGACTACAACATCAAATCTCGAATGTTTCACGTGAAACACTCCCTATTTTCCCAGACAGAAACTTGCGAAGATTTCATCCAAAAGGGTTTCGACATCAATCCTGCCAACCAAAGATTCAAGCGACCGAATTGCCGTTCTCAACTCTTCAGCAGCTATATCATACATGTCCGGACCTGATTCCAGAACATCTCGCGCAGCCGCAAGTGCGTCCGATGCTTTAGTCATCGCAATACGGTGACGTTCCCGCGTTGCAATACCATGGCTAGCTGTTCGAACAGTCAGTACACGCGATATGTTGTCTATCAACTGGTCAATCCCGTGCCCGGTTTTCCCCGATATACCACCGGAAAAGGGCTCACGCAGGTCAGATTTTGGCAGAACATGAATGTCATCTGCCTGCATCGGTACACCTAGCTGATCAGGCTCATCCGACAGAAATACTCGTAGATCGGCCGCCTCTGCCCGTTTGCGCGCCAGTTCAATTCCCAGGTTTTCAACGTGATCATCGGTTTGCCTCAAACCGGCCGTGTCCAGCAGCGTGACAGGCAATCCGTCCAAGTCCATACGAACTTCAATCACATCACGGGTTGTCCCGGCATATTCCGAGGTAATAGCGGCTTCCCGCCCTGCCAACGCATTCAGCAAGGTCGATTTTCCTGCGTTCGGAAGACCAACTATGGCGACCTCAAAGCCGGTGCGAATGCGCTCGGCGATCCGAACACCTTTGGCTTCTTGGGTCAATTCGGCCATCACACCAGAGATCAACGTCCGAACCTCAGGTGATACATCTGTCGGTACCTCTTCATCAGCAAAATCAATAACGGCTTCCAACAAGGACGCCGCACGGATCAGATCCCGCCGCCAACCTTCAGCCAATGTGCCCAAGGCACCAGCCAAAATCGTCTGTGCCTGTTTCCGTTGCGCTTCGGTTTCTGCATCGATCAGATCGGCGAGGCCTTCGACTTGCGCCAGATCCATCTTACCGTTTTCCAGCGCACGACGCGTGAACTCACCCGGCTCTGCCAGACGGAGATCATCCATATCCGACAGCGATGCCAGCACGGCGTTGACCGACGCCATACTTCCGTGAATCTGCAGCTCGGCCACATCTTCCCCGGTAAAGCTGGACGGAGCCTGAAAGGTCAGAACCAGCCCTTCATCCAGCCGCGAACCATCAGGCGCGCGAAGGGTTCGGACCGTCATACCGCGCAGGGGTAAACCACCTCCGGTCAGCGCATTAGCGGCTGAAAGCGCCTGCGGACCAGACAGCCTGATCACTGCAACGCCTGCTTTGCCCTGGGCGCTGGCCAGGGCGAATATCGTATCCATTGATAGCCCCCGCGTCAGTGCCAGACCCTATCAGGTGTTCATCGAATCGAAGAACTCGCCGTTTGTCTTGGTCTGTTTCAACTTCGACAACAGGAATTCGATCGCGTCTGTTGTGCCCATTGGGTTGAGGATACGGCGCAGAACGAATGTCTTGGCCAGATCGCCCTTGTCGACCAGCAGGTCTTCTTTCCTTGTGCCAGACTTGAGGATATCGATCGCTGGGAATACGCGCTTGTCGGCGATTTTCCGATCCAGAACGATCTCCGAGTTACCGGTGCCTTTGAATTCTTCAAAGATCACTTCGTCCATCCGGCTGCCGGTATCGATCAGGGCGGTGGCGATGATGGTCAGAGAACCACCTTCTTCAATATTCCGCGCCGCACCAAAGAAGCGCTTGGGCCGTTGCAGGGCATTTGCGTCCACACCACCGGTCAGAACTTTACCCGAGGATGGCACTACGGTGTTAAACGCCCTACCAAGTCTTGTGATCGAATCGAGAAGAATAACAACATCTCGTTTATGTTCGACAAGACGCTTGGCTTTTTCGATCACCATTTCCGACACAGCCACGTGACGGGTTGCCGGTTCGTCGAAGGTCGAAGACACAACCTCACCCTTCACCGAGCGCTGCATATCCGTCACCTCTTCCGGGCGTTCGTCGATCAGCAGGACGATCAGATAACACTCCGGGTGGTTCTGTTCGATGGAATGCGCGATGTTCTGCAGGATCACCGTCTTACCGGTCCGCGGCGGCGCCACGATCAGCGAACGCTGGCCTTTACCGATCGGTGAAACCAGATCGATCACACGGGCGGATTTGTCCTTGATGGTGGGATCTTCGATTTCCATCTTCAGACGCTCATCTGGATACAGAGGCGTCAGGTTGTCGAACAGGATCTTGTGCTTGGCCTTGTCCGGATTTTCAAAGTTGATCTTGGTGACATTGGTCAGCGCGAAATAGCGCTCATTCTCGTCAGGCGCTTTGATCTCACCTTCAACCGTATCTCCAGTGCGCAGCGAGTGCTTACGGATCATGTCAGGCGAAACATAGATGTCATCCGGGCCCGGCAGATAGTTCGCCTCGGGCGAGCGCAGGAAACCGAAGCCGTCTTGCAGAACCTCTAGCACGCCATCGCCGCCGATGGTCCAGCCCTCATCCGCACGTTCGCGCAGAATCTGGAACATCATCTCGCCCTTGCGCATGGTTGAGGCGTTTTCGACCTCAAGCTCCTCGGCCATGGCCAGAAGGTCTTTGGGGCTTTTGGCCTTGAGATCGGCCAGATTCAGGGATTCAGTTGTCATGATGATACGAACCTCGGCCGCTTGGATCGCGGCACCAGAGTGGAATTTCAGAACGGAAGATACCTCGCCCGGACGGGCGCGTTACGCGTTAGATAAGCGCTTACCTAAGAAGAGTCAAACAGGCCCTCAGAACTTCACAACGACCGCTAGAACGATAACAACCATTAGAACGGTCGGAACCTCATTCATCATGCGGTACTGCCGCCCAGTCAGCTTATTTCGCCCCTCAGCAAAGTCCTTGCGCCGAGCCATAAGCCAATGGTGAAACCATGTCATGCCGATCACTGCTGCGCCTTTGACCCACGGCCAGCTCCAATCCCATCCGACGATACCAGGCGTGAACACCATGATCAGCCCGCAAACCCAGGCCACGACCATTGCGGGGCGCATGATCACACGCAGCAGCTTTTCTTCCATTTCAAAGAAAATCTGTTGCGCACCCTCTACGGCTTGCGCCTTTTCAACGTGATACACGAACAATCTGGGCAGATAGAATAAACCAGCCATCCATGAAATCACGGCCATGATGTGCAGCGATTTCACCCAAGGGTATATTGCGAAAAGAATATCGGTCATTGGGTATTCCGGGCTTACCTGAAACCCTCCTAATAAAAAAAATAAGAAAGAAAAAGGATGATGGTTTTGTAGGGAGGTCAAATTCGGTGGATTACTTTTTTGTCCTGCCTTTTTCCCCAGGTGGAAAAAGTGAAGCACATCGGCGCAGAATCTGTTGATCAAGAAAAAAAATTATTAATAACAATAAATTATGAGATAAAAGCTCGGGCTGAATTGTGGATAACCATTGGAACAATCCGGGACGGGATGCTTATCCGAGTATTCCAACTTATCCTTGTCCCGTCTGGACAGGATCCGGGCGACTCGGGGAAGTCTTGCGCCAAATTCCCGGGGTTGCGTGTCAACCGGAAAGCCATACAAACCATTCGAGACTACTCATTGATTTGCACACGGGGTTTTCCACATGACTGTCCCCATAGTCCTTGCCTCAGGGTCCGTGATCCGCGCGCAGTTGCTCAGAAACGCAGGCGTCCCGTTTTCGGTTCAGATCGCGCGGGTGGATGAAGACACAGCCAAACGCGCCCTGATGGCTGAGGGAGCTCCGCCCCGTGATGTTGCCGATGCGCTTGCCGAAATGAAAGCACGTAAGATCAGTGACAAAGTGCCCGGCACTATGGTTCTGGGTTGCGATCAGGTTCTGGATTTCGAAGGTCAGATGCTGTCGAAGCCGGAAACGCCGGAAGAAGCACTGGCGCAGCTTAAAGCAATGCGCGGCAAGCGACATATGTTGCTGTCGGCGGCGGTGATCTATCAGGATGGTGAGCCCATCTGGCGGCAAGTCGGTCAGGTGCGTTTGCGGATGCGGGCCAGCTCGGATGCTTATTTACGTGATTACGTGGCGCGGAACTGGGACAGTATTCGGCACGCAGTGGGGGCTTATAAACTGGAAGAAGAAGGCGTGCGCCTGTTTGCTACCATTGACGGCGACTATTTTAATGTTTTGGGTATGCCCCTGTTAGAGTTGCTCAATTTTCTGGCCGTAAAGGGAGTAATCGATCAATGACGGAGCATCGCGTTCCTCTGGCCGGCGTGATTGGGCAACCCATTGCACATTCCCGCTCGCCAAAACTGCACGGGCATTGGCTGAAAACCTATGGATTGGTGGGGCACTACATCCCAATGGATGTCTCCCCGGCCGATCTGGAAACCGTTCTGCGGACACTACCCAAGGCTGGGTTTGTTGGGGCCAACGTGACCGTACCGCATAAAGAGGCTGCTTTGCGGTTGGCGGATCATGTCTCGGACCGTGCCTCAGTCATCGGGGCGGCAAATACGCTTGTATTCCGCGAGGATGGTTCAATTCACGCGGATAATACGGATGGCTACGGGTTCATGGCCAATCTTCGCAGCGGTGCGCCCGATTGGAACCCGCAGGATGGGCCTGCGGTTGTATTTGGTGCGGGCGGTGCTGCGCGGGCGGTGCTTCAAGCGCTGGCAGAAGCCGGAGTGCCTGAAATCCTGTTGACCAACCGCACCCGCACCCGTGCGGATCATTTGAAGGAAGAGTTCGGCCAACGGATTACGGTCGTTGACTGGGTGCAGGCGGGAAATGTGATCGAAGACGCAGAACTAGTCGTGAACACCACGTCTTTGGGTATGCAAGGGCAGCCAGAGTTACGCGTTCCACTGGATGGATTGCAACCCGGCGCTGTTGTCACCGATCTGGTATACGCGCCGCTTCAAACGCATCTGTTAAAACAGGCGGAAGAGGTTGGATGTACAACGGTCGACGGGCTGGGAATGTTGCTGCATCAAGCTGTTCCCGGGTTTGAACGCTGGTTCGGTGTTCGCCCCGAAGTGGACGCTGAAACCCGCGCGGCGGCCTTGGCATGAGTTTTGCGCTGGGGCTCACCGGATCAATCGGAATGGGAAAAAGCACGACCGCTCAGATGTTTGCAGATGAAGGCTGTGCGCTTTGGGATGCGGATGCTGCGGTGCATCGGCTCTATGCAAAGGGCGGCGCGGCGGTTGAGCCCGTGCGGATTACGTTTCCCACCGCCATTGCCGAGGATGCGGTCAGCCGGGATGCATTGAAGCAAATCATTGCGAATGATCCTGACGCGCTAAAAACAATTGAAAAAATCGTACACCCTCTGGTAGCGGCGGATCGCGCCTCATTTCGTTCTTCGTCGTCCGCCGATATCTTGGTATTCGACATTCCGCTGTTGTTTGAAACCGGTGGTGATGCGGCGGTGGATGCTGTTGCTTGTGTTTCAATCTCTGCTGAAGAACAAAAAAGACGGGTCATGGCGCGCGGCACGATGAATGAGGCGCAGTTTGAGCAGATTCGCTCCAAGCAAATGCCAAACGAAGAGAAATGCGGGCGGTCGGATTTCGTGATTGTCACGGATACTCTGGACCATGCTCGCGCGCAGGTGCAGGATATCGTCAGGCAGATACGGGCAGGGTTGGCAGATGCGTGAGATTGTACTCGATACCGAGACCACAGGGTTTGATCCCGAAAGCGGCGACCGGATCGTCGAGATCGGCGCGGTTGAGCTGTGGAACCACGTTGCCACAGGAGAAACTTATCACGTCTACATCAACCCCGAGCGTTCTATGCCGGAAGAGGCATTTGGTGTGCATGGCATCGGCCCCGACCTGCTGGAAAACCCGCGCCCGCCGGAAAAGGGCGAAGTGACGCTGAAGGACAAACCTGTCTTTGCCAAGGTTGGGCAAGGGTTTCGTGAATTCGTGGGTGACGCCAAGCTGGTGATCCACAACGCTTCGTTCGACATGAAGTTTCTGAACGCCGAACTGGGCTGGATGGGGGTGTCGCTGATCCCGATGGATCAGGCAATCGACACGCTGGCCATTGCCCGCAAACGGTTTCCGGGATCACCCGCTTCGTTGGATGCATTGTGCCGCCGGTTTGGCATCGACAATTCGAACAGGGTGCTGCACGGCGCGCTGCTTGACTCGGAAATTCTGGCCGAAGTGTATCTGGAGCTGATCGGAGGCCGTCAGCCCGACTTTGGATTGTCAACGTCGGCAAGTGCAGCGTCTGGCGGTGGTGAGGAATGGCGCCCGACAGCGCGACCGGATGCCCTGCCATCCCGGATCACCGAGGATGAGCGCGCAGCACATCAGAAATTTGTTGAAAAGCTGGGCGAGAACGCCCTGTGGACCCGCGCCTGACACGAACCAGACGCGGACCAAAACCTTAGGCGTCGGTTTTTTGCTCTTGAGCGGCCGCCTGACGGCGCGCCAGTTCGTTGCGATAGAGCGCCACGAAATCAATGTTATCCAGGTTGACCGGCGGGTAGCCACCGTCGCGTGTGATGTCGCTGACGATGCGGCGCAGGAACGGGAACAGCATGCGCGGGCATTCGATCATCAGGAACGGATGCATTTGATCTTCGGGCACACCTTCCACGTGGAACAGGCCGCAATAGTCGATTTCGCACAGGAACAGGACGTCTTCTAGGCCCTTGGCCTTGGATGTCAGTTTTAGCTTGATCGAGACTTCATACTGGTGCTCGGTCGTGCGTTTCTTTGCGTCCAGATTGACCTGAACTGAAATCTCGGGCTGTACGTCGCCTGAGACGCCTTTTTGCGCCATGACGTTTTCAAAGGACATGTCGCGAATGAACTGTCCCAGAACGCGCATCTGGATCTGAGGGGCTGCCTGTGCGGCGGTGTTTTCTGCAGGGCTTTCGTCAGCCATGAAACTTCTCCGGAATTGAAATTCGGCACTGCTTAGCAATTTGGGCCGGATAGCTCAATGCTGGTGCGGGCCTTCCACCCACTTCGACGGCTTTCCGGAGTTCTGGCGAGGGCGAACCTCGGTGAATTCGCCATCTATCACATCGTCCTGATCAAACGGGTTTGGCCCCGACCTGAATTGTGCGCCGGTGCCCATTTGAAAATGTGTGATGGTCGCCTTGGACTTGAGATAGCGGAACACTGCGACCCGGATGCCGGGAACAAGCAGCGCAAAACCAATGGCATCGGTGAAAAACCCTGGTGTCAGCAGCAAAACACCAGACAGCAAGATCATCGCCCCATGGGCCAGCGGCTCGGTTGGGTCGTCCAATTCGGCAAAGGATCGCTGCAAATTCGCCAGCGCCATGCGACCTTGTGTCCGCACCAGAACCGTGCCCAGAACGGCGGTCAGAACCACGATTGCAAGCGTCGGCCAAAGCCCGATCAGACCGCCAACCTGGATAAACAGGGCGATCTCGATGATCGGAACCAATAAAAAAGCCAAGAACAAGTACATTTGCGGTATCCTTTAGCATGGTCCGGGCTGTGGACTTGGCCCCGACTGTCACCTACATAGTGGCAGAGGGCAGCGTATACAAAGCCCGGGTTCTGAAAAGAGGACGAAATGAACTCACCCCTGATCCAGCTTCTGGTGCTGGCCGGAATTGCCATTTTCCTGATCCTGCGCTTGAAAAGCGTGTTGGGTACACGCGAAGGTTTTGAGAAACCGCCCCTTCAGCAACAGCCTGATACCAATGGCGCGCGCCGTGATTTCGAAGTGATTGAAGGCGGGCCAGATCACGACATCACCGACCATGTGGCCGAAGACAGTGAACAGGCGCAAACATTGGCCGCAATGAAGCGGGTCGAACCCAGTTTTTCTGTCAGCGAATTTGTGCAGGGCGCGCGCGGCGCCTATGAGATGATCGTGATGGGCTTTGAAAAGGGCAATCTGGACGAAATCCAGCCGTTCCTGTCCGAAGAAGTATTCGACAGTTTTGTATCAGTTGTTGCGGATCGTGAAGACAAAGGTCTGACCATCGAAGCCGAATTCATCGGGGTGCGTGAAACCACTCTGGTCGATGCGACCTTCGATAAGGATACCAATCAGGCCGAGATCACCATGCGCTTTATCGGTGAGCTGACGTCGGTCGTGCGCGATCGCGGCGGGGATATTGTCGAAGGCAACCCGAACACCGTCAAACGCCAAAAGGACAGCTGGACCTTTGCCCGTGTCATGGGCGCGGACGATCCGAACTGGCTGCTTGTTGCCACGGACGCATGATTGCAGCGCTCCGGTCGCTATTTCTGTGGGTCGTCATGACCACTGCCAGCGCCGCCGGAGCCGAGGCGACGCGATCCATCCTGTCATTCGATGACCTCGATGGCTGGGCCGCCGACGATCACGGGGCGGCCCTTTCGGTTTTTCTGAACACCTGTGGTGATCTGGACGATCCTGATTGGCAGACGCTGTGTGGCGTGGCTCAGAGTTATGAACCTGGCGCGGCGCGGGCTTTTTTCGAGCTGTTCTTTCGTCCTGTTCTGGTCGAAGACGGCGATGACGCCCTGTTCACCGGATATTTTGAACCTGAACTGGATGGGTCGAAAACCCCAACTGATAAATACCGCTATCCACTCTATCGGATGCCGCCCGAGGCGCGAGAGGCGGGCAAGTGGCTCAGTCGCCGTGACCTGCTGACCGGTGACGCCCTGACAGGTCGGGGCCTTGAGATAGCGTGGGTCGATGACCCTGTTGAGCTGTTCTTTCTGCAAATTCAAGGCTCGGGCCGGATACGTCTGCCCGATGGCGGTGCATTGCGGGTTGGATATGGCGGTGCGAATGGGCATCCCTATCGCTCGATCGGCGCGGAACTGGTCCGACGGGGTGCGCTGGGCGCGCACCAGGTCAGCGCGCAGATGATCCGGACCTGGGTACGCAAAAACCCTGAAGCCGGGGCTGAGCTGTTACTACACAACCCTTCGTATGTTTTCTTCCGTGAAGTGACGCGTGTCGCGCCCGAGTTCGGGCCTTTAGGCGCCATGAACCGCTCAGTGACCACGATGCGCAGTATCGCGGCAGATCCGGCTTATACACCTTTGGGCGCGCCAGTTTGGGTAGAAAAGGATGGCAAAAACCCGCTGCGCCGATTGATGATCGCACAAGACACCGGATCGGCGATCAAGGGTGCGCAACGTGCCGACATTTTCTTTGGCACAGGGGATGATGCCGGGCAGGCCGCCGGTCGCTTGAAGGATCCCGGCCGTATGGTTGTGCTGTTGCCGATCCAGAGGGCCTACGCCCTGTTACCGGATGAGTTCTGATGACCCGGCGCAAACTGACTGCGGATGAGATCGATTTGTGGCGCAAGGTCGCCAAACAGGCTGAGCGTTTGCACCCCGAACTGCCTCAGACTGTGCACCCCACTACCTTGCCCAAGCCCAAACCGACCAAAACGCCCAAGGCACGGATAGAAGCCTTTGAACTGGGTCAGACTGCGCCAACCAAACCGTCACGGAATAACCTTAAGCCATCGATCACCGAAGGTTTGCGGGCAAATCCGGTGCAGATGGACACCAAGTCTTTTGGTCGCATGAAACGCGGCAAGCTCAAGCCCGAAGGCAAGCTGGACCTGCACGGGATGCGCATGAGCGCTGCTCATCCCGCATTGGTTCGGTTCGTCCTGACCGCACAGGCACAGGGCAAACGGCTGGTGCTTGTCATAACCGGCAAGGGCAAGGACCGGGACGAACCGGGACCCATTCCAACGCCGCGTGGGGTCTTGCGCAATCAGGTGCCCCACTGGTTATCTATTCCACCACTTGCACAAGCAGTGCTGCAAGTAACACCCGCACATATCAGCCATGGCGGTGATGGCGCCTATTACGTTTACCTCAGGCGCGTCCGTTAGTCGGATCGCTGATTCTAGCTGGTCCACATGAACCGGATTCGCACGCGAACCCTGCCCTTACCCCTACTGGTTTATTGTTTCTGCAGGTCCCGCAACCCCGGTGATAAACTGCCGGCGCAATGAAACTTCGTAGCCTTGTCCAAGGCTTGCGAGGTTGTGCTTAACAACACAACCAGAACGGTATGGCAGACAATCGCCGATCCCATCTGATTGCATTGACCCAGCGGTTTCCGATTGCTTACCTTACGTAAAGCGCCCTTGTGGCGCTGATATTTTTATGACGAATTTATGGTGGCCGAATGTTAGGCTCCACTGCCATTTCCCGACCCCAAAGGTCGGAAGCATCCGCCATTTCAGGTGACAATGGCGCCAACAAAGATGTGCTGTCGCTTAATCTGCCGAAAGGCGGTGGCGCGATTTCTGGTATTGGTGAAAAGATCACCTCAAACCCGGTGACCGGGTCTGCGTCCTTGACGATTCCGGTTCCTGTCAGCCCCGGGCGCGGTGGTTTCACACCAGAGTTGCAACTGAGCTATGAGGCTGGCACCAGCAGTGGCATTTTCGGCTTTGGATGGTCACTTTCGCTGCCCGAGATCACGCGCAAAACGGAAAAAGGCCTGCCCCAATACGACGATGCCGCCGGATCGGATGTCTTCCTGATTTCGGGGTCTGAAGATCTGGTGCCGCTGCTCGATTCTCAGGGGGCACAATGGGAAGATCGCGCGCGGTTTCCAGGTGTGACCATCCACAGGTTCCGCCCCCGGATCGAAAGCACCTTTGCCCGCATTGAGCGGTGGACAGACGAGGCGACGGGTATCGCGCATTGGCGTGTCACGTCGCGCGAAAACGTCACTTCGATCTATGGCGCGTCAGGCCTATCAAGGGTGGCAGACCCGGACGACCCCGCCCGTGTATTTCGCTGGTTGTTGTCCGAGACCTTTGACGACAAAGGCAACGCCATCCGATACGAGCATGTCGCCGAAGACGCAGTTGGAATCGATCAGGCGCAGGCGCACGAAGCCAATCGGTCCCGCACAGCCGAGCGGTATCTGAAACGCATCCGCTACGGCAATCGAGTCTCTCGTTTGGTTGATCCGGATGTGAATGCAGGTGGATGGCTGTTCACGGTCGTATTCGATTATGGCGAAGACCACCTGTTGCCAATCGCACCTGATCCCAACGTGGCGGCGGATGCACAGCATGAGCTTGTCCATGCATCCGCTGATCCCGGCCGAAATTGGCAAGTGCGCCCGGACCCCACATCAAGCTACCGCGCGGGCTTTGAGGTTCGGCGCTATCGTCGCTGCCATCGAATTCTGACATTTCACGATATCCCCGACCTGCCGACGGGCGAACCGGGCTATCGCGGTCTCGTGAAGGCAATTGAGTTTTCCTATGACGATTTCACCCCTCCCGGTGCTGACACTGATGACGAGCGTCAGCACCTCGGCAGTACGCGCTATGGCTCATTCCTCATGGCGGTCGCGCAGTCGGGCTTCGCTCCGGACGATACTGTTGCACCGCGCGATGTGAACGGAGCCACGTTCCTTGCCTATCGGCGTCAGGCGATTCCACCGGTGGAATTCACCTATAGCCGGGCCGAGGTGAACGATATTGTGCACAGCCTTGACCGCGGGCAGACCGAAGGTGCTCCGGCCGGACTTACCGATCCGGCAAACTGGGTTGATTTGGACGGTGACGGTGTTGGTGGAATACTGACCTCGACCCCGGGTGCCTGGCACTACACTCGCAACCTTGGGCCAATGAACGGCACGGCGCGCTTTGCGGCCCCCGTGCTGGTTGCCGAGCGGCCTGCATTTGCTGAGTCAGGCCAATGGATGGACCTTGCAGGGGACGGTCGCCCGGATCTGGTGGTAATGGACCGGACCACTCCGGGGTTCCATGAGCGCGACGCGCAATCCGGCTGGTCCGACTTCCGCGCGTTTGAATATTGGCCACATGTAGATGTGTCCAACGACAGCATGAAGATGGTTGACCTGACTGGCGATGGCCTTGCTGACATTCTTCTGACCGAGGACACCGCTTTTGTCTGGCACCTCTCCGAAGGCGAGGCCGGGTTTGGCCCCGCGCGCAGGCAAGCGCAGCCATGGAACGACACTGACGGACCCCGACTTGTGTTTTCCGATCCTGAGGCTGCAATTTTTCTGGCGGATATGTCCGGCGACGGATTGTCTGATCTGGTTCGTATCCGCTGTGATGAAGTCGCCTATTGGCCCAATTGCGGATATGGGCGTTTCGGCACCAAAGTGGCTATGGACGACGCGCCGCAATTTGATCGCCTCGAGATGTTCGACCGCAGCCGCCTGCGCCTGACGGATATCGACGGCTCGGGCACCACCGACATTGTCTATCTGGGTGCAGAAGGTATCGACCTCTATTTCAACATGTCTGGCAACCGGCTTGCACCGCGTCGACGCCTAGGGAATGTGCCGCCGCTTGATACCGAAACTTCGGTTGATCTGCTCGATCTATTTGGAACGGGCACCGCCTGTCTTGTGTGGTCCTCTACTTTGTCCCGCGACGCAGGTCAGCCACTGCGTTACGTCGATCTGATGGGCGGACAAAAACCGCATCTTATGACCCGATATGTCAACAATTTCGGTGGCGAGACCGAGTTGCACTATGCCTCGTCGTCGCGGTTTTACCTGCAAGACCTTTATGAAGGACGCCCTTGGGCCACGCGCCTGCCGTTCCCGGTGCAGGTGGTTGATCGCATCGTTACACATGATCGTGTGGCGCAAACCCGGTTCGTATCTCGCTTTGCCTTTCACCATGGTCATTTCGACGGGGTCGAGCGCGAGTTTCGCGGGTTCGGCATGGTCGAACAATGGGACACCGAGGAATTTGCGACGCTCTCGTCAGATGCGCTGGGGCCACTGGCATCAAACGAAGACCCGGCATCTCATGTTCCGCCCGTACTGACCAGAACATGGTTTCATACCGGCGTGTATCTCGACCAAGGTAGTCTGCCCGATGTCTTGGCTGGTCTGCTTGATGGGCAGGATCGTGGGGAATACTGGCGCGCACCCGCTTGGCGTGACGACGATGTTGAAGCGCGGCGGCGGCTTTTGCCAGACACGGTGTTGCCACCCGGATTGACAACCGGAGAAACCCGCGAGGCTGCGCGCGCGCTTCGCGGCACGGTGCTTCGGCGTGAAACCTATGCGCTCGATGGCAGGGCGAAGCCCGGCTATCCCAACGGTCACCCCTATCAGGTGGTCGAGCAAACGCAGACTGTGCATCTTCTGCAATCCCGTGGACCCAACCGTCATGCCGTGTTTCTGACCCATGCCCGGGAAAGTCTAACCGCGCATTATGAGCGGATCCCCGATGACCCACGCCTTCAGCATCAGGTCATACTGGAGGTTGACCCGTTTGGGACTGAACTGCGCCGCGTCGATGTCATGTATGGCCGGCAAACACCTGATCCGACGCTGACGCCTGAAGATCAGGCGCGTCAGGCGCAGTTACATGCGGTATTACACACGCGGCGCGTCACGGACCTGATCGCGACAGATCAAACCTACCGCGCCCCGGTGTCATGTGAAGAACAAAGCTTTGAGCTTACCGGCTTAAGCCCAGCGCCGGGTACGCGTTTGTCCTTTGATGAGATCGAGACAGAGGCGAACGCTGCAGCCGATCTTACTTATGAAGCGACCCCAACCGCGGGTCAGGTGCAGCGTCGTCTGATCGAACACCGCCGTCAGTACTTCAGGGATGATACGCTGACCGGCCCACTGCCGCTTGGCCAGATGGGCAGTTTGGGGCTTCTCCATCAAAGCTTCCAACTGGCCTTCACGCCGGGTCTTGTCACGCAGGTTTATGGAGGCCGCGTTGGTGCGGCCGAGATGGCGCAGGCGGGATACACCGAGATTGACGGCGACGGCCAGTGGTGGCGCCCATCGGACCGTCAGCTTTTGTCGCCCTCAAGCGGTGATACGCCCGCGCAAGAGCTGGCATTTGCACGACAGCATTTCTTTCGACCACATCGCCTGCGGGACCCGTTCCATCAGCCTGCGACACATACGGAAACAACAGCCCGCTATGACGCTTTCGACCTGCTGATCGAGGAAACGCAGGACGCATTGGGCAATCGCATGTCGGCAGGGGTACGCTCGACCGGTCC
Source organism: Ruegeria sp. AM5 (assembly GCF_056540645.1). Classification (NCBI taxonomy): domain Bacteria; kingdom Pseudomonadati; phylum Pseudomonadota; class Alphaproteobacteria; order Rhodobacterales; family Roseobacteraceae; genus Ruegeria; species Ruegeria sp. AM5. The sequence continues at coordinate 19,757 of NZ_JBQFXC010000008.1, read as the reverse complement.
AGCAGGCGCAATCACCGAACGCCGACAGGATTATCGCGTTTTGCAAGCCTTGGTATTGACCGATGAGAACGGTAATCGCAGCGAGGTGGTCTTTGACGCCTATGGCCGCGTGACCGGCATGGCCCGAATGGGCAAGGTCGATGGGCCCGACGAAGGTGACAGGCTGGATGGCTTTGATCCGACACTGGTGCCTGCAGCACGCACCCAAGTGCTGACTAATCCGCGTGGACCTGAAGCTCTGGCAGCACTTGGGCGCGCGACAATGCGTTATGTTTATGATCCCTGGGCCTATTATCACTCTCGTGGGGATCCTGTCCCATCACCCGTCATCGGTCTTTCCCTGCATCGAGAGGTTCACGACAGTGATCTTTTGCCGGGTCAAACCACCCCGTTCCTGGCCGAACTTACCTTTACAGATGGGATGGGGCAGGAAATTCAACGCAAGATTCAGGCCGAAGACGGTCCGGTCCCAACGCGTGATGGCTCGGGGAACATCCTGTTGGGTCCTGATGGTCGACCGGTTATGTCCGCATCGCCGTCGCCACGCTGGGTCGGTACCAGCTGGCAAGTGCGCAACAACAAAGGCAATATTGTTCGACAGTTCGAACCGTTCTTCACAGATCGCCCGACCTATGAGTCCGACATCCGCATCGGTGTAAGCCCAATTTTCTTCTACGACGCATTGGGCAGAGAGATCGGGATTTTGAATCCCGATCATACATGGAGCAAACACCGGTTTTCTGTTTGGGACCAGACGACATGGGACCCGGGCGATACTGTACTGATTTCGGATCCCGCCCAAGACCCCGATCTTGGCGACCATTTCCGCAGGTTGCCGCAGGCTGCCTATTTACCCACTTGGCACGCGCTGCGCACTGATCCGGCGCAAGCGCAGGCGTTGGCTACCCGTTTCCCCGATCCCGAAGACCGGCAGCGCGCCACTGAGGCTGCATCGAAATCGGCGCTTTATGATGACACACCGATGCGGGCATTGGCGGATACCCGTGGTGCGCTGATCGCGCGCCTCACCACGAACCGCACGCTCTACAGCAACACGGCCCCGGGCACCCTACCGACCGAGACACTCCACCGCGTTGCGACCGAAATCGATATCGAAGGCAATACGCGCCGAACCTGGGATGAGCTTGGGCGCGAGGTTCAGCGTACCGCTTTCGACATGCTCAGCACCGCCATTCGGACCGACAGTATGGAGGGCGGTACCCGTTGGCGGCTAACGGATGTAAGTGGCGAAACGGCGTTTACGTGGGATGCGCGCGACCACCGGCTGCGCCACGAATTCGATGTATTGCGCCGACCCATCGCCACTCATCTAAGCATCAATGCGGGTCCTGAGCTGCGGATCGATGAAACGATCTACGGAGAATCGCTGCCGACGCCCGAAGCCCTGAACCGCCGCAAACGCATCGCGATCAGCCGCGACCAATCCGGCACGATGGAAATTCTGGCCCATGATTTCAAAGGCAACCCAATCCGCAGCCAGCGGCAACTGGCGCAGGAGTTTCGCACCACGCTCGATTGGGCCGCACCCGTGGCGACTGAGCCCGAGATTTTCGCAGGGCAAACCCGCTTTGACGCGCTGGACCGTCCGGTCCAACTGGTGCCGCTGCAATCGCAATCGCCGGGCGCGCGCATCCAGGTTGTGCAGTACCGCTATAACCCGTCCTCGCGGCTTGATCGGGTGGACGCCTGGCACGCACGACCCGCGGCACCTGACACTTTATTGGATCCCGCCACTGCGGATCATGCCGTGGTCACAGGCATTGCATACAACCCTTGGGGCGACCGCGAACGCATCACCTATGGCAACGCGGTTGAAACAGAAATCCTGCATGATCCGTTGACCCGTCTCACCGAACGCATCATCACCCGGCGCGATGCAACCGGATTTGGCTCGGACTGTCCGACACCGCCAGTTGCAGGCTGGCCAGGATGCCACTTGCAGGCGCAGCACATGATCTACGATGTGTCCGGTCACGTGATCCACATCCGCGACAGCGCGCAACAGCAGATCTTTTTCCGCAATCGCCGTGTTGATGCCTCTAACGACTATACGTTTGATGCCCTGCATCGTTTGATCGAGGCGACGGGCCGCGAACATCTGGGCCAGCAAGGCGGCGCACTCGGCGCCCACAGCTATAACGACGCCGCGCGAACCCGGCTGCCACACCGCAGTGATGGTTTCGCCCTTGGCCGTTATCTTGAGCGTTTTCACTATGACATTGCGGGCAACTTGATTGAGATGCGCCACCGGGGCTCTGATCCCGTGGCGCCCGGTTGGACGCGGACCTACACCTATGGCGAGGACAGCGATCTGGCCGCGGGGGTATCCTCGAACCGCTTAAGTCAAACATCGGTCGGTGCGGTGAATGATATCATCAGTCAGGGCGGCGATGGCTATGACGCGATGGGTAACATGTTGCGGCTTTCCCATCTCGATCAGATCGAATGGGATCATGACAACCAGCTGCGTATGTGTCGCCGTCAGGCAGTTGGACCGGGTGATACGGACGGTCTTGCCCATCAGGGGGACCGCACATTCTTTGTTTACGCATCTGACGGGACCCGCATCCGAAAAGTGACAGAAACCGCTGCAGGAGCCATCCGTCGCGAAACGATCTCGCTGGGCGGGTTCGACATTATCCGCGAACCGGGTGCAAACCCGCGGACCCGAGAGACCCTGCATGTGGGGGACGAAGCTGGCCGTATTGCGTTGGTTGAGACGACGATCGCCGGTGGTGCGGTCAGCCGCGTCATTCGTTATCAGCACAGTAACCATGTGGGCAGTGTGGGGATCGAACTGGACGAGAACGGCAATGTTCTGTCTTACGAGGAATACAGCCCCTTCGGCAGTACCACCTATCAAGGCGTTGCCACCGCTGGCCTAGGTCCGAAACGTTTTCGATATACCGCGATGGAGCGGGATGCCGAAACCGGGCTTAACCATCATGGTGCCCGCTATGCCGCCCCTTGGCTCGGTCGATGGATCAGCGCTGATCCCATCGGAATTGAAGGTGGGCTGAACCTTTATGCCTATGCCTATAACAACCCGGTAACGCTCAACGATCCCGAGGGCACTGCGCCGCCCACTGTGCCCAACGGAGGCCTTGAAGTTGCATCGTTGCAGAAGGGTCTTGAGACGCTTGATGCGCTGGCGACTCAGGTCAGGAACACTGAAGGCAGCGTGCAGGAGTTTGCCCTTATCAAAGAGAACAACACGTTCAAGATATTGAAGGGCACGGCCACCAAGCCCGAGGTCTCGATTCCAAAGGGAACGACGGCTATCGCACACACGCACCCGCCCACTGCCATGGTTTCCTTTGCAGACGTCAACACCACCCATGCCCAGGGTGTGAAGGTCGCCGGAGTCCGGTCTCACCTGGTGGCGCATGGCAACGGCAATTGGACGCTGATCGAGATCCCGAAACAGGGAAACGGAATGTTGACCTCATTCGACACCAATACCGGCATGATCAAGGGCACCGTGCAAGTCTACCGCCCGGGCGCTGCGCCCGATACTGCGTCGATGGTGCAAAAAGTCGACACCATGAACATGGTGAACAAGCAAGGCAAAATCACCTCAATCTCCAAGCTCGCCAAAGCAATGCGGGGTAGCAAAGCAGTGTCGCAGACCCTGTCCGGGGGCCGCGCCATCCTAGGGGTCATGGGCCGTGGGCTAATGGTGATCGGTATGGCGGCCAGCGGCATTCAGGTTGGCACAGGGATCACGCAAATCGCCGAAGGCGAGACCGGCGTGGGCACCGCAAATGTGGTCGAGGGCACAGCCTCGGGCACTCTCAACGTGGTCTCGGTGTCGGGCAAGCTCGTCACGGGTGGTGGTGCCGGATCGGTCTTTGCCGCCGGGCTCGCTGCTTTCGGCTCAATTGCACTGGCCGGAACCGAAGCTCGCTCCGCAATCAAAGGCGAAAAAACCGCCGCGCGCGAAGCGGCCGATTTTTGGGTGGACGAAATCGACGCAGGCCATCGTCAGGGCGGCGTTGGCGGCTTCTTCCGACGGTCCGCTGGATACCTTGGCCTGGGCGCGGCAGGCACGATATCGATCCTGCAAGGCCAGGGCATCAAAGGCCATTTGAAATGGTGAACGCAGTTGTCAGAAAGGGTACCTCCTCATGACCAAAGTTACGCATCCGCTAAAGCCCAGAATGCGCCGCGCTACGGTGGGCGATCTGCAATCCGCTTTGCTGGCACTGCTGCGTGAAGGCTTGCTGCTGGCCAATGATATCAGCGCGCGCCGAGCGCTGGCCGATATCGTGTCGCGCGAAAAGGATGGCCGCACACCGACCTACGGAAAGGGCACCACTGAAGCCGTTCGCCTGGTTCAGAAAGAGGCCGATCTGTCCCCGACCGGCAGTGTCGATAAAAGAACGGCAGCTGTGATTAACGATCTGGTCGCTCGACTGGACACGCCGACGGATTTTGGCACCTACCGTGTCAGCGGTCGCGTTATAAGTGCGCAAAGTGCGGCTGTTGATGGCCTTGCTGTTGTTGTTGTCGACAAAGGTGTCGGCGGCGACGTTGAACTGGGGAAGGCTACAACCGGTAAACGCGGTGCCTTCGAGATTGTGTTTACCGGAGATCAGATCACCAAGCGCGGCAAGGATGCGCCAGACCTTCAGGTGCAGGTGCGTTTGAATGACGATGTGGTTGCCGCTTCGGCGGTGGAATATGACGCCGGACCGGAGTCCGAGCTTTCCGTGGTTCTGCCTGCTGAAAGTGCCGCAAAACTGTCGTCAGAACACGCCACACTGACCAAGGCGCTCTCTGGTCAGTTCAACGGTGCCTTGTCGAAACTTGAAGAAAGCGACACCCGTCAGGACATCACATATCTGGCCAATAAAACAGGTTGGGACGCGCGCGCCGTGGCACTGGCGTCGCTATCCCAGCAGTTGTCTGACAAGACCGCTGGACGGCGTGGTCAACGCATCGACTCTGGCCTGTTCTATGCGCTTTTACGTGCAGGTGTTCCCGCCAATGACACCGCGATTTTCCGCACGCCCCCTGCTAAAGTGGCGCAAATCTGGAAATCCGCGCTGGATGAAGGATTGATCGACGCCAAACTGGCGGATCAGACAGATGCCTCCCTTGCCCGATTTACCGAAGTCTCCGCGCGCGTGCGGCTGGATACGCCCCCTCCCGGGGCTTTGGCCGGAATGCAGCCTTTGCTTGCACTTTCGCTGACGCGGGATGACGAGCGTGAAACTTTTGCCGCGCTCCATGCGGCGCATGGTGATGATCTCGATACATTCTGGACCGAGGTAGAGGGTAAGTTGGGTCAGGACAAAGCCGCCCGTTTGCAGACCGATGGCAAGCTTGCCTATCTGACGCTCAACAACTCCAAGCTGGTCGAACGCTTGCACCGTGACACCGATGGCGATGCGGACGGTACGTTGGGAGGCCTAGTGAAGGCGGGTTTTCATAAAGCCGATGCCTGGGCCGCGATCATGGATGATACCGACCCCGTGCCAGAGGCAGTTCAGGGCCGGGATGCCGCCGAAAGACGCGCCAACTATGCAGAATTCATGGCCGCTCAGGTGCGGCTGTCTTTCCCGACTGCGGTTGTTGCGGAAATGGTCCGGGCGCAGGAGACGCCATTGGTCGATACAGGGCTGTCGAATAACGTGCATGATTTCCTCGCAAAACATGCCGATACCTTCCAAATAGGCCAGCAGCCCGTTGCGCGCTTTATTGCAAAAAATGCGCTGGACGAACCGCCAGAAGTGGTGCGCGAAATCTCACGCATTCAGCGGGTCTATCAGATCTCGCCCGACGACAGCAGTATGAATGCCATGTTGGCTGCAGGGTTGGATTCGGCCTATACGGTCGTGGCGCTGCCACAAGATGAGTTCCTGCGCGCCCACAAGGCCGTTCTGAACGAGGCCGTCGCGATGCAGATCTACCGCAAGGCAGAACAGGTCCATGGAGCGGTTCTGAATCTGGCCACCGCCTATATGACTCATCGGATGATGCCAGCGATCGGCCCCAGCGTGGGCGCTGCTGACGGGTTTTTGAACCCTACCCCGGGCGGGTCGGACAATTTTGGCGATGTGATCGCATACTCCACATTAGAAGAGCTATTTGGTTCGATGGATTATTGCGGATGCGAGCATTGCCGGTCAGTCCTCAGCCCCGCAGCCTATCTTGTCGATCTTCTGCTGTTTCTCGATCGCCCCGCGACCGAGATTCCGAACGGCTTCACCAATCCACTTGATGTGTTGCTTGATCGGCGGCCTGATATTCAACACCTGCCTCTGACTTGCGAAAACACTCTGACGCCTGTGCCATACATCGACTTGGTGAACGAGGTGCTGGAGCATTTCGTTGTCAATGGCATGTCTTTGGGTGGATATCAGGGTCATTCGACCGATGGTCAAACACCGCCTGAAGAGTTGTTGGCCAGCCCCCAATTTGTACGCGATGCCGCCTATGCCACGCTGGCCATCGCCCAATTCCCCGCCCCCCTGCCGTTTGACCGTTCGTTGGAGGCACTGAAGGCCCTGTTCAATCGTTTCGACGCGCCTTTACATCAGGTCATGGCTGACCTGCGTTCGTCAGACGCGCTGGACGATGCACCGTACGGATGGCGCGACATCTGGCTGCAGCGCTTGAACATCTCGCGCGGTCTCAACGCCGTCTTGACCGAAAGCGTGGCGGTTGCCGGGTCAGCGCGACCCGATCTGACAGTGCGTTCGCTTTATGGTTTTGATGCGGGTGCCAGCGCAGCCGAAGTGCGTGATGGTTTGGAAAGCGTGCGCGACCTATGCCGCCGCACCGAGATCACGCCGGTTGATCTCGTGAACATCCTAAAGACCGAGTTCGTGAACCCCGGAGCCGCGCTGATCCCGAAGCTTGAGCATCTTGGCCTGGGCTTCGACGATATCCGGGCCTTCCGGGACGGCGCGATCAACTCCGCAGAACTACAAAGCCGGATGGCGGCAGGGGTCGAGCCTGAACGCTTTGGCGGTGATATCGAGGCATGGTTGCTTGATGACACTACTTTCGACCGGATCATGGGTCTGATCGTGCTTACAAATCCGCAAGACCCGTCGGATATGTGCGACCTAAGCGCGCTTGAACTGCGTCACCCAGACCCTGATCCGTTGTCCAACCGCCTTGAATGGAATGACTTTATCCGGATTAACCGGTTCGTCCGTCTGTGGCGTGTTCTGGAACTTAGCATTGCCGACACGGATGCTATCATCTCTGCGCTTTATCCGACGAACCAGATGCCGGACGGCGCCGACGCGCAGGTGGACCTGGCTCGCATGGACGCCGGCTTTGCCGAGCTCCTGCCACAGTTGGGCATCGCCATGTCGGCCCTTGATGCGCTGGAGCTAAGGCCTGAGGACGCGCTGCGCCCGATCCTGGCCCTCTTTGGACCAATCAGCACCAATGGAACCGCCGCGCTATTCCGTGAAATGTTCCAGCGGCCTGCTCGCGAAAACCCCGCCTTTGCCGAAGATGGTTTTGGCGGCGTGCTTACAGACCCTGCGGCCCTGTTGCTGCCCGAGGTTGAAACATTGCGCGCGGCCTTTTCATTGACGGGTCCGGAATTTAACCGGGTCGTTGCTGTTTTGGGGTTCGATGACACGACACCCCTGACCATTGAGACGGTCAGCGCAATCTACCGTCGCGGCTGGTTGGCGCGCGCGCTTGAGCAAAGCGTGCCGGGATTGGAGCGTTTGCTGCAAGCCACCGGTCTTGACCCCTATGGCCCGCAAGACGCCACTGCACCCGCTCTGCTGACGGTTATCGATCTGGTGCATCGCCTGTCCGAGCTAGGCCTGTCGCTGGAAACAGCGCTGGCGCTGCTGTTGAACCATGACCCAAGTGGCCAGACGACACCGCCCGCAGAAAACATCACGACCCTGGCACGCGATCTGCGTGCAGGGTTTGCGGCGATCACCAATGACTTTGTTCTGGTGGACGATCCCGATGGCGGTATTGCCCGGTCCCACATGGCTCTGGTCTATGGGGCCGAAGCGACCGAGCAGTTCTTCGGATATCTGGAGGCCACATCCTCGGCCGAGGTTACCTATGACCATTCTGCCCCTGCGCTAGAGCCGGCGATCCTGGCCGAGGCGCCCGATCAAATCGCTTATGACGATTTCCGCAAGGTTCTGGTTTTCAACGGGCTCATGTCGACCACGGTCAGAGATGCCCTGCAGGCCGTCGCCGGGACACCTGCTGCCTTCACGCCAGCAATTGACGCTTTGTTCAGCGCCAGCGAGGCACAATCACAGCCATTCTTCACCCGCTTCCCCGAGCTGCTCCCGCTTCACGACGCATACCGCAGCTCAACTGCGTCAAAGGCCGAGGCCTATCGTGCCCTGCTTGAAGGAATCCTGCCGCAGCTGATCTCAAGACGGAAACGCCAGGTGGCGCTGCAGCTTCTGGGTACCGCGATCGAGGTTGAGGCTGATCTGGCAGCCGTCCTGTTCGAAAAGGCCGAGGTTCTCCATGCGGCGACTGATCCGGCCAGCTCCGCGCTTGAGGATGCCCTGATGCTCGAATCCGGGGGTCTGAGTGCTGAAATCAGCGATGGCCCGGCCCACACTGCACCGCCTGCGCGGGTCGAAACCTTATCTGGCGCGATTGATTTCGCCTCCACTGGAATAGTGCTGCCAGACAATCAAACCACACCAGGTTCTTCGATTTCGATCCAGTTACGGGGATATCTGGAAGCGCCTGAAAACGGATTCTTCAACATTGCTGTCGAAGCTGATGCGGGCGCGACCGTGACACTCAGCATCGCAGGCGAACCTGTTCCTCTGACCGAGGCGGGCGGCATATGGTCAAACACCAACGCGATCGAGCTTCGCGCAGGCACTTTGGTCGAAATCGCGCTGGGCGTGGCCAATGTGACCGACCGACTGGCGTTGCGTTGGAGTGCACCGGGCCGAGGAACTGAGGTCATCGGCGCTTCGCATCTCTACCCGGCTGATCCGGTATCGCATCTGGGCGCGGCCTACTTGCGCACGCGCCGCATTGCCCGGTTGTCCGAAACGCTGAAACTTGACGTCGCTGAGATCTTGCACCTGACGACACATGGCGATTTGCAGATTGCGGGTGCGGCCTGGCCAAACAGCCTGCCCGTCACCGGCACACCTGATGATCCGACCTCTGCCGCGCTGATGGGGGTGCTAACGGCCCACCTGCGCATGGCGCGATTAAAGGCGGCTTATGCCCCTGAAAATGCCCGGCTGGTCTCGATAGCCGAGAATCCAGCGGTCGCCATAGCCGACGCCGAGGCTGAGTTGTTCCAAGTCACGCGCTGGGATCCCGTGGATATCGCCGCCCTGTTGGTACATTTCGGACTCACCCCAGCCGATATTGGCGATCTGGCCGTTCTGGAGCGGCTTCATGACATCGCCCAATGGCTGACGGCACTTGGGATTCCAGCGACAGCGCTAATCGACGCCGCAACACCCGCCCCAACCGGACCCATTGTGCGGAATTTCCGGGCTGCCCTTCGCGCGCGCTACAGCCCGGATGACTGGCTGAAAATCCTGCAACCGATCAATGACCGCCTGCGCCAGCGCCAGCGTGATGCATTGGTGGCGCATATCCTGCACGATCTGCGCGGGCGTCCGGATGCGGCGCATATCAACACGCCCGAAAAGTTGTTCGAATACTTCCTGATGGACGTGCAGATGGAGCCGTGCATGCTCACTTCGCGGGTTCGTCACGCATTGTCCTCGGTACAGATCTTTACCGAGCGCTGCCTGATGAACCTTGAACCCCGTGTGGCTGCATCCAGCCTTCGGTCCAAGCATTGGGAGTGGATGAAGCGTTACCGCGTGTGGGAGGCAAACCGGAAAATCTTCCTGTACCCTGAAAACTGGATGGAGCCGGAATTGCGCGACGACCAGTCACCCTTCTTCCGCGAGGCGATGAGTGAATTGCTGCAGGGTGACATCACCGAGGAACGCGCAGCCACCTCGCTGATCGGGTATCTGCAGAAACTGGAAGAGGTCGCCAAGCTGGAAGTATGCGGTCTCTACAAGATCGAAGGCGATCCCGGTGCTGCAGACGACGTGTTGCATGTTATCGGGCGCACCGCCGGGGCCAAACGCAGTTATTACCACCGGACCCGTGCCTACGGCTCGTGGAGCGCGTGGGAGAAAATCCCGCTGGATATCGAGGATAATCCGGTCATGCCGCTGGTCTGGAACAATCGTCTGTTCCTGTTCTGGATCAAGATGATGCCGGAAAACACGGCACAAGGAACACCCAATGCGGGATCAGGCCCGCTGGCCGAGGTTGAGGCGTCATCGTTGATGGATGTTGATGAACCCACCTTTGACGTCAAGGTCATGCTGAACTGGACTGAACGGGTGGATGGCGTTTGGCAACCGCCGCGCAGTTCGGATCCTGATGAGCCCCTGTTGCTGCGCGAAAACGTGCCAGCCCGAGAGATGCGCAATTTCCGCAAAGGCATCCGCCTGTCTTCATTCCCATGGACCAACGGGATGCGGATATCGATCTCGTACAAGGATTGGCTGGGCGTTTCGTTCTTTATGTACAACACGTTTAGCACACCCGATACGCGCTCACCCAAGAAGGCGCCGCATTTCTTGCCGAAACGTATTACGTCGACCGGGTCAAACCGCCTTACAGCGATCTATTCCAATGACGGGATCACGCATCGGTTGCTGTCCAATAAGGCGCCCGATCAGGCCACACAGCCGCATCACCCGACCAATGGAGAAGCCTGGGAGTCGCCGTTCTTCTATGCCGACCCGCGACATGTGTTCTACGTGTCCACGAAGCAGCGGATCGTCGAAGTTGTGACTTGGCTTGATTTTGGCCGCGTGGCCGAGGTTGACCCGACAATCGATACCATGGTGCTGGCATTCGAGCCGTTTGCCGAGCAGCCCGACCGGATTGAACGGGTGACTGCAATCCCCGGCTTTGGCAGCGCCGACCTGAGCACTCTTCGTGCATTCGTGACCGAAGACGCCTTTGTCCATACAGCGCTGGGCACCGGTGGCACGGTCCGCTTTGGCGACCGCGACATCGGCCCGATGGGCAGCACCGTCCGCATGCGTCGCACTTGATCCGGAAAGGACTTTGATCATGGATACCAGCAAGATCAGCACTTACGGCTATCATCACCTGCTTGATCAGGACATTTTCGGCCCCCAGAAGATCAAGCTTATCAGCTATGAAAAACACTGGGACTACACGTTTGAAAACTTCTTCCACCCCTTCGTGTCGGAGTTGATCGAGCGTCTGAACATACAGGGTGTGCCCGGGATGTTGTCCCCGGAGTTTCACAAAAGCTTGCGCAAGTCATTCTTCAATTCCCTCTATTCCCCGCAGGAAACCGACAAGATCGACATCCATTCGTTCCCGAAGGAAATCGACACGCGGATGGGTGGGCCTTATGCCAACTACAATTGGGAACTGATGTTCCATGTGCCGCTGACCATTGCGGTGCACTTGTCCAAGACCCAACGTTTCGCCGAAGCGCAACGCTGGTTCCATCTGATTTTCGATCCGACCGAGAATGACCCCGATGTACCGGTGCCCACACGCTATTGGCGTTTCCTTGCCTTTCGCGAGGGCGAAGCCCAATCCATCGATACGTTGTTGACCCTGCTCAGCAAACCAAACGACGAATGCACCGACGCGGAGCTGGCCGAGAAAGAAGCGATCCTAAATGGGTATGAAGCGGTGCGAAACACCCCGTTTCAGCCCTTTACAGTCGCGCGCACACGGACGATTTCATTCATGATGCACGTGGTGATGAAGTACCTCGACAATCTGATTGCCTGGGGTGACAACCTGTTCCAGCAATTCACGCGCGAAGCTATCATGGAAGCGCTGCAGATCTATGTGCTCGCCTCGAACTTGCTGGGCGACAAGCCGCAGCGTTCGCCTGCGGGTGGAACAACCACACCTCGGACCTTTGCGCAACTTCGGGCGCAAGGGCTTGATCCGATGGGCAATGCACTGGTTGAGCTTGAAGGCGCGTTCCCCTTCAATTTCACAACGCCAACAGGTGCGGGCACCAGCGACAGCGCTGCGCCGTTATTCGGTATGGCCCGCACGTTGTATTTCTGCATCCCGCATAATGAAAAGCTGCTGGGTTATTGGGATACGGTTGCCGACCGGCTGTTCAAAATCCGCAACTGTATGGATATCGAAGGGCAGGTTCGTCCGCTTGCCCTGTTCGACCCGCCGATCGATCCCGGAATGCTGGTCAAGGCGGCGGCGGCTGGGCTGGATATCGGCTCTGTCGTTTCGGGTTTGAATCAACCGGTCAGCCCCGTCCGCTCGCGCGTGTTGATCGAGAAGGCGGCGGAATTGGCCGGAGAGGTCCGCAATATCGGGTCGGCCTTGCTGACCGCCTTGGAAAAACGCGACGCCGAGGCACTGGCCCTGTTGCGGCAAGGTCACGAAGTCAGCTTGCAGAAACTGCAGGTCGATCTTCGTTACCTTCAATGGAAAAACACCGAGGCAGCGACGCAAGCGCTGATAGGCAGTCGTGGCGCGGCGCTTGAGCGATTGAACTATTACAAGCGCCTGCTGGGTCAGGAAGCTGATCCAAATGCGCCCGAGACCCTTGAGTTGACCCGTCAGACCCTGACAAAGGCCAATTTCGACGAAGCCTACGAAGCACTTGTTGCGCAATATGACGTGCCGGTTCAGCGGCTGGAGTTTCCCGATCTTGAGCGTCCGGGCGATGGCGATGGCGCGCAGACGTCAGGCCAAACCGGGGACGGAGACCTTCACCTGTCGAAAAAAGAGAATGAAGAACTTAACATCCTGCTGCCAATAGCCCGGGACACAACGCTGGCCAAATCGGTATTCCACTCGATCTCGGCAACGCTTACCCCGATCCCCGACCCGAAACTGGACCTGCATTATTGGGGCCTCGGTGGCACCATCGACTTTAAGGTAGGAACCGTGCTGTCCTCGGTCATGCGGATCGCGGGGGATGTATCCGGGATGATCGCGGATTGGAACCGTGATCAGGCCGGGATGGCGGCTCGCGCTGCCGCCTATGAACGCCGCGCCGACGAATGGATATTGCAGCACAATCTGGCGGCCCATGATGTGATGCAGATCGGGCGTCAGATTCTGACATCGTTGATCGCGGAACAGGCGCAGCATCGCGAATATCTGAACTTGAAGAAGGCAATCCGTCTATCAGAGCAAACCCGCGATTTCTTGCAGGACAAGTACACCAACGAAGAGCTCTATGGCTGGCTGCAAGGCGAGTTGTCAAAGCTGTATTACGAGTACTACCGCTTTGCCTTTGATACCGCACGGCGTGCCGAGCAGACCATGAAAGCCGAACTGATGCGGCCCGAGCTGGATCAGAAAACTCTGGTGCAGTTCAACTATTGGGATGGCGGTCGCAAGGGGCTTCTTTCAGGCGAGGCGCTGCTGCTGGACGTCAAGCGGATGGAGCTTGCGTATCACGAGCACAATCGCAACGAATACGAGCTGACCAAACATGTCAGCCTGCTACAAATCGATCCGCTGGCCCTGGTCAATCTGCGAAGAACAGGTCGGTGTACCTTTAAAATCCCCGAGGCCCAGTTCGATCTGGATGGGCCGGGCCATTACTTCCGCCGGATCAAGAGTGTTGCGCTCAGCCTGCCCTGTGTTTCCGGGCCCTATATAGGAACCCATGCGAAACTTGTGCATCTCAAGAGCAGCATCCGGCAACGACCGGATATCGGGGATGGCTATGTTCGCACGGGCCCCGAAGACGACCGTTTCGCCGATATTCACAGCGCCGAAAGCAATGTGTTCAGTGCGGCGCAAATGGAAACCGGTCAGTTCGAGGGCATGCCTGATGATCGCTATTTACCATTCGAGAATGTGGGCGCAGTCAGCGAATGGCGGCTAGAGCTGCCGGCGGACCCAACGCAGGGCGATCCGCAACAGTTCGACTATGACACGATCTCGGACGTCGTCTTGCACCTGCGCTACACTGCGCGGGATGGCGGTGGACCTGTGCGCAATGCGGCGGTTGATCATCTGAAAGCCGATATCGCGGCAGACGGGACTGTGGGCAATGTGCGGCTATTCTCACTGCGGCACGAGTTCCCGACAGAATGGGCACGCTTCCGCCGCGAAACACCCGCTGCGGGTGGGCGTCACGAGCTGCGGCTGACACTCCGACCCGAGCACTATCCCTATTGGTCGGCTGGTCGCCTCACGACGCTCAAACGGTGCGATCTTTTTGCTGAAAGCAGTCTGGATGCTGCTCCGGCAACAATCACGGTGTCTGATCGTTCTGATACAAGCGACGGAGGTGTGGTTCAGGACACATTGACCCGCCGTCCGGAACTGGGCGATCTGGCGGTTGGTCAGTTGGCGACGGTTCCGTTGCCCGCAGGCCCAACGGGTGAGATCGTGCTGTTTTTCGACACCGCAGAGTTCGAGGATATGCTGATGACTGTAACCTGGGGTGGTTGACGATCCTCAGCCATATAGGAATGTCACGGATGGCGCGGACCATCCGGGGTGATCATCCAGTTTGACAGGGTCTTGTCCATTTTCCGCATCCGGTGACGCAACATGTCGCGTGTCATGCGTGCCAATGTGGCTGCGTGTTCAGGATGTTCTGCTACGTTCTCCATCTCACCCTGCCCTTCACTGTCAAACAGCATGGGCGGCAGGTCGGCTGCGAACTCGATCAGAGTAAATCGGTCGTCGCGCAGGATGCTTAGGCAGCTTTCCTCCAGCCCCGTTTCCAGATCGCGTTGCCAGCGGGTTGGGTTCAGCGGATCAGCGAAGTCCAGCTCCGAGAATGAATAGCGGCGCCAGTCAACCGGGGTTGAGGATTCTCTCTGAAGGAAGGGCATCAGCGATTGCCCATTCATGGAATCCGGTATTGCCTGTCCGACCCAATCGAGAATTGTTGGAACGATATCAATCGATTCCGTTGGTGCCTCGACCCGTTTGCCACGGGCTCCATCGGGCACGCGAACGATCAACGGTGTATGATAGGCCGCATCATAAACCGACATTTTACCCCAACTGTGCCGATCCCCCAGCATCTCGCCATGATCTGCGGTGACCACCAGCAATGTGTTGTCATACTGCCCGGTCTCTTTCAGGAACGACACCACACGGCCGATGTGATGATCCACTTCTGTGGCCAGACCCAGATAGATCGAGCGTAGCGTCTGGATCACCTCGTCCGTCGGTTCAAGATCCGGGAAGCCTTCAACAAATCCGGCAACCGTGCTGTTGGCCCGTGCCGGGGCGAAAAACGGATGCAACGCCTCTTCAGCCTCGGCGCTCGGCAGTCGCGATGGCAATGGTAGCGAGGCAGGGTCATACATCCGGTTATATGGTGCCGGGGCAACTAGCGGTGGATGTGGGCGAATGTAGGTCAGATGCGCAAACCATCCCCGGTCATCATCCGCATATGCCGGCATGGTTTCCAGAAACCGATCGGTTAGAAAGGCGGTATCGCTATCCTCGGCCGCGTAGAAGGCCGGGTCATTCAGCGCAGGCTGACCGCCATCGGGTGCGACCGGTTTGAACACATCAATATAGTTTTCGAACTCATATCCACGGTTTTTCAGATGAGAACGCCATGGGAATGACATCTCCAACCGCATTTCCAGCATTTCCTGAAAACCGGCCATGTGGAATTCATATGACCTGAGCGCCGGGTCTTTTGCATCAAACACGCGCGGGTCCTGTGATGTGTCGGTATATCCAAACAGCATCGGCAGATACCCTGCCTTGCGCATCTCGCTGGCGATGGTCGGTGCATCGTGGCGCAGGGGCGTGCCGTTTCGTACCGACCGGTGGTTCATCGCGTATTGCCCGGTCAGCAATGAGGCGCGCGATGGCCCGCAGGGGTTGGTAACGGAAAAGTGCCGCGTGAAAGAAACACTGTCCTCCATCAATGCGCGCATGTGAGGCAGGTCAACATGGGCCTTCAATGCCCCAAACAAACAATCCGCCCGCATCTGGTCGGTAATGATAAACAGGACGTTGTGTTTGTCTGTCATATCCCGGTGCTCCTGATCGCTGAACCGAATCCTTGGCCCTGCGCGTGTATTCCTGCCAAAACTACGCGGCGGTATTGCCTGCTTTGCCTCGGAATGGCGATACCCACCGCTCAAAAATCCACAAACGAAACCGCTAATCAACCAAAAACGGAATAATTTGGTTGAATAAGTTGTTTTTTGTGGGTTAATGTTGCTGTGCTGTGTGGGGTTTTGTGACGTTGATGCTTAAAAGATGTTGCATAATGCAGCATCGCAGAGTGACGATACAACCGGAACACCCATGTGCAATGGCGATCCGTTAGTCATCCAGTTTACCTGTACCATGACGGCGTCTCTGAATACTGCTTAAGGCATTGCAATGAGGGACAAAAACAGATGCTAACCCCACCTAATACCGTTGCAACGCCCGAAGGTACGTCAGATATCGCGATTCACGCCGCCGAAATCGCCAATATCGCTGCGCAGGCTGCGCGCGGGTACTTTCGGGGACGTTTGGGGGTTGAGTTCAAGGCGGACGAAAGCCCGGTCACACAGGCGGACAAGGGTGTCGAGGCCGTGGTGCGACAATATTTGGCTGAGAACTTTCCAGATGACGGTATCTTTGGCGAAGAACAGGGGTTCGAAGGTCAGGATCGGCAGAATATCTGGATTGTAGATCCCATTGACGGCACCCGATCATTCCTGTCGGGGCATCCGTTGTTTGGGTTCCTGTTGGGATATCTCACGAATGGTGTTCCCCGATTGGGGGTCATCGGCATGCCTGCCCTGAACGAATTTCTGATCGGCATGAAAGGTCAAGGGGCCACACTGAATGGCAAGCCTGTCTCGGTCAGCGTTACACACCAATTGAGCGACGCAGTTTTTTTCGTCAACGAAGGCGACAAGATTTACCGGGATCATCCGGCCCTGTTTGATCGGTTGATGAATTCGGGACAGACCCGACGCTTCGCCTATGACTGCTACCCGCATGCACTACTTGCGATGGGCCATGTGGATGCGGTCATCGATTATGATCTGCAGCCTTATGACTATCTGCCGGTTTCCGCCGTAGTTGAAGCTGCGGGCGGGATCATGAGCGATTGGGAGGGTAAGCCGCTAGGTCTGAATTCCGACGGCCGAGTCATATCGGCGGCCACGCCGCAACTGCATTCCGAGCTGCTTGATCTGGTGAACGGATAACGGAATGGCGATTGTCAGTTTCCTCATAAGTCTGGCTGGTGCAACGATGCTGCTGCTCTACGCTGTGCGCATGGTGCGCACGGGCATCGAGCGTAGCTATGGTGCATCGTTTCAGCGGGTGATGACGGGGCAGCGCAGCTATGTGCAGGCCTCGATGGTAGGGCTTACAATGGCCGTCGTCTTGCAAAGCTCGGCCGCGGTTGCATTGCTGACCTCCGGATTTGCGGCGGGCGGGATGTTGGCCTTTCCGACCGGGCTCGCGATGGTTCTGGGTGGCGATCTCGGCTCGGCGCTGATCATTCAGGTTCTGTCCTTCAAACTGGATTGGTTGGTGCCGCTACTGCTTGCGGTCGGCGGCTATCTGTTCGTCAAGACAGAGGCCAAGAAACCGCGCCAGTTGGGCCGTATTCTGATGGGTGTCGCATTCATACTGATCTCACTGCGTTTTCTGCGCGAGGCGATGGACCCAATCCGTGACAGCGCCTTTCTACCCGCCATCGCCGAGTATCTTGCGCGTGATTACATCACAGCGTTCCTGGTCGGTGGAGCGCTGGCCTTTGTCATGCATTCTTCGGTCGCTGCGATCTTGATGTGTGTGACCCTGGTGCAAATCGGGGCGATCCCGTTTGCCGCCGGGCTCTCGCTGGTGTTGGGTGCTAATTTCGGGTCCGCCTTCATCCCGGTTTGGCTGACACGCGGCATGCCCATGTCTGCCCGACGCATTCCTTTTGCCAATTTGGCTCTGCGGGGCAGTTGGTCCATCGTCTCTCTGTTTGCCGCCAATCTCGCGCTTCGAACCGGAGTGCTGGGAGACCTGCAGGGCGGGCAGATGCTGGTGAACGCGCATTTGCTGTTCAACGCTTCGCTTCTGGTTCTGGCCCTGCCGTTCTGTGGCATGCTGTGCGCGCCGTTCGAGCGTTTGCTACCTGATCCTAAGACAACCGTTAGCAGCTCACAGCCGGGCCAACCGATCAGCGCGCTGGATCTCGACACCATGGCCAGACCCAACCAGGCACTGTCCAGCCTCAAGCGCGAACTGCTGCGGATGAGCGACATGGTTGGCGCGATGTTCCGCCCTGCGCTGGAGATGTATCGCAGTGGCGACAAAGAGCAGATTCGGTTGATCCGCGACATGGATACCGATGTGAATGAATGCCTGTCCGGCATCCGGCAATTTGTGGCGGCGATCCCCGCTGATGCGTTCGGCAAGGAAAATGCCAAGATCGCGCGTGACTTGATGGAGTATGCCATTCGTCTGGAAACGGCGGGCGACGTGGCGGCCAAACGCCTGACTGAACTGGCAGATGTTATGCGCAAGAAGGGCGCCTCGTTCTCGAAAGAAGGCTGGTCCGAGCTGATCGAGATGCACGAAAGTATTCTGGCCAATCTGAAACTGGCCTCGAACGTGCTGATCTCGGACGATCTGGAAAGCGCGCGCCTGCTGAGCCTTGAGAAGACCGAAATCAAACGGGCCGAGCGTGACAGCCGCAAACGTCACCTAAAGCGTCTGCAACATGGCAGTGCGGAGAGCTTTGAAACCAGTGACATCCACCTCGAAACCCTGCGCGCCTTTCGCGAATTCAACAGCCATATCGCGGCGGTTGCCTATCCGATCTTGTATCGCAATGGGCAGTTGCTTGAAACGCGTCTGATCGAAGAAATGCCGCAGATGGAACAGGATGCGGATACCGAGGTCAAAGGATGACCGGATCGGTCGAAATCCTGAACCAGGCGGGTAAGGGGCGGGTTGTTCTGCTGTGCGAACACGCAAGCAACCACATTCCGCAAGAATATGATGGGCTGGGCCTGTCCGAAGCTGATCAGGTCAGCCACGCCGCCTGGGACCTTGGCGCGTTGGCGCTGACCCAGGTGTTGTCGCAGGCACTGGATGCGCCGGTGGTGGCCTCAACGTTGTCGCGGCTGGTCTATGATTGCAATCGCCCGCCCGAAGCGGCAAGCGCGATGCCCGAGAAATCTGAACTGATCGAAGTGCCGGGCAATGTGGGCCTGGATCAATCGCAACGCGATGCACGCACCCAGGCAGTGTATGCCCCGTTCTGTCAGGCTGTTGCACAGGTTCTGGATGCGCGCGGTCCGGATACAGTCGTTGTGACTATTCACTCCTTCACGCCAGTCTATTTTGGTAAGCCGCGCGCGGTTGAACTTGGACTTCTCCATGACGAGGACAGTCGTCTGGTCGATGCCATGCTGGATCACATGGATCAGATCCCGCATCGCCGCACGGAACGTAATCAGCCCTATGGCCCCGCTGACGGTGTAACGCATTCGCTCCGTCTTCATGCGCTGAGCCGGGGGCTGGCCAATGTGATGATCGAAGTACGCAATGATCTTTTGGGCAATGAAGTACAGGTTGCCAACATGTCCCGGGACATACTGGCGCTGCTTGAACCGGCGCTGAACGATATCACGATCAGGGAGGGCGCATCGTGAGCGCGACACTGACATTTGAGCATTTGAAGGCTGAGGTTTCGTCTGGCGAGATTGATACGGTATTGGTTTGTCTGGTTGACATGCAGGGCCGTTTGATGG
>NZ_JBQFXC010000007.1:0-166421 GCF_056540645.1 Ruegeria sp. AM5 | reverse complement strand
CTGGCGCGAGATTTCGACAGAACAGCAAGTTATGATCAATAGCCTGTCCAGCCGGTTCCTCATAACTGCTGCTCCAAAAGCTCTCGGCAAACGTTCGCTATGATCGTTCGTTGAGGTTTGCAAAGTCTGCTTTCTGCACAACTCGGACATTGACGGCAGTCGCGGTTGTCATCGCTTTCTGAAGCTTGTTGCCATCAATTCTCGTAAGACTTCTGCGTTCATTCCCAATCTCGCAAAAAATCAAGGCGCCGTTGATCAATGATCCGGCGCCTTGTTTCCCTATAAATCCTTAGGTTTGCGAGTTGTGGGCGCTAATGACCTTGTTTATGGGCGCCAAAACCGCCGAAATGGGTTCGTATTGCCTGGCGGTTCATGATTGCAGATAGCTTTTACGCCAAATCAGCCACACTTAGAATAACCGCAGCTGCGGCAGGTCATGCAGCCTTCGATCATCACCATGTCGAACTGACCACAGGATGGGCAAGCCTTGCCACGCGGGGCGTCCATGTTGACCACCTGCGCCTGAGGATCGGATTTCAGGCCCATGCCTTCGCCCTCAAGGAAGCCGATATTGACCATGTGTTGCTCGATCACGCCGCCAATCGCGGCCAGGATGGACGGAATGTACTTGCCTTTGACCCAGGCCCCGCCGCGCGGGTCAAACACAGCTTTCAGTTCCTCGACCACAAAGGACACATCGCCACCGCGTCGGAACACGGCCGATATCATCCGGGTCAAAGCCAGCGTCCAAGCATAATGCTCCATATTCTTCGAGTTAATGAACACCTCGAAGGGACGACGGCGTCCGGCAATGACGATATCGTTAATTGTCAGATAGATTGCGTGCTCGCTGTCCGGCCATTTCAGCTTGTAAGTCGACCCTTCAAGCGATTGTGGGCGATCCAGCGGTTCGGACATATAAACGACCTCGCCCCCGTCAACCTCATGCGGGGCATCCGCGCTTTCACCCGGCGCTTTGTCGTCGCTTTCCGATACGCTCAGAACCGAGCCGGTCACATCGTTTGGCCTATAGGTAGTGCAGCCTTTGCATCCCTGATCCCAGGCCTGCATATAGACGTCTTTGAAGGCGTCAAAGCTGATATCTTCGGGACAGTTGATCGTCTTCGATATCGAACTATCGATCCACTTTTGCGCCGCCGCCTGCATTTTTACGTGATGGGACGGGCTTAGTGTTTGCGCATTCACGAAATACTTGGGCAATTCGGCGTCGCCAAACTTGTCGCGCCACATCTGCACCGCATAGTCCACAACCTCTTCTTCGGTGCGCGAACCGTCCTTTTGCAGCACCTTGCGCGTGTAGGCATAGGCGAAAACCGGCTCGATCCCCGAAGACACGTTGCCCGCATACAGCGAAATCGTACCCGTCGGCGCGATCGAGGTCAGCAGCGCGTTGCGGATGCCGTGTTCGCGGATTGCGTCGCGCACATCGTCATCCATCAGTTGCATGGTGCCGCTGGCCAGATATTTCTCGGCGTCAAACAGTGGGAAAGCGCCCTTTTCCCTCGCCAAATCGACCGACGCCAGATACGCGGCGCGCGCGATTGCGTGCAACCAGCGTTCGGTCTGACGCGCCGCCTCGTCCGAGCCGTAGCGCAAACCCAACATCAACAGCGCATCGGCCAGACCAGTCACGCCCAGCCCGATACGGCGCTTGTCCTGCGCCTCGGCTTCTTGTTCGGCCAGCGGGAATTTCGACGCGTCCACCACGTTGTCCATCATGCGAACGGCGGTGGCCACCAGCTCTTGCAAGGCCTCCTCGTCCAGATGCGCGGCATCCTCGAACGGCTCGGCAACCAACCGTGCCAGATTGATCGAACCCAGCAGACAGGCACCATAAGGCGGTAGAGGTTGTTCTCCACACGGGTTGGTCGCCGAGATCGTCTCGACGTAATTCAGGTTGTTCGCCTGGTTGATCCGGTCGATAAAGATCACGCCCGGCTCGGCATAATCATAGGTGGCCTGCATGATCTTGTTCCAAAGATCCCGCGCCTGAACGGTGTGATAGACCTTTCCGTCAAATACCAGATCCCACGGTCCATCGGCCTTAACGGCCTCCATGAATGGATCGGTGACCAGAACCGACATGTTGAACATGCGCAAACGCGCCGGGTCGGATTTCGCGGTGATGAACTGTTCGATATCTGGATGGTCGCAGCGCATGGTCGCCATCATCGCACCACGACGCGAGCCTGCAGACATGATCGTGCGGCACATGGCGTCCCAGACGTCCATAAAGCTTAGCGGGCCCGAGGCATCCGCTGCGACCCCTTTCACATCGGCACCGCGCGGACGGATGGTTGAGAAATCGTAACCGATCCCCCCGCCCTGCTGCATGGTCAGCGCGGCCTCTTTCAGCATGTCGAAGATACCGCCCATGCTGTCGGGGATCGTCCCCATCACAAAGCAGTTGAACAGGGTTACCTGTCGCGCGGTGCCCGCCCCGGCGGTGATGCGGCCAGCAGGAAGGTATTTGAAATCCTCTAGCGCCTCATAGAATTTTTCTTCCCAATGCGCCGGGTCTTCTTCTACACGCGCCAGATCACGAGCTATGCGCCGCCAGCTGTCCTCGACTGTCTGATCGATGGGCGTACCATCCGCCTGTTTAAAGCGGTATTTCATATCCCAGATCTGCTCGGCGATGGGGGCGGCAAAGCGGCTCATTGGTGATTCCCTGTGCTGAAAGAGGCATTCAGATTAGCCCAGATCACATCTAAACCACAACACCTTGATGACAAGCGCATGAGGGCTACAATATAGGGATCACCCTTGGGACGACTCTGTGGGAAAGCTGTGGATAAGTACGTAAACCTCATCAAACTTTCGGTTGGGTCAGAAAGCGTCGACACGCTGATGGCGTGGCAAGACAGCCGCAAACCACTCTATGAGGACGGATACCCGCGCCACGTCACCCGCATGTGGCCCAAGCGCGACGCTGAAATTCTGAATGGCGGGTCGATCTATTGGGTGATCAAAGGTGTGGTCCAGTGCCGCCAGCGCATCCTGCGGCTGGATGAAGTCCGAGGCGAGGATGGCATCCGCCGCTGCGCCATCGTCCTGGACCCCGAGGTACACAGAACGCAGAACGCTCTGAAGCGTCCATTCCAGGGCTGGCGGTATCTCAAGCCTGAGGACACCCCTGCCGACTTGCCTAAAAATCGCGAGCAGGACGATGCCTTGCCCGACGACCTGAACCGCGCATTAGCGGAAATTGGGGTGCTTTAGGCCAACCTGTCCAGCAGCTCATTCAAAGCCGTCTTTTCAGCCGCATCGTATTTGGCCACGCGGCTGCGCCACAGCGTGGCCTGCGATTGCAGGATCAACCCATCCGACAGGATTTTCAGGTGGTTCGCCCGCAGTGTTTCCCCGGTCGAGGTGATATCGGCAATCGCCTCGGCTGTCTCATTCACCACCGTCCCCTCGGTTGCGCCCTGGCTGTCGACCAGCGTATAATCGGCCACTCCCGCTTCGGTCAGGAATTCGCGGACCAGACGGTGGTACTTGGTAGCGATCCGAAGCCGATGGCCATGCGCCCTGCGAAAACCTGCCGCCGCTGCATCCAAATCATCCAGAGTGTCCACGTCGACCCAGCAGGCTGGGGTTGCGATGATAAGGTCCGCCTTGCCGAACCCCAAAGGTGCAACCTCTTCCACCTGCTGTTCCCAGCGCGGCAGCTTTTCATGCACAAGATCGATGCCGGTCACGCCCAAATGAATGCGTCCCGCCGCCAGCTCGCGCGGAATCTCTCCTGCAGACAATAGGATCAGCGAGACGCCACCAATCCCATCAACCTTGCCCGCGTATTCCCGGTCTGATCCGCTGCGCGACAGTGTAATGCCGCGCTTTTCAAACCATGCAAAGGTCTTGTCCATCAACCGGCCCTTCGAAGGCACCCCGAGTTTCAGGCTCATTGCGCAGCCTCCTCGATTTCGAGCATCAGGTCCGGGCGGATCACGCCGCCAATTGCCGGAATCTCGGCCCCACCACCCAATTGCCTAGTCAGCGCATCATAGCGCCCACCGGTCGCAACCGGTGGCAGATCAGGGCGGCCTTCGGCGTAAAAGCCGAACACAAACCCGTCGTAGTACTCCATCGAGGTCCTGCCATAAGACGCCTCAAAATCCAGTGTATCCACATCCACGCCACGCGCCTGCAGGGCTGCGATACGAGCTTCCAAACGATCCAAAGCAGATGTGATCTGTGGCAGATCAACCGCAATGTCACGCAGTTGTTCCAGCGCGAAAGGCATGGTTTCGCGCACATTAAGCAGCGTCTCCAAACCGGCCAGTTCATTGTCCGAGATCGGCGGCGCAGCGCGGTCTTCGCGCAGGGCATCAATCCGTTCGAGAATTTCGGGCGTGCGGCGCTTGCCTATCATGGGCACGTCAATCGCCAATGGATCGACCGCGTCAAGCAGAGCATCGCGCCCCTCGAGACTAGCTTTGCGTCCGGCATATCGGTCCAGCAAAACGCGGAACCGGCGAGGCCGCCAGAGATGCCGCATCAGTGCAGCCTTACGACGACTAGTGGTCTTGAGACCCTCAACAGCGGCGATCAGAATACCGATATCACCTGTCGCTGCCCGCAAGGGCAGCCCGCGCAATTGCAGGGCAAATAACGAAAACACCTCGGCATCGGCTCCGGCGGGGTCTTCGCGATCAAATACTTCGTAGCCGACTTGGATATACTCATTAGCACGATCCGGATCGTGTTCCTGACGGCGGAACACTTCGCCGGAATAGGTGTATCTTGCTGGTTCAGCCCCGTCGGACATGTGCATCTGCACCACCGGCAGGGTGAAATCCGGGCGCAGCATCTGCTCACCCCGCAGCGCGTCCGAGGTTACGTACGCACGGGCGCGGATATCTTCTCCATAGAGGTCCAGCAGCGTCCCGGCTGGCTGCAGCAGAGGCGTATCAACCACCTGCGCGCCCGCCGCCTCGAACCGGACACGCATCATGGCGGCGCGGGCCTGTATTTGGGAACGGTTCGGCATGGGTCAGTCCTGATTGTCCAGAATCTCGCGCACCTTAGCGACCAGATCGCCGCGGGGCACTTCGAACTGGCTGGGCCGTTCTTTCCATTCCTCAAGCGTGGCGCTTTCGGCAATCTTGGCGCCAAGAATCAGGTCCTTGATCTGCACGATCCCATTTGCCTTTTCGTCACCGCCTTCGATCACCGCAATCGGAGAGTTCCGCTTGTCCGCATATTTCAGCTGATTTCCAAAGTTCTTAGGGTTGCCCAAGTAGACCTCGGCCCGGACCCCTGCATTCCTCAGTTCAGCGACCATCGTCTGGTAATCCGCCATGCGGTCGCGATCCATGACTGTCACAACCACCGGGCCAGTCGCTTGCGCCGCGATCCGCCCCTTTTCACGCAAAGCGGCCAACAATCGGTCAACACCGATGGAGATGCCGGTCGCGGGTACTTCCTGTCCGGTAAACCGCTTGACCAGATCATCATAGCGACCACCACCCGAGACCGACCCGAATTGCCGCTTGCGGCCCTTCTCGTCGTATATTTCGAAGGTCA
This sequence comes from Ruegeria sp. AM5, assembly GCF_056540645.1. Lineage (NCBI taxonomy): Bacteria > Pseudomonadati > Pseudomonadota > Alphaproteobacteria > Rhodobacterales > Roseobacteraceae > Ruegeria > Ruegeria sp. AM5. The sequence goes on along the minus strand of NZ_JBQFXC010000007.1, from coordinate 160,871 downwards.
GTTCGGCCTCATAGACCGGCCCAGTGTAATAGCCGAGGCCACGCACGACCGAAGGATCAATCTCGATCCGGTCCGAACCATACCCGCCTGCATCCAGCAGCGCACCAATCTGCTCCAACTCAGCGATCCCATCCGCACCGATCTCGCTGTCACCCACGGCGGCACGCAGGTTGGCCAGCGTTCCGGCGGTATCTGCAGCTTTAGAAGTCAGGAAGGCAATCACCGGCTCGGCCTGATCACCGCAAAGACCAACACCATCGATAAAAGCGCCAGAGGCATCCAATCGGCCTTTGGTCAAAAGCTCACGCACACCAGCCTCGCCCACCTTGTCGAACTTGTCGATCGTGCGCAGAACATTATCTCGGGCGGCGGCGTCTTCACCCAAACCCATCGCTTCGAGCACACCATTCAGAACCTTACGGTTGTTGACCCGCACCAAATAGTCACCGCGCGGGATTCCAACGGTTTCCAGCGTGTCCGACAGCATAGAGCAAATCTCGGCATCCGCAGCCATTGAGGCCGTGCCCACCGTATCCGCATCGCACTGATAAAACTGACGATACCGCCCCGGCCCCGGCTTCTCGTTCCGCCAGACCGGACCCATCGCATAGCGGCGATAAGGTGTCGGCAGATCGTTGCGGTGCTGCGCATAGACACGGGCCAAAGGAGCAGTCAGGTCATAGCGCAGGGCCATCCAGTCGCCATTGCCGCCTTCGTCAAATTCCTGCCATGCAAATACGCCCTCGTTCGGGCGGTCCACGTCGGGCAGGAACTTGCCCAACGCCTCAACCGTTTCAACCGCGCTGCTTTCCAAGGCATCGAACCCGTATCGATGATAGACACCCGCAATCGTCCGCAGCATCTCGGTGCGCTGCGTGACTTCCTCGCCGAAATAGTCGCGGAACCCTTTCGGCGTTACGGCCTTGGGGCGGGGCTGTTTCTTGGGCTTGGCCATGTGGGGCGTCCTTGGGATTTAGTGTTCCGCGCGCGGTCTATCCCATGGCCCGCATCGGAGCAAGGCGGGGTTTCTCTGGCCAGGGCGTCACAGGGTCGCTATGAGACGCCTATAAGGAGAGCCCCATGCAGCATCTGGAAGAGCAGATCGCCCATCTGACCCGCACGGTCGAAGAGCTGAACTCGGTCGTCACAAACCAACAGAACGAGATCGACCGCCTGACCCGCCGCGTCGAGATGTTGCTGCAGCGTGAAGCAGAACGCGCGCAGGAAGGTTCAGGCGGAGTTGTGTTCGGAGACGAACGCCCGCCGCATTACTGAGGGCAAGCTGATGGCGAGTGAGGACAGCAACGCGCAATGCGTGTGGATTGCTACGACGGTGAACAATATCAACGTCATAGAGGGTGTATCGCGCAGAGAATACACAGACAATTGGCGGAAAAAACAATCTGCCGAAGACGTCGAATGGTCGAAGAGCATCCTCCGTCAAGCCTCTCAAAGCTGGAAACGCGGTGATCTGCTGACCAAAGAACAGGTTGGTAGCGTTTATCATTACAATTCTAAAGCCGAGTATTATACGGCTCCATTCATCAATGGCGGTGGCAAGCCTATGGTTTCCCAATCCGCCAAATCCGTTCTGGAACAGTTCGATCTGGGGGACACGGTATTTCATCCGTTGACGCTGATGGATTCAACTGAAAACCATCTGACCACGTCCGAGCGGTATTACTTTCTGAACGTGTGCAACAAACGACCCATGGGTAATTATGATGTGCTGGGCCCGGAGGGGGATGTTCGGTCACCACTTAGCAATCGCTATGGTCGAACCTACCTTCCTAGAAGCAGTCAAGAAACCAAACTGGTAGTCATACCCGAAGCGTTGGGCGGACCGGACATCTGGCTGGACCCGAAAGTTCCAAAACTCTTCTTTTTGTCCGACCGTCTCGTCTCAGGCCTGAAAGCGGCCCAGATGGACAACGGCTGGGGCCTCATTCGTTGCCCGGTTGGCAGACTTTAGCGCCCGCAATAACCAGCGCTCGCTTACATCCCCAACGTCGATTTCACCGCGTTATCGACCACACCGCCCAGAAGGGCGTTCTTGTCGGCGGCACAGCCCTCGGACAGAGCGGCGATGAAGGCTTCGCGCAGTTGGGCCTTTTCCTCGTCAGTGGCCGCGTGATCTTCGATATTGATCTGCCGATTATAGAGTGACAAGGCCGTCATCTTTCCTACGACTTCGACAACAAAGGCTTCGTCCCCGTCGGCCGCTTCGGCGATCGAGGCGCATGTATAGTGCATCATAGGCAGGACGTCTTGCACCATCTGCTCAGCAGCCTCATCCGCGAAAGCAAACGTCGGAATAACAAACAGCGTGGCGCAGAAGGAAGATTTGATGGGATTTTTCAACATCATGATCACTTCCAGTTATGTCCGATTATGGCACCGGCCACCCCACCGACCGCAGCCCCTTTACCATCGCCTACCAGCGCGCCAACGCCCGCGCCGACCAAGGCCCCGGTAAGAGTGTTCTTCTTCTTTTTGTCGTCTGCATGTACCGCAGTGGCCAATGCCAGTGAACATGCTGCGGCGAGTGTAAATATCCTGAAAACATTGCCTGAACTTGCCATTTCGGAACCCTCCTGTGAAATGACCTTTGAGGATGTTCACCCAGCCTAGCGGGGTCCATCGCGTGTGGCAACATTACGGTTCGGGATCAGATTTCTTCGATCTCCGATATCCCCTCGAGCGACTTCAGCGCGCCTTTGATTTCTGGGTTGATCGGAAATTCCCGGCCCAGATCCATCTCGACCTCGCCTGGCAGTCCGGGATCGAACAGACAAACATAGACAGGTCCCTTGGCAACCCTTTTGGCTGAAGCCTCTGCGCCTTCCAGTACCGTGGCCATGTTCGGCAAAACCTTCGAATCCTCGACAAACACACGCAAACCCGTTGCACCCGCATCGGCCACAACTGTATCAACCGGACCAACGGAACGGCCCAGCAATTTCAGCTGATCGGCCTCCATGGTCGCTTCGGCCGTCAGTACCACCTGTGCGCCGGTTTCCAGAAACTCTCGGGATTTCTCCAGTGTTTCCGAGAATAACGTGACCTCGAATGCTCCGGTGGGGTCAGAGAGCTGGGCAAAAGCGAACCGATTGCCGCGCGCTGATTTCCTTTCTTGCCGTCCGGCAACGACGCCTGCCATCTTGGCAATAAATGGGCCAGAGCGCGCCTTTTCAGTCACCTGATCCAGTGTCAGTACCTGTTTGCGCTTCAGGGCCGGCATATAGTCATCCAGCGGATGGCCAGACAGGTAGAATCCGATGGCCTTGAATTCCTCGCTCAGGCGTTCGGCAGGTAGCCAATCAGGCGAAGGGGACAGACGCGGTTCGGGCAGGTCATCGCCTGCCTCGCCAAACAGGGAAACTTGGTTGGAATTCTTCTGCTCGTGAATCGCCGCCGAATACTGAACCAACGGATCAAGGCTTTCAAACACACGGCGACGATTTTTATCGAGCTCGTCAAAGGCACCGGCGCGAGCCAGCATCTCAAGCGGGCGTTTGCCGACCTTCTTCAGGTCAACACGGCGGGCGAAGTCGAACAGGTTTACGAAAGGCTTTTCGCCACGCCCCTCAACCACAAGATTCATTGCCTCGACGCCTACGTTCTTGAGCGCGCCCAGCGCATAGACCAAATGCCCATCGGCCACATCAAAGGTCGCTTGGGATCGATTCACGCACGGCGGAACATAGGGCAGCTGCAGCCCCTTGCGGACTTCCTCAAAATAGATCGCGAGCTTGTCGGTCAAATGGATATCGCAGTTCATGACACCTGCCATGAACTCGACCGGGTGGTTCGCCTTTAGCCAGCCGGTTTGATAGCTGACCACCGCATAGGCGGCGGCGTGGGATTTGTTGAAGCCATAGTTGGCGAACTTGTCCAGCAGGTTCCAGACTTCGGTCGCCTTGGCCTCATCCACATTGTTTTCGGCAGCACCTTTGAGGAACTTGGGCCGCTCTGCATCCATCGCCTCCTGAATTTTCTTACCCATCGCGCGGCGCAGCAAGTCCGCGCCCCCAAGGCTGTAACCCGCCATCTCCTGCGCGATCTGCATCACCTGTTCCTGATAGACGATGATGCCCTGCGTCTCATCCAAGATATGGTCGATGGACGGGTGCAGCGTGTCGCGTTCGCTAAGCTTGTTCTTGACCTCGCAGAACTTGGGGATGTTCTCCATCGGGCCGGGTCGATAAAGCGCGACGAGGGCGATGATATCCTCGATACAATCCGGCTTCATCCGCTTGAGCGCATCCATCATGCCAGAGGATTCAACCTGGAACACCGCCACCGTCTTGGCCGCCGAATAGAGTTTGTACGTCGCCTCGTCATCCAGCGGGATGGCGTTGATCTGATTTATTGCCCCTTCGGCGGGTTCATAGAGTTCCGTGCCATCGGGAGCTATGTGAAGGTCACGCCCTGACTTAAAGATCAAATCCATCGCGTTCTGGATCACGGTCAGTGTTTTCAGACCCAGAAAATCGAACTTTACAAGCCCGGCCTGTTCTACCCATTTCATATTGAATTGGGTCGCAGGCATGTCCGAACGCGGGTCTTGGTATATTGGAACCAGTGCATCCAGCGGCCGGTCTCCGATCACCACGCCGGCAGCGTGTGTCGAGGCGTTGCGCAGCAGCCCCTCGACTTGCTGGCCATATGTGAGCAGACGGTCAACGACCTCTTCATTGCGTGCCTCTTCCCTCAGGCGCGGCTCATCCTTCAGTGCCTTTTCGATGGAAACGGGTTTGACGCCTTCGACTGGGATCATCTTGGACAGGCGATCAACCTGCCCGTATGGCATCTGCAATACACGCCCAATATCGCGCACAGCCGCCTTCGACAGCAAGGCACCGAAGGTGATGATCTGCCCCACTTTGTCGCGCCCGTATTTCTGCTGCACGTAGCGGATAACCTCTTCACGGCGATCCATGCAGAAGTCGATATCGAAGTCGGGCATAGAAACCCGCTCGGGGTTCAGAAACCGTTCAAACAGAAGCGAATACCGCAGCGGATCAAGGTCGGTAATCGTCAACGCATAAGCCACCAGTGATCCCGCACCCGAGCCTCGCCCCGGACCCACCGGAATGTCATGATCCTTGGCCCATTGGATAAAGTCGGCAACGATCAGGAAATAGCCAGGGAAACCCATCCCTTCGATAATGCCAAGTTCGAAATCCAGCCGTTCTTGATATTCTTCGGAAGTCACGGCATGCGGGATCACGGCCAGACGTTTTTGCAGACCCTCGTTGGCGATGCGACGCAGTTCGGCGACCTCATCATCTGCAAACTTCGGCAGGATCGGGTCGCGGCGATAAGCCATGAAGGCGCAGCGTTGCGCGATTTCAACCGTATTCTCGACGGCTTCGGGCAGATCGGCGAACAGCGTCACCATCTCCTGCTGAGACTTGAAATAGTGCTGCGCGGTCAGACGTCGGCGACCGTCCTGCTGGTCGACATAAGCCCCCTCGGCGATACAGATCAGCGCGTCGTGGGCCTCGTACATGTCCGAAGTCGGAAAATAGACGTCATTGGTGGCCACCAGCGGCAAGTTCTTTTCATAGGCCATCTCGACATGACCGCGCTCGGTCAAGCGCTCGGCCTCAGGTTGGCCTCCTTCGCCTGGGTGACGCTGCAACTCAACATAAAGGCGATCCGGGAAAATCGCGGACAAACGATCCACCAAAGCCTCGGCAGCAGGGCGCTGACCTTGCTGTAACAGCAACCCTACGGGCCCGTCTGGACCGCCGGTTAAGCAGATCAAATCATCTGATCGTTCCGCCAATTCGTCCAAAGTGACCTGCGGCAACTGCCCGCTTTTGTCTACATACAGGCAGGAACTGAGCTTCATCAGATTCTCATATCCCACCTCGGATTGTGCCAGCAGCACCAGCGGCGCGGGTGATTTTGGCTTTTCTCCCGGCTGCGCCTGAACGTAACTGAGATCGACCTGACAGCCCATGATCGGTTGCACACCCGCCCCGCTGGCGGTGACCGAAAACTCTAAGGCCGAGAACATTGAATTGGTATCCGTCACTGCGACGGCGGGCATCTCCATCTTCTGGCACAGGTCCGGCAGCTTCTTCAGCCGCACGGCACCTTCCAGCAACGAATATTCAGTGTGAACGCGGAGGTGAATGAATCGGGGGGAACTGCTCATACAGGCTAAGCTATCTCAGCCAGCGACGTTGCAAAAGCGGGAACCGGCACCATCGAATGCCGAAAAAATCATCGGTGATTATTCGGCTTTTTCAGAAGGTGCTTCGGGCGCAGGAACGCACACCTTCCCAAAAAGTGTTTATTTTCAATTTGTTAAGCTTCACACATACACGACAATCATGGGCCGCTCGGGTGCAATGGTGTATCATATAGGCAGTTTTTCTTGCCAGATAAGGTACGCTGTTTCTAACATCTGACGGCAAGCTACCGCCCGCCACTCTTTCTACGTCGCATCGAAGGAGGGCCGAACGGGCGCAACCGGGTAACGCGACGGGTTTCTCGAATGAACATCACGTTTCTTCTGAACGGAGAGACAGTGGAGCTGCCGGATGTCGATCCGACGGCCACCCTACTGGACTGGCTGCGTGAAGATCGCGGTCTGACAGGCACCAAAGAAGGCTGCAACGAAGGCGATTGCGGCGCGTGCACGGTCATGGTGACGGACGAAGACGGTGCAAAAGCTCTGAACTCCTGCATCCTGTTCTTGCCCCAGCTGCATGGCAAAGCGGTTCGTACAGTCGAAGGGGCAAGCGGCCCGGATGGCGAAGCACATCCCGTTCAACAGGCAATGGTTGACCTGCACGGTTCGCAATGCGGTTTTTGCACTCCGGGTTTTGTCATGTCGATGGTCGCCAGTCATGCGACGGGCGCCACGGATCATGACACCCAGCTTGCCGGAAACCTGTGCCGCTGCACTGGCTATGCACCGATTATTCGCGCCGCGAAAGCGGTCGAGGACCGTCCCGTGCCAGTCTGGGTCAAAGACAAGCCACTCGCATCTTCTGCTGCGTCGCGCATGCTGCCTGAATCTTCCGATGAACTGGCAGCTGTATATGTTGAAAACCCGGATGCCACGCTGGTTGCCGGAGCAACAGATGTCGGCCTGTGGGTGACAAAGCAACTGCGCGACCTGGATCCAGTAATCTTCCTCAACCGTTGCGATGATCTCAATCAAATCACCATCACCGACGATGAAATTCGCTTTGGCGCAATGGTCGACATGAATCGGATGGGTGAGGCTCTGGCCGATCTTCACCCCTCTTACGCCGAAATGATCCGTCGCTATGCCAGTGTTCAGGTGCGCCATGCTGCAACGGTGGGCGGCAACATCGCCAATGGCTCGCCCATTGGTGACAACCCGCCTGCGCTGATTGCTCTGGACGCAACCCTTCATCTGCGCAAAGGCGACACCCGCCGGTCCCTTCCGCTGGAAGAGTTCTTTATCGACTATGGCAAACAGGACCGCGTTCCCGGTGAATTCGTCGAAGCTGTCAGTTTCCCCCGTCAGCTGGATCGCCTGAAGGCCTATAAACTCAGCAAGCGGTTCGATCAGGACATCTCGGCCGTCTGCGGGTGTTTCAACATCACCGTCTCGGGCGGCATCGTCACGCAGGCGCGCATCGCGTTCGGCGGCATGGCCGGCATCCCGAAACGGGCAACCCATGTCGAGGCCGCATTGGTCGGTAAACCTTGGGCGCGCGAGACGATTGACGCCGCGCTGCCTGCCTTTGCCGACGATTATTCACCACTCACGGACATGCGCGCCTCGGCCACCTATCGACTGGAAACCGCCAAAGCGATGCTCGAAAGATACTTCTTGGAAGATCAGGGCGAAGTGACCAATGTGCTGGAGGTATCGGCATGAGCGTGACCAAACCCCTCCCCCACGACGCAGCACCGCTGCACGTTTCAGGAACCGCGCGGTATGTGGACGATATCCCGACACCCAGGGACAGTTTGCATCTGGCTTTTGGCCTCAGCCCGATTGCCAAAGGCAAGATCACCGCAATGGACCTGTCTGCGGTGAAGGCTGCCGAGGGCGTCGTGATGGTTATGGCTGCGGATGATCTGCCCTTCGCCAACGACGTATCGCCTTCGATCCATGATGAACCGCTGCTGTCGGACGGAACAGTCCACTATATCGGCCAGCCGGTGTTTCTGGTCATCGCCACCAGCCATCTGGCCGCCCGCAAGGCCGCACGTCTGGGCAAGATCGACTATGCCGAGGAAACGCCAATCCTGACGGTCGAAGAGGCTCTGGCCGCCGACAGCCGGTTCGAGGACGGCCCGCGCGTTTACGCCAAGGGTGATGCAGATGCGGCTATCTCTGGCGCGACACACGTGATCGAAGGGTCTTTCGAACTTGGCGGGCAGGAACATTTCTATCTCGAAGGTCAGGCGGCGCTGGCCGTGCCGAATGAAGGCGCGGATATGCTAGTGCACAGCTCGACCCAGCACCCGACCGAGATCCAGCACAAGGTGGCGGACGCTTTGGGCGTTCCGATGCACGCGGTCCGCGTTGAAACCCGCCGTATGGGCGGAGGTTTTGGCGGCAAGGAAAGCCAGGGCAACGCTTTGGCTGTGGCTTGTGCTATAGCCGCACGTGCAACCGGCAAGGCCTGCAAGATGCGCTATGACCGCGACGATGACATGATCATCACCGGCAAACGCCACGCCTTCCGGATTTCCTACAAGGCTGGGTTCGATGAGAATGGCCACATTCAGGGCGTTTCGTTCTTACACCACGCCATCTGCGGTTGGGCGCAGGATCTGTCCCTGCCCGTCGCCGACCGCGCGATGCTGCATTCGGACAATGCCTATCTGTTGCCAAATGCACGGATCGAAAGCCACCGGCTGAAGACCAATACCCAATCCGCCACCGCTTATCGCGGCTTCGGCGGCCCGCAGGGCATGGTTGGCATCGAACGCGTGATGGACCACGCCGCGTATGAGCTGGGTCTGGACCCGGTGGAACTGCGCCGCCGAAACTATTACGAACCGGCCCATGCGATTGCCGAGATCACGCCGTCCGAGAAGCCTTTGGGTCATCCCGACCCGCATGAGGACCTAACAAGCCGCGGCGCGGTCGAAACCGGGGACGCCCCCGTGCGCCCTCTGCCCGCTGGCGGCAATACCACGCCCTACGGAATGGAGGTCAGCGATTTCGAATTACACGGGATGACTCAGGCGCTACTGAAATCCAGCGATTACGAAACGCGCAAGGCCGCCATTGCGAAATGGAACGCCGAGAACAGCGTGATCAAGAAGGGCATTGCCTTTTCTCCGGTCAAGTTCGGGATTTCCTTCACGCTGACCCACCTGAATCAGGCAGGCGCTTTGGTGCATGTGTATCAGGATGGCTCGGTCCATCTGAACCACGGCGGTACCGAGATGGGTCAGGGCCTGTTCCAAAAGGTGGCGCAGGTGGCGGCTTCGCGCTTTGGCATCCCGCTGGAGATGGTCAAAATCACCGCCACGGATACGGCCAAGGTGCCGAACACTTCGGCCACGGCAGCATCCTCGGGCAGTGACCTGAATGGCATGGCAGTGAAGGCGGCCTGCGATACGATCCGCGATCGAATGGCGGACTATCTGGCCGAGCGGCATCAGGCCGATCCGTCGACTGTCACCTTCTCTGATGGCCATGTTTCGGTTGGCGCAGAACGCTACACCTTCGCTGAAGCTGCGGCGCTGGTCTATCAGGGTCGGATCAGCCTGTCGGCGACCGGTTTCTACAAGACACCCAAAATCGAATGGGACCGGATCGCCGGACGTGGCCGTCCGTTCTTCTACTTCGCCTACGGAGCGTCGGTCACCGAAGTGGCCGTCGACACTCTGACTGGTGAGAACCGCATTTTGCGCACCGATATCCTGCATGATGCCGGTGCTTCGTTGAACCCGGCGTTGGATATCGGGCAGGTCGAAGGAGGTTATGTGCAAGGCGCGGGCTGGCTAACGACCGAGGAACTGGTCTGGGACGGCACGGGCAACCTGCGCACACACGCACCCTCGACCTACAAGATCCCCGCCTGCTCAGATCGACCCGACGTATTCAACGTCGCACTCTGGGATGCCGAAAACCGTGAGGACACGATCTATCGTTCGAAAGCGGTGGGCGAACCGCCGTTCATGCTGGGTATTTCAGCATGGCTGGCCCTGTCGAATGCGGTCGCGGCCTGTGGAGAGGTCTACCCCGCTCTTGATGCACCAGCCACGGCTGAAGAAGTTTGGCGCGGCGTCCAAAAGATGAAGGGAGGCATCTGATGGGATTTGACTTGGAGGCTTTGAGGGAGGCGGTCAAAACCCACGGAACAGTGGTCCGGGTGGTCATCGCCGGCATCAAAGGGTCGTCTCCACGTGAAGTGGGGGCCGCGATGCTTGTTTGGAAGGACGGGCAAAGCGGCACCATCGGTGGAGGCACGTTGGAGTATCAGGCAACTGAAGCTGCGCGATCCCAAACCACCGCCACCCGACTAACGCATCACGCTCTTGGCCCCGACATGGGGCAATGCTGCGGCGGTGCAGTTTCATTGCTGAGTGAAGTATTTGATCATGAAACGCTGAATGCACTGGACGATACCGTCATCGCGCGTTCGGCCTCGGGCGGAGAGATGCCGCTATCGGTCAAACGTCTGCTGGCGGCAGCGCGAGGACAAGGTGCCGCGCCCGAGCCACAACTGATCGAAGGTTGGATGGTCGAACCCGTTCACAAACCGACGCGTATTCTGTGGATCTGGGGCGCAGGCCATGTAGGCCGGGCGCTGGTGGACGTTTTGTCCCCCCTACCCGATCTGGCAATCACCTGGGTCGATACCGGACCCGAGCGGTTTCCCGATGTGGTTCCAACCGGTGTAACCCCGGTTCCGACCGCAAAACCCGCCGAGCTGGTTCGCCACGCGCCAACCGACGCCGAGCATCTGGTGCTTACCTATTCGCACAATCTGGATCTGGAACTGTGCAACCGGCTGCTTTCGCACAATTTCCTCTTTGCGGGGCTTATCGGCTCCGCTACGAAATGGGCGCGATTCCGGTCGCGGCTTGCGGCCCTTGGACATCCGCCCGAGCGGATCAGCCGGATCACCTGTCCGATCGGCGATCCGGGCTTGGGCAAACACCCGCAGATGATCGCCGTTGGGGTGGCAGCGCAACTGTTACGCCCCGCCCGACAGAACGAATTGAAGAAGGACCTGAGCGCGTGACCACTCCACTTCTGAGCTTGCAAGGGCTGACCAAAGCCTATCCCGGCGTCGTGGCCAATGATCAGGTGTCCTTTGACATCGGTGAAGGCGAAGTTCACGCACTGCTGGGCGAGAACGGCGCGGGCAAATCCACGCTTGTCAAAATGATCTATGGGCTGGTGAAACCCGACAGCGGCACGATGCTGCTGCGTGGGCAGCCCTATGCACCGCCTGAACCGCGCGCCGCCCGTGCGGACGGGATCGCGATGGTGTTCCAGCATTTTTCGCTGTTCGATGCGTTGAACGTCGCCGAGAATATCGCTCTGGGGATGGAGAACCCACCCCCGATGGGAGATCTGGCGTCGCGTATCCGCGAAGTATCCGAAACCTACGGCCTGCCCTTGGATCCTTTCCGTACGGTAGGTGATCTGTCTGCGGGTGAGCGTCAGCGGGTCGAAATCATCCGCTGCCTGCTGCAGGACCCGAAGTTGCTGATCATGGACGAGCCGACCTCGGTTCTGACGCCGCAAGAGGTTGAAATCCTTTTCGAAACGCTGAACAAATTGCGCTCGGAAGGGACATCGATCCTGTATATCTCGCACAAGCTGGAAGAGATTCGAACGCTATGCGACCACGCCACGATTCTGCGGCTGGGTAAGAATGTGGGCGAATGTGTACCAGCCGAAACCTCAGCGCGCGATATGGCTGAGATGATGGTGGGGTCAACCCTGCAGACACCTGAACGTTCCGGCCGGGAATTCGGTGACGTTGCGCTGGATGTCAGCGGATTGTCAGTGCCGTCGCCGTCGGAATTCGGAACCGCGCTTCGCAACGTCCACATGACCGTCCGCAAGGGCGAGGTTCTGGGGATCGGGGGTGTCGCGGGGAACGGTCAGGATGAATTGCTGGGTGTGCTTTCTGGCGAAATTCCGACCACCGCAGATGCGATCAAATTCAACGGTCAACCCATCGGCAAACTCGGCCCGACCGCGCGGCGTAAGCTCGGCGTGTTGACCGCGCCCGAAGAACGGCTGGGCCACGCGGCTGCCCCTGATATGAGCCTGACCGAAAACGCTCTGCTGACCGGGTCGGTCCGCGAGGGGCTGGAGAATAACGGCTTTCTGAAGTGGTCCGAGACCAAGAGCTTTGCCGAAAAGATCATTAGCGCCTTTGACGTGCGTACGCCGGGTCCTGAAAATGCCGCCCGGTCGCTGTCGGGCGGGAACCTGCAGAAGTTCGTGATTGGTCGCGAAGTGCTGCAAAACCCGGATGTTCTGGTCGTGAACCAGCCGACTTGGGGCGTGGATGCGGCGGCGGCGGCTTCGATCCGGCAGGCCATTCTGGATCTGGCGGCCAAGGGAACTGCGGTCATCTGTATCTCGCAAGACCTCGATGAACTGATGGAAATCTCAGACAGCTTTGCCGCCTTGAACGAAGGGCGACTAAGCGCCCCGCGTGAAACCACGGGTCTGACGGTCGATGAGATCGGCCTGATGATGGGCGGCGCGCATGGCATGGAGGTGGCCCATGTCTAAACAGTTAAAAGAAAAGAGAAACGCGGGGGTATGAGCAAATGATTGTGTTGGAGAAACGGCCTCAGCCGTCCAAGGCGTGGTCTTATGCCACCCCTCTGGTCGCGGTCCTGGCGACGATGGTTTTTGGTGGCATACTGTTCGCCATTCTGGGCAAAAACCCGGTCGAGGCTATTGGAACCATTTTCTGGGAACCCCTGTTTGGCGAGTTCGCCTTCTATTATCGGCCGCAATTGCTGGTTAAGGGCGCGCCCCTGGTTTTGATCGCCATCGGCCTGTCTTTAGGCTTCCGCGCCGGTATCTGGAATATCGGGGCCGAAGGTCAGTACATTATGGGGGCCATTTTCGGTGCGGGCGCTGGTCTGGCATTCTATCCGCTGGATGCATTCTACATCTTTCCGATCATGGTGATTGCAGGCGCGTTTGGCGGCTGGCTATGGGCAATGATCCCAGCCTTCCTGAAAGTGCGCTTCGGTACCAATGAAATCCTTGTGTCGCTGATGTTGGTCTATGTGGCCGAACAGATGCTGGCCTCGGTCTCGCTAGGCCTGCTGAAGAATCCCGAAGGGTTCGGCTTTCCCGGTTCGCGCAATCTGCAATCCTACGACAGCGCGTATAATGCCGAGCTGATTGCGGGTTCAGGCATGCACTGGGGCGTAGTCACTGCCCTGATCGCTGTTATCTTTGCATATGTCTTGCTGAACCGGCACATGCTGGGCTTCCACATCCGCCTGACAGGTGAGGCCCCGCGTGCGGCGAAGTTCGCAGGTGTAAACCCTGCCCGCCTGATCTTGTTCTGTCTGGGTCTGGCCGGCGCGCTGGCCGGTCTTGCGGGGATGTTCGAAGTCTCGGGCCCTGCTGGCGTGGTCAGCATCGATTTCAACGTCGGTTACGGCTTTACCGCGATCATCGTGGCTTTCCTTGGCCGTTTGCATCCGGTGGGCATCCTGCTGGCCGGAGGCCTGATGGCGTTGACTTATATTGGCGGTGAAATCGCCCAATCTCAGCTGGGTCTGCCCGCCGCAGCCATTCAGGTATTCCAGGGGATGCTTCTGTTCTTCCTGCTGGCATTCGATCTTCTGACAAACTACCGCATCCGTGCGGCCCGTAGCGAGGTAGCGTGATATGGACCTTGGTGAAATTAACCCCGTCCTTCTGGTCGCCTCGCTAATGGTGGCCGCAACCCCACTTTTGTTGGCCGCAATCGGAGAATTGGTGGTCGAAAAAGCAGGCGTCCTGAACCTCGGTGTCGAGGGCATGATGATCGTGGGCGCAATCAGCGGCTTCGCAATCTCGGTCGAGACCGGTTCGCCCTGGCTGGGCTTTATTGCGGCAGCAATCGGTGGCGCGGTGCTATCGCTGTTGTTTGTGCTGCTGACGCAGGTGGCGCTGGCCAATCAAGTTGCCAGTGGCCTGGCCCTAACATTGTTCGGCCTCGGGTTCAGCGCGCTGATGGGGCAGAGCTACGTAGGAATCAAGCCGCCCAGCATGGGTGAAATCCATATCCCGGTGATCAGCGATATCCCCGTTATTGGACCAATCCTGTTTCAGCACGACCCGATCCTCTACGTCGGAATTGCCCTGACGGCCGCCGTCTGGGCCACGCTGAAATACACACGCATCGGCCTGATATTGCGCGCGGTTGGCGAGAACCACGATGCGGCGCATGCGCTGGGCTACAAAGTCATCAAAATTCGCATCATGGCGATCCTGTTTGGTGGTGCTTGCGCTGGCTTGGGCGGCGCCTACATCAGCCTGATCCGCGTGCCGCAGTGGACCGAGGGCATGACTGCCGGTGTCGGCTGGATTGCCTTGGCGCTGGTGGTTTTTGCCAGCTGGAAACCATGGCGTGTCTTGCTGGGCGCCTATTTGTTCGGCGGCATCACTGTGTTGCAGCTTAATTTGCAGGCAGCGGGCGTTGCCATTCCTGTCGAGTATCTGGCAATGTCGCCCTACATCATCACGATCCTTGTGCTTGTGATCCTTTCGGCCGACAAGAGCAGCGCACCTGCCGCATTGGGCCGGACCTTCCATGCCTCGCACTAGGCGAGGCCAACTGAACCAACTTGGGGAGTAACACATGAAATTCACTACACTTTTGGCAAGCGCCGCAATGGCGCTGGGTCTGGCCTCGGGGGCCGTGGCCCAAGACAAGACCAAAGTCGGCTTCGTCTATGTCGGCCCAGTGGGCGATGGCGGCTGGACCTATGAGCACAACAAGGGCCGTCTGGCCGTGGAAGAGCACTTTGGCGACAAGGTCGAAACCGTGTTCGTCGAGTCGGTGCCTGAGGGCCCAGATGCAGAACGCGTGATGACCCAGATGGCGCTGGAAGGCGCGGACCTGATCTTCACCACCTCGTTCGGCTACATGGATCCGACCATCAATGTCGCGAAGAAATTCCCGGATGTGAAATTCGAGCACGCAACCGGCTACAAGACCGCCGACAACGTCTCGGTCTACTCGGCCCGTTTTTATGAAGGTCGCGCAGTCCAAGGCCACATCGCCGGTAAAATGACGGAATCGAATATCATCGGCTACATCGGGTCCTACCCGATCCCTGAAGTGATCCGTGGTATCAACTCAGCCTATATCCACGCCAAGAAGGTGAATCCGGATGTCGAGTTCAAGATCGTCTGGGCCTACACTTGGTTCGATCCTGCGAAAGAAGCTGACGCCGCCACAGTTCTGATCGAACAGGGCGCGGACGTGATCCTGCAGCACACTGACTCGACTGCACCGCAGGCAGCCGCGCAAGAGGCAGGAAACGTTGTCACCTTTGGCCAAGCCTCCGACATGAGCGAATACGCACCCTTCCCGCGTGTGTCTTCAATCATCGACGATTGGGCTCCCTACTACATCGCGCGGACCCAGGCCGTGATGGACGGAACATGGGAAAGTGCCAACACTTGGGATGGCATCCGGGAAGGCATGGTAGCAATTGGTGAGATTTCGGACGCCGTTCCGGCTGATGTTAAAGAAGAAGCACTGGCGCTGAAAGCCGCGATGGCAGCCGGTGAATACCACCCCTTTACTGGCCCGCTGAAAAAGCAGGACGGCAGTGACTGGCTGGCCGAAGGCGAGACCGCCGATGACGGTACGCTGGCGGGCATGAATTTCTACGTTGAGGGGCTGGAAGGCGAAATCCCGCAGTAGAAACTGAGCCGGAAACTAACAACAAGGCCCGCATGTTTTTTGCGGGCCTTTTTAGTCGCCCTGAGCCCAATCTGGACATTGACGAGTGGCTATGCGCATCGTGAAACATGTCGCTCACGGAAGACCTGAACCAAATTTTAGAAACTGCCCTGCCGACCGATCCCAGTTTTCGACAGATCGAAAAGGCCGTGATTGACGACTGTATTGGTGAAACCCGGCAATATGCCTCAGAGGGCTCTGTCGAAGCCTTTCTGTTGTCAGCGATGCGTTTATTGGCACTTCCCGGCAATGGGCACACACGGCTGATCCCGAATGATGCGATCGCGGTGCTACCGCTGAGATTCGTGAGCGTTGGACGTTCCGTTCAATTCATCGACGCGGCGCCAGAGATAGCCGCACCGCGAGGAGAGTTGATAGCGGTCAACGGCTCAGCTTTGAGCCAGATTGAAGCCACTGCAGAGAAATTTCTGGCGGGAACGTGCCAAAGGAAACGGGTCATCGGCCCGATTCTACTGGCTTGGCCGTACGCTTTGGCACGTTTGGGTTTTTCGTCAAACGGCGGCACGACCGAGTTCCGTGTGCAGGACGAAAATGGGCGGATAGCCAATCTGAAAGTGGCCAATGAACATACAGTTCCTGGATCGATGCTCTACCCGAGAAACGAGCACGGCAAGGCTGATCCAGCCTGGGAACCCGAGATATTTGTAGAAATAAAGGACTGGCAAGAGCTAGGGCTATCAATAGCGTTACCAAGCTTCTTTGATCCGAAGGAAAATGCGCTGCCTAAAGCCATCTCAGCCGCGGTGGAATGCGTGCGCGCATCCTCGAACAAAACACTACTAATTGATGTTCGCGGAAACACTGGTGGCGACTTTCTTCTAACGATGCCCTTGATCGACGCGATCTCAGAAAGTGCAAACAAGCAGGTTGTTATGCTTGTCGATAAATTCACGTTTTCCGCAGCGATAGTGTTTGTAGCCATCCTCAAACATCGATTGGGAAACAGGCTCAAACTCATTGGTGAGGAAATGGGTGATGCGCTGACGTTCTTTGCCGAGGGCGGATTGCTCGAATTGTCGACCAGTGGAGCGGTCGTTCGATACTCATCAGCCTTTCACGACTGGAAGAATGGAACGACTGACGATACCACGCCGCCCGAAATCGCAAGAAAAATCGTACCTGCGGGATCACTGAACTTGGATTTGGAATGGGTCGAAAGACCTGCAGGTGAGGATGCACCAACCGATCTCCATCAACGAGTTCTCAAAAGCATGAGCAAATCGCTAAACAGCCGCTAAGTCCGCATAGCTGCATTCAAAGAAAGCAAATGCTGCACGCACGGCGAAGGTCTACTTGGTGGCCAGTCTTATTGGAGACCCAACACCATCGGCCCGTGGGCAATATTAGCCACGAGCGTTTTGATACCCAGCTGTCGTCGGGTCAGGACTTCAAGCGATTGAATCGCCGCAATGGTTAGGTTCTAGGGCGTGAAATTAGTGTCCGCCCAGCACCAGAGTGTTCACTGGCATCAGGATCAGTCGCAGGCGCAGGCCTGCCGCATGAACGACGCCAATCGTGTCTACCACATGCAGGAACGATTTTTCCCAGAAGCCGAGGCTCTCATCCTCCAGCTTTGCATGATTATCCGTATAGATATTCGCCAGACAGTTGCTGCCTGGAGGCACATCATCGGCCATGCTTTTGTAGAGCGGTTCAAGGTAGACAAGGATCGAACCCGGATTGGTGTTGCTCTGCACGTCCCGCAACTCATCAGATGGCCTGATCTGCCCTGATGGGATCACATCCTGCACCTCGACGACAACCACCGGGATAACGGTAAAGGGCTTGGTCATGCAGCCCAATTCGCCAATCATACCCGGTTTGACCACCTGGGCCGAAAGCTGACTGAACGCCGCCTGGAATCGGTCATGTCCGGAGGAGGATGGCACCAGAATACCCGCCGGGCGCAGCAAAGGGCTGACATAGTCGCCGACCTGAAGCCCGAATTGTTCAACCCTGCCCGTCACTCCAGCGTTGACCACAGTCTTGTCCAACTCGGTCAATGCCGCATCCAGCTGCGCATTGGCACTGGCAAGTTGGGCCGGGATCAGCTCTTCGATCTGTTGTACAACCGCTGCGCGTTTTGAGACGGCTGCTTTGACCTGCGCTTCACGCTCGGCAACCAGATTTTCCAACCGATCAATCTCGGCCAAGCGCACCGCGCTGGATCCCTCGTCACGTAGGGTGGTATTGCGTTCCAGATCCTCGAGCGACTGATCCAGAGCTGCGCGCGCGCCTGCAATCCCGGCCTCAGCCTCGGCCAGATCGGTTTCCGCCACCTTCAACGAGGCTTGAACCTGAGCAATCTGGGCATGCGCTGCTTCGACCTGCGCGGTTTGCGTGAAGTCTTCGATCCGGAAAATCGGCTGTCCAGCTGTCACCTGCTCATTGTTGCGCACGTAGACTTCGGAAACGCGCCCCCCTAGCTGCGGAAGAATCGTTACCGTCCGGAAGTAGGAAGCCGCTGTTTTGCTGGACGGGTGAAAATAGAACAGCGTTGTGATAACGGTTAGCGCCAAAATAGCGCAAGTCGTCAGCCCCCAGCGCAACTCGTACCACATGGTGAACAGCGTGATCTCGTGTCCGATCCGTTTGCCCTGCACAAAGCGGCGAAACAGATAGTCAGGAAGCACGGTAATCAGGGCGCACAGCATCGTCTCGATCATTGTTCAGTGCCCCTGTGCTGCCGGTTCGGAGGGTTTGGATTGTTCGGGCTCAATTTCCAGCTCAGGAGGGGGTGAAGCGTGTTCTTTGTCCTGCCCAGGCGCCAAAGATCGGATGGCATCGGCAATCGAGCGCAGCGGTGCCGCGAAATCAGGGAACTGGAACCCAGCCACAAGGATGGCGGCAACCCAGAAAAGGCCGTTATGCGTAAACAAAGCCAAAAGCGCCAGAATCCCAACCAATTGGAATTGCGGGTGATTGGTTTCATGCGCCATTTTTTCCGGGATCGAATGCAACGTGAAGTAGGCAACCCCGATCAGCACGACCATCCCGACGGTAAAAAACAACATGAAGGTGAAGAGGAAGTCGCTACCATCTGCCTGTGTCACATATGACGGAATGTGCCCCGTTGCCATCGGGTGAATATCTGCCGCGTTCACGTCCGCCTCCGAATCTTTTGTTGTTTGCACTAAAAGCAGGCTGGCCGCCTACGATCAAGTTTCCATTGCGGTGGGCTTGTGTCTTTTCGTTTGGCAGTACGCGTGCCATGGTCCGCCAATGTCGCCAGTCAACTTACCACCGCCTCGATCACTTGGCGGCCGGAAACGGAACAAAACGCATGATTGATTTTCTGATAATCGGTGGCGGTGTCGCCGGGCTAAGCGCAGGTGCGCGCCTGTCAGAGCACGGCACAGTCACGGTGTTAGAGGCCGAGGACGGATTAGGATATCATACTTCGGGTCGTTCAGCTGCCCTGTTCGAAAAGGGTTACGGTCCAAACTCGGTCAAGGCATTGAACGAGGCAAGTGCTGCGTTCTTTGAAACAAATGCGTACCTCACACCACGCGGCCTGATGCTGATTGGCGGAAGGGATCAACAGGCGCTGTTTCAAAAAGACGCCCAAGATCTTGGTGTGCAAGAGATTTCGCCGGAAGATGCCATCGGACACATTCCTGTCCTGAATGCTGAAACTGTCGGTTATGCAGCCATAAGTAATAGCGCATATGATATCGATACAGATCGCGTCCTGCAGGACTTTGCGCGAACCGTCCGCAAGAATGGCGGTTCAGTCCTGACCCGTCAGAGGGTCAGCAGCATCCGCAAATCGGTTCATTGGACCGTCGAAACCTCAGAATCCTTTGAGGCACGCAATCTGGTAAATGCCGCCGGAGCCTGGGTCGATGAGGTGGCGCAGATGGCAGGAATCTCCCCCATCGGGATCACACCTTACCGTCGATCGATTGCGCGCATCCCCGCACCGGGCGGACATGACCTGCGAAACTGGCCAATGATGCTGGGCGCAGGCGAGAGCTGGTACGCCAAACCTGATGCGGGCAAGCTACTGGTCTCGCCTTGCGAGGCGGACCCAACCACACCCCATGACGCTTACGCCGATGACATGATTCTCGCAGAAGGACTGGCACGATACGAAGCGATGGTTACTGAAACTGTAACTCGGGTAGAAACCAATTGGGCGGGGTTACGTAGTTTTGTTGCCGATGGCACGCTGGTCCTCGGACCTGATCCAACCGATCCATCGTTTATCTGGTCGGCAGCACAGGGAGGGTATGGGTTTCAGACCGCTCCTGCTGCCTCGCAACTTGTGGCGGATCTTGTGACTGGCGCGTCGCCGCGCCTTGATGCGGCGATTGTGAAAGCGCTGACACCCGGTAGGCTGTAACGATGACAAAACGCAAACTGCCCTCAAATGCCAGCGTCGCCACCGAGAGCGACGGCAGCAAACTCGTCGCCCCAGCCGCCAGCCGAAACACGGTTGTGCTGTGCGATCTTCTGGCACGGGTCGCTCCGTCATCAGGACAGGCCCTGGAACTGGCCAGTGGAACCGGACAACACATTTCGGCCTTTGCCCAGCGGATGCCCGGGTTGCATTGGCAACCCAGCGAAGTCACCTCCGAACGGCGCGCCAGCATCGATGCGTACACCAAGGGTTTACCAAATACCGCCGCAGCCGTTCATCTGGATGCAACTGCGGAGGGTTGGCACAAAACAATGGCGCAGCAAGATTTGGTTTTACTGGTCAACCTCTTGCACCTGATCAGTTTGCCCGAGGCTGAAACCCTCATTGCCGAAGCAGCGTGCGCTCTGAAAACGGATGGGCGTTTGGTGCTTTATGGCCCTTTCAAACGTGACGGACACCTGACAAGCGATGGCGACCAGCGATTTCACGACGCACTGGTCCAACAAGACCCTGAGATCGGGTACAAAGACGACACACATATATTGTCTATGTTAAAGGACAACGCCCTCGAATTGGTCGAAATCGTAAAGATGCCTGCGAACAACTTGGCATTTGTCGCCCAAAAAACTGGAATCTGATCAGGATCAAAGTCTGCTTTGCTCTTCATCATTCATATGCAGATTATCATATGTATCAAGAAGGACGTTATAATGAGCTGGCAGGATTCACTGAACGAAACGCGCAAAAGCTTGCGTAACCTTAACGGAGCCATTCCTGATACGGCGCGTGCCTTCGGGGCGCTGGGAAAATCTGTCAAGGAAGGCGGGACGCTGGACTACAAAACCAAAGAGTTCATCGCGTTAGGCATGTCAATCGCAGTACGGTGTGAGCCTTGCATTACCCTGCATTCCGAGGCGTTGGCCAAGGCGGGAGCCACCCGCGATGAGGTTTCGGACGTTCTGGCAATGGCCATCCAGATGGGCGGTGGGCCGTCCATGATGTACGCCGCCAAGTCACTAGACTGCTTTGATGAATTGAGCGCATGAAAAAAGCCCACCGAGAGCGGGCTTTTGGTAGGCGGTGCTACGTGAGTACCGCCTTATTTCTAAAAAGCGTCAGCCGTCCTTGCGGATGACCTCGTTCTTCGGATCATACGGGCTGTCACAAGTGACGACCGCATCCCACAGCTTATCCTGAATTTTGACCTGCAGCTTGGTGCCTTCGACCGCCAGCTCAGGCTTCACATACCCCATGCCGATGGATTTCTCGAACGCCACCGAGTACCCGCCCGAGGTCAAACGACCCACGCGCTCACCTTCCGGCGTGTACAGCGCCTCGCGGCCCCAGGGGTCGGCATCGTCCGGTCCGTCGATCAGCAGAGTGCAGCACTTCACGCGCACGCCGGTCTCTTCGAGCTTGGCTTTGCCGTAGAAGTCTTTCGACAGATCAATAAAGCGCGGCAGGTCAGCTTCCAGCGGGGTCGCGTCGCGGCCCAGTTCGGTGCCGAAGGCGCGATAGGATTTCTCCTGGCGCAGCCAGTTTTGGGCGCGGGCACCAACCAGTTTCATGCCGTGCTTTTCACCGGCCTTCTCCAGCAGGTCGAACAGATAGTTCTGCATCTCGATCGGGTGGTGCAGTTCCCAGCCCAGCTCACCCGTATAGGCCACGCGGATCGCGTTGACCGGGCACATGCCCAGTTCGATCTGACGGGCCGACAACCAAGGGAAGCGCTTGTTGGACAGCGCGGTTTCCGGATCGGCGTCCTTGATGACCTCTTTCAGAACATCACGCGACTTGGGTCCGGCGATCGCGAAGACGCCCCACTGGGTGGTCACGTCCTGGATTTCGATGTAGCCGAACTCCTCCATCTTGTCCTCGGCCGCCTTGCGAAGGTAGTCGGCGTCGTACTCGGTCCAGGCACCGGCAGAGACGATGTAGTAATTGTTCTCGCCATTGCGGACGATGGTGTATTCGGTGCGGGTGGTGCCGTGCGCGGTCAGCGCGTAGGTCAGGTTGATGCGACCGACCTTGGGCAGCTTGTTGCAGGTGAACCAATCCAGGAACTGGGTCGCACCGGGGCCTTTGACGACATGCTTGGTGAAGGCCGACGCATCGATCAGGCCAACGCCTTCTCGGATCGCTTTGGCTTCTTCGACGGCATACTGCCACCAACCACCGCGGCGGAAGCTGCGGCTTTCTTTGTCGAAGTTATCAGGCGCATCCAGCGGGCCGAAATAGTTCGGACGCTCCCAGCCGTTGACCCAGCCAAACTGTGCGCCACGCGCTTTCTGACGGTCGTAGGCCGGAACGGTGCGCAGCGGACGGCAGGCTTCACGCTCTTCATCCGGGTGGTGCAGGATGTAGACGTGCTCATAGCACTCTTCGTTCTTGCGCGCCGCGAACTCGGTGGTCATCCAGTTCGACGAATACCGCTTGGGGTCCAGCGAAGCCATGTCGATCTCGGCTTCGCCATCGACCATCATCTGAGCCAGATAATAGCCGGTGCCGCCTGCAGCGGTGATGCCGAAACTGAAGCCCTCGGCCAGCCACATGTTGCGCAGGCCCGGCGCCGGACCAACCAGCGGGTTGCCATCAGGTGTGTAGCAGATCGGGCCGTTGAAATCGTCTTTCAGACCGGACTCAGCGCAGGAAGGCACGCGTTCGGCCATCGCCATGTACTGATCGGCGATCCGATCCAGATCCAGCGGAAATAGGTCAGCGCGGAAGCTGTCCGGCACGCCGTGTTCGAACTGCGCAGGAGCGCCATGTTCGTAGATACCCAGAATCCAGCCGCCACGTTCTTCGCGCGCATACGACTCGTTGTCGGCATCACGCACAACTGGATGCTCGGGGTTGCCCGCTTCACGCCATTTGACCAGCTCGGGGTCTTTGTCCATGACGATGAAGGTATGCTCGACCGGGATCGCGGGCATCTTGATACCCAGCATTTTCGCGGTCCGCTGTGCGTGGTTGCCTGACGCGGTCACAACATGTTCGGCGGTGATCACAACCTGCTCATCTGACGGAATGAGGTTGCCGCCCTTTTCGACCATCTTAGTGCAGGTGACTTCCCAGTGAGTACCGTTCCAGTGGAACGCATCGGCCTGCATCTTGCGAACGATGTCGACACCGCGCTGACGCGCACCTTTGGCCATCGCCTGGGTCACATCTGCAGGGTTAATGTAGCCGTCTTCAGTGTGATAGATCGCGCCTTTCAAGTCCGAAGTTTCGATCAGAGGCCAACGTTCCTTGATTTGCTCGGGCGTCAGCCACTCATATGCAACATCACAAGTTTCCGCTGTGGATGCATAGAGCATGTATTCATCCATACGCTCTTGCGTCTGTGCCATACGCAGGTTTCCGACTACGGCGAAGCCTGCATTCAGGCCGGTTTCTTCCTCTAGTGTCTTGTAGAAATCGACTGAGTACTTGTGGATGTGGGTCGTGGCATACGACATGTTGAACAACGGCAATAGGCCCGCTGCGTGCCAGGTGGAACCGGATGTCAGTTCGTCCCGCTCGATCAGCATCACATCATCCCAGCCCGCTTTGGCAAGGTGATAGGCAATCGAGGTCCCGACGGCGCCGCCGCCAACGACCAGTGCTTTGACTTGGGTTTTCATAGCCGGGTGTCTCCCCTTGAATTCAGTTGACACCATATGGCGCATTTGAGGGGCTCGACGCGACATTCATCCGACCAGTGATATAAGAAAAGCGACCTGAGCGTTGCACCAGGTCGCTTTCCAACAGTCGATCTGACGTGTTATCCGCCCCCCAATTTGCACCTTTTGAACGTTCCGGTGGTTGCGCAATCAATGCCCGTTCCGGAACCGCCTCGGTTTACCCGCACGGCAGTTTCTGCTTCGGAATCAGAGCTACCAAAGGCTGACAACAGTCCGGACAGGAAGCCTTCATTTTCGTTTACAGATGCGACTTCTTCAGAGGTTTCCTGATCTTTGAATTTGGCGAACAAATTTCCAAAGAAACCCTCGTCATCTCTGTCTGCCTGCTGCATCTCGTCTTCAAGCAAATCTGTCAGTCCTTTGCGGTATCCGACCTGGACCAAATCATCCGCAGATTCGATTCTGTTCGCGGTTAAGTCGAAGGTGTCTGCCGGCAAACCGTATTGCGCGGCCAAAGTATTTGCGACAAGAGACAACCCATCAATGTTTTCTAGCTTCAAACGCGCCAGCTCGCTGCGAAGCTTGACAAACTCGCCGCGCAAGGCGGCCATGTTTGTCGCCAGTTCACTTTCTCGTTCAGCATCAAAAACGGTATCGTTGCCGACGCCAGGCACTTGCTTTTGAAGCAGTGCGTTCAATCCGTCATAATCCAGTCGATCCAGAAACGCTCGCAGCATAGGCGCTGGTGCATCGGAATAGACTTGCAAACGAATTTCTTCGCCCAGTCCGATTGTAGCCTTGTAGATTTCAAACCGAGGTTCGACCTCAAGGTCCGTCAGGCTCGCCGTGATCATTGACCAAAACTTTCGATCTTTCACTGTGACGGGTTTGTATCGGCTGTTTTCAAACCTGAAATACGCAGCACCACCAATTATGCCGAATGGAGTGTAGCCACTCGATCCTGCGCCCAACCCTTCGACAGACCTGACGATGTTGCCAGTCAGTGTATTGGATTTAGCGTCTTTCCTGAGTTTCGCCTGTAGCCAGACCGTATGCTCGCCGCTTTCGTAGACCCAACTAGAATTATCGAGTTTTCTGGCCAGTTGTTCGGTCTCTTGCACAGCAACTCTTTTTGCAATTGGACGAGCAGCTTCACTTATTCCGTCCTGCAAAACACCTTCTCGGGCATCGCGTGTAAAATCTGCATCCACGATCGAACGACGCACCCAGCCTTCGCCCGAATCCGGCAGGTACGGCTTGGCCCCCTCTCGCCAACGCTTCTGCCTTTCGCGTTCAACTTCTTCCGCGGCTAGCTCCGCCTGATATAAGTTGAACCGCTGATTAATCGTGTCGACATATCCGTTGAAGGACAACCTGCCTTCGACTTTCTTATCCTGCTGATAATAATCCAGACCTACGACAACCACGACGGCAATCAGCAAAAACCCAATGAAACGCAACGCGCCCATGAATAACCTCGGAATCAAATACTGCTCTTTCCTAGATCATTCACCTAAAATTGAGGCGCTGTTATGGCCGAGCCCAACAATCGCGGTCAGAGTACCTTGCCCGGATTCATGATGTTATCGGGATCCAGCGCTGCTTTGATCGCCGCCATATAATTTGTCGCCGCACCAAGTTCTTTCACCAGATAGGGGCGTTTACCCTGCCCGATTCCGTGTTCTCCGGTACAGGTGCCCTCCATCGCAATTGCAAGATCATTTAGCCAACCGACGAATTCCTCTGCACTTGCGACCTCTTTTGCGTCATCCATGTCGATTAACAGAAGTGTATGGAAGTTACCGTCACCAACATGACCCACGATTGGGGCCAGCAAACCCAATTCAGCGGCCTTATCCTGTGCGGCGGTCACACATTCGGCCAAACGCGAGATCGGAACACATACATCCGTAGAAATGCCCCGCGCGCCTGGGCGCAGTTGTAGGCTGGCCCAATACATATCGTGCCGGGCCTGCCACAGCTTGTTGCGCTCTTCGGTTGTCGTGGTGGTGGTAATATCGCTGCCACCAAATTCTTCCGCGATTTGACCAAAGGTCTCTGCCTGTTCCGCTGCACCGCTGTCCGAACCGTGAAATTCCAGCAGCAGCAGTGGCGTTTCTGGCAAATCCAGTCCCGAATATGCGTTTGCCGCTTTGACCGACATCTGGTCCAGCAATTCGATCCGCGCAACCGGGATACCATACTGAATAGTCATCATCACAGCCTGACAGGCAGCATCCACCGATGGAAAAGAACAGCGGGCTGAACTGATGGCCTCGGGGATACCCTGCAATCGCAATGTGATTTCGGTGATTATTCCCAGTGTGCCTTCGGCACCGATTAGCAAGCGGGTCAGATCAAAACCCGCCGAAGATTTTCGCGCACGATGCCCCGTGCGGATCACTTGCCCGTCCGGCATCACGGCCTCAAGGCTAAGCACATTGTCTTTCATTGTCCCATAACGCACAGCATTGGTGCCAGACGCGCGTGTCGCGGCCATGCCACCTAGCGACGCATTCGCGCCCGGATCAATCGGAAAGAACAACCCCTGATCCCGCAGATGGGTGTTCAATTCGGCTCGGGTGACACCCGGTTGGACAACGCAATCTAGATCACCGACATTAACCGCCAATATCTTGTTCATCTGACTCAGATCGACGGATATGCCACCAGCAGGAGCGTTCACATGACCTTCGAGCGAGGTGCCTGTTCCGAATGGGATGACTGGCACCTTGTGCTCGGCACAGGTCCTGACGATATCGGCCACTTCTTCGGTTGAATGCGGGAAGACGACTGCGTCCGGACTCTGGTTTTCAATCCACGTTGTCGTGTGCCCGTGCTGCTCGCAGATCGCAGCACCAGATTGCAGCCGGTCTGCGAACCTCTGCTTCAAAATTCCCAGCGCCGTGTCGATCCCGGCCTCGTTTCGCGGCAAAGCAGTTGCCTGCACCATTGCGTTCCCCTTTTCTCAGGCCACAGCCTAAAGCATTGCAGGCACAACCTGATCTGGCGGGCGATGACCGTCTTCGAAGGTCTTGATGTTGATAATGACTTTCTCACCCATCTCGATCCGACCCTCAAGCGTCGCCGAGCCCATATGGGGCAGCAGCACCACATTCGGCAATTGCCGGAGGCGTGGGTTCACATCCGTGCCCTGTTCATAAACATCCAGACCAGCGCCCGCGATCTCACCGGCGCGGATCATGCGTGTCAGGGCGTTCTCATCAACGACTTCACCGCGTGATGTATTCACGATCACCGCCGTGGGTTTCATCAATTTCAAACGCCGCGCATTCATCAAATGAAAGGTCGAAGGGGTCGACGGGCAGTTGATCGAGATGACGTCCATCCGCGCCACCATCTGATCAAGACTATCCCAATAGGTCGCCTCAAGTTCCTGTTCAATCTCGGGGCGCAACCGGCGGCGGTTGTGATAGTGGACCTGCATTCCAAACGCGCTGGCACGTCGCGCAACGGCCTGCCCTATCCGGCCCATCCCAAGAACACCCAAGCGGCGACCACCGACCCGGCCACCCAGCAAGGCCGTCGGGGCCCAACCGGCCCAATCGCCCTTTTGCATCACACCTAACCCCTCGGGGATACGTCGTGTAACCGCCAGGATCAGAGCCATAGTCATATCTGCAGTATCGTCAGTCAGTACTCCTGGTGTGTTCGAGACAAGGATCCCGCGCTGCCTCGCCGTCGCCACATCAATGTTGTCGACACCGGCACCATAATTGGCGATCAGTCGCAATTTCTCACCAGCCTGCCCCAGGATACCGCCATCAATTGTATCGGTTATCGTCGGAACCAACACATCTGCTGTGTTCACTGCCGCCACCAGCTCTTCGCGAGTCATGGGATCGTCGGTGTCACGCAGTTTTACATCGAAAAGCTCGCTTAGCCGTGTTTCCACCGCTTCGGGCAACCGTCGCGTAACGACAACACTCAGACGTTCTCTTGGCACCTTGACCCTCCTACCGCTTTGCAAACTGCCGCGCGCCATGGCATCGTGGCGCAGGATTACACGGGGCACAAGAACCCCTTGGGCATCGTCTCAACCTTTTTTGCATACGATCCACAGGCATAAGAGCAGACAGGCAGTGAGTGCTAGTTTTTCAGTGAACCGCCATTTTGTGGTGTTGATATCGGTTTTCCTGCTCGTGCTCGGCGCAGTGGCCGTGTCCGCGCAGGAAAAACGCGGTCCAGTGACGAATCTACCGCTTCCGCGATATGTCTCGATGAAAGCCGCCGAGGGTAATGTCCGTCGCGGCCCTTCGCTGACTCACCGAATCGATTGGGTGTTCAAACGGCGTGGCATGCCGCTGCAGATCACGGCCGAATATGGAAACTGGCGCAAGGTTCAGGATCGAGACGGTGCCGGGGGTTGGGTGCATTACGCGCTGCTTTCAGGTGTGCGGACAGTCCTTATCGAAGCCGACTTGCTGCCGGTTTACGCGATGCCTGATCCCAAATCGCAGGTGAACGCGCAATTTGAAACCGGCGTCGTCGCCCGGCTTGAAAAGTGCTCACCCGATTGGTGCCGCATCTCGGCAGGCGGCTATCGGGGCTGGACCCTGAAAAGCAATCTTTGGGGGGTCGACCCCGCCGAGATTCGGGAATGACGTACGTGCGCAACAGCGCCGACTGAGCTACTCCGCGCCTGCAGCGCTGCCGCGTTTGGCCAGTTCCTGATCCAACAACAGCAGGTTCCATCGGTCCCCGCTGGCCGCCTTGGCCTTGTCCAGGATCGATGTGAACAGGTCTTCTTCCTCTATCTGTTCGGCCAGGAACCAGTTCAGCATATTCTGTGTGCTGTATTCTTTGACCTCATGCGCCAGCTCAAACAACGCGTTGATCTGGCCCGTCACGGTTTGCTCCTGCGCCAACGCCTGCTCCAGTACATCAACGGGTGATTCATAGTCCGTTTGCGGTTTTGCGATGCCGTCGAGATTTACCCTCCCACCCCGCTTGGCGATAAAGTCGAATATACGCATTGCATGGGTTTCCTCTTCGGCAGAATGCCCCCGAAACCAACTGGCGAATCCTGGCAGATCCTGCGCCTCAAAATAAGCCGACATCGCCAAGTAGGTGTACGAAGCGTGGAGCTCATTGTTGATCTGCTTATTCAATGCTTCTGCAACTTGCGGGTTCAATTTCATTGCTCGCTCCTTTTTCGTGCTGGTTAGCGGACTTTATCTAGCTAGGTCCGAAGCCAAAGACATTCAACTGATAAAGGTAATTTTTATCGCTATTAATCAATAATTTAATCCAATTCTTGCGCTATTGAAACGCAGTCGCAGGAACGAGCGTTGTGGCGCATTGCGGATTGTATCTCGAGACCGCAAAACCAAGGATTGCCAGTTGGATTTTCGTTTTAGAGATCTAGCTTCGCCTCAAACAATCGCCTGCCCCCTACTCGACCATCCCGACGATCCAACCGCCATCAAACTAAATTGCATATCCACATCAAAATTGTCCAAAAAAGCCCTTGAACCCTGAAAGCAACAGTCGTAGATAGCCGCTCACCGTTGGGGTGTAGCCAAGTGGTAAGGCAGCGGTTTTTGGTACCGTGTATCGTAGGTTCGAATCCTACCACCCCAGCCATGATTTCCCGGAAATCACATACCGAGAAGTTGCACGCCGATTATAGCGTGTTTTCAGCGACTTAAGATCCAGTAATTTCAACTGAGACCCGAGCGTGTGCGCAACAGTGGTCGATTTCCGACCACAGTCCCAGGTCGCGATTCCGACGGTACGAGTTTGGTGTGTTTCGGAGAGGCGGCAGATCAGAGGGCAGAGAAGCCCTTGTGTTGATCTGACCAGATCGCCGGGAAACCCGACCTGATCAGGTAGTCCATTGTCAGGCCATCAGTTTGTTCGCCTGAATCGATGGCATCCAGAGCATCAGGCACCAGCATGGCCAGATCGACCACATCCAGCACCCAGCGTTTGGAGGTGCCTTCTTCTTGAACGATTTCTGAGAAAGCTCTGCCATCATTGATCATCGCCAACCACCGGCGGGCCTTAACGACGTTGCGGATAAGTGTTTGATCGATTTCAGGGGGCTGATCGCCTAAGTGCAATTTCAGTTCCAAGCCTCTGCGGCGCATCCGGAATGGCGCTTCGATCGCTAGTTCCTCGGCATCGACCAGGTCGACCCTGCAACCAATCATCTGGGCCCGCGCCTGGATATCCAGTTGCACCCTCAGAGAGCCCTATCACAGCTCCGCCCGCGCAATCATGCCAAGGCAGTTCCTGGCAGACTGGCAGTCTCTGAGAAACTCTGTTGCCGAAGCGCTTTCGGCTGCAGACATATTCCGCACCATTGAAGTCACAGCGTTCGGTCGGTTCAAGTGTTGTCTGACCATTCGACCAGAAGGTTTTCGAGCTGCTCTGCCGACAGCCGCCAGGCATCCGGATGCTTCTGAATTCGATCGGTCAACAGACTTCTAGAGATGTGGTAACGCAAACGCTTGCCGTTTTTGCGGCTATGGCTAGTTGTCAGCCGATCTCCGGTCTCATCAAAGAGCTTCCCGGCCAGCACTGATCGCTTGGCCTTCTGCTTTAATCCACGCTCCCTTGCCGCGCCATCTATCAACCACTGCTGCACCAGCTGCTATACCGCCGGGTCAATGATAGCGGGGTACTGCCCATCATCAACCTGACCCTTGTGTCGTATGCGGCCAGCATAGATAGGGTTGCTGAGAAGTTGATGGATATGCCCGCGATCGAAGAACGTCCCGCCCCTCACGCGCCCACCCGGGCGTTCCGGGCGCCGGATCCGGAGCTCCAGTGCCTCCGCCCGCTCTTTGAAACAAAAAATGGTCTGATGCTCCAGATAGAGATCGTGGAGCGCCCTAATTGTTGCCTATTCCTCTTCGTCGATTCTAAGCGTCAGGCCGTCCGCCTGATATCCAAACGGAACATTCCCGCCCATCCATAGGCCCTTGTGTTTAGAGGCCGCAATTTTTTCCCTGATAAGTTCAGCGGTCATTTCACGTTCAACTGAGCGAAACTGAGCAACACGTTGAGTGTAAAGCGCCCCATGCTGGTGGACAAATTAAAGGACTGGGTAACGGACACAAACGATACGTCGGCTGCGTCGAGATGGTCGATCAGCTTTGCCAAGTGAGTCAGCGATCGTGTCAACCGGTCGACCTTTCAAACAACAATCTGATCTACGTGATTATTATCTACAGCCTGCATCAACCGCTGCAGAGCAGGGCCGTCAAGATGACCGCCCGAGATACCGCCATCATCATAGTGATCCGGCAACAATTCCCAGCCCTCGTGCTTCTGGCTCGCATGTATGCTTCGCAGGCTTCCCGCTGGGTATCCAGCGAATTGAATTCCTGCTCTAGCCCCTCCTCCGAATTTTTTCGAGTGTAGATGGCGCAGCGGATAAGTTGCATCACTGAACCCCGAAGAAGCGCGGGCCTGACCAGTGCGGTCCGGTGGTGTGCTTTGCGATGGCCGACAGGGAGCGCCACGTTTTGCCGTCCAAGAAGGATCCGCCCGCGATTACTTCAATCTGATAGGTGCGTCCGTTCCACTCCCGCACCAGATGTGATCCTGGTTTCAGACTAGGTGGCAGCGCTTTTCCCAACGCGATTTGTTGCAGTCGGAGTTCTGTCTTCACAGACAACCCGCCTAGTTCTTGTATCTGTAGCTCCCAGGTCAACACCGGCTTCATGAACTGCGAGGACAGTTACTTCGGCGGCGGCCGACCGAACATTTTCTGCCACTGATCAAGGCAGCTAGAGCGGTCCAGATTTTCGATGTCAGCGAGTACGTGCGTAAGGTCGCAAAACTTGAAGTTTGCATCCGTAATGCTGACGCCTCCTTCACAATCCGATAGACAGTACTTTTTTCAGACCCTGATCGCTCAACGGTATGTCCCGCCTTGCGCATCATCGAAATCGCTGCGAGCGCAGAATGCGGCTGCCAGCCAAAGACGTTTTGAATCTGCACAATCGTTGCACCGGCCTTAAGGGACAGCAGTATCTGTAGACTTTGTTGACGCGTCGGCTGCTCCGGGCTTTTTGGCAGGTGGTGATTTTATTTCCAGGTTGGATGCATTTGACATTTTATTCTCCACTCTATGGGCACAGGCTAAGTCCGCGCCCTGAACAGAGCGGAGCCCGGGCACCTCGGGCGAGTCTTGACCGTCGTTAGTACCGCTTGCGAACAGCCTAAAGTCCAGTTGTTAACATTAAAATGGGCGGGAAGCTGACATTCTCTGCGGTTGCAAACCTATCCGGTAGCGGAGGCGAAATCCGACCTTCGCGGTCGACGCCTACGGCTAGATTCGAAAATACAAAAAAGCCCCTGTGATTTCGTAGGCGTAGATGGCTTGGACGTGCGTGACGAAACTAAACAGACGCTCCCATGTTAAGGCAGTCAGTTTGAAGAGGCTGTTAAGAACCAACATTTGACCAAACAATACGGCAATTCGTTGGTTTAGAACCTTATGGAAGCCGTGAGTTCTCCGACAACACTGGATCCACCACCAAAGGTTGATTGAAACTCGCCGCTGAAGCCTATCGATCGGTTTCCATCTGCAGAGGTATGTTCAAGCGTAAAGCCAAGAAACCCTGCAGCTGCATCTTCTGTTGAAGCTACGAAAGAAAAGGGTGTCGCTGCTACGATTGCGTCCACATCGTCGGATCCTGCATCAAAAGTTGCATCTACTCCAACGGCCCAGTTCAGGTAGGTACTCGATCCATTTGCGGCCTCGTAGAGGCGGGGCAAGTTCAATTGAGCCCGCGTGTTGAACAGCGAAACGTTCCGATCTTCGACAGTCAGCGGATACGCGGTTCCTGTTTCGGTATATTCATCAAGTTTCAGAAAGACATAGCTTGCGCGTGCACTGAAGAAGGCAGGAATTGGAAAGGCGTTGATGGGTGCCGAGATCGAGAGCGATGGCGAAACGAACGTGCCGTCAAAATCGCCTTTCGCTTCGCCGCCATCAACGTTTCGGGTCGCTTCATTGTCGGTTACGCCAGCAAGAAGCGCTGCGTTGAGGCTGTATCGTCCGTAGTCCCTTTCGAGGTAGACGCCCCCAAAATATGACGTGATATCGGTATCTCCTGCGTCTTGATCCAGCGAGACATGGCTGTCGTCATATCCGACAAGAACACCAAAATCGCTGTTATCGATGAATTCATTCGTCTCGGCACCAACTACGAAACCGTACATACGATGGCTGAATCCAAGATTTGAACCGTCTTCTTCAACATCGCGATCTCCTCCGAAGGCTGAACCCCAGACATATGGGCCGTTATCCTGTTCAACATACCCGAAAGGACCCAGGTTTCTGCTAACCTGGCCACCGGACGAGCCGGACGCATAGGGGCTGGCGGTGTCAATCGTATTGAACACCGCGTCGGTGAGATCGCTGATAAAGGTACCTTGGGCCGCGAATCCCGTCGTATCCACCGAAACCGCAGTGAGGCCATTGTTGGCCACAACGCCGGCCCCTTCAAAATTGACGACTTCGGGGGCGGATGCGAGGTCATTATCGTCACCCGATGCATCAGCAAAATTTACAACCGAATTCATCCCGCGCGCAAAGTTCAACGTGTCAATGTCATTCGGGTTCGTGCCCCCCATGCCATCGTTGCCATTGCCGAAATCGACCGATCCGTTCAGAATCGAGCCGGGCTCGAGATTCAACGTGTCGTTCCCATCGCCGCCATATACGATGGAAAAGCCTTCTCGACCGGTGATGCGGGCGGAATTTGTGATTATTGCAGCGGCGTTGTTGTCGCGATCTTCGATCTCGATACCGTATTCGAACGCATCAATATTTCCGGTGTTCACAATGGTGATTGAACCGGCTCCGTCCACGTCCACTTCGATCCCGTTATTGTCCAGCGAACGCAACGCCCCGCTGTTGGTCACACGGGCATCGCCGTCACCGTTTAGTTCGATATCGATCGCGTCGGAATCGGCGGTGAGCTGGGCAGAGTTCACAATGCTGACATCGCCGCTTCCCTCGATATCCACTTCGATCGCATCGTCTTCGCGAGAGGTTATCCGCCCCGAGTTTCTAATGAAGACATCGCCATCTCCGAAGATTTCGGCGTCAATTCCCTCGTCGTTTCTGGCGGTTATGGATGCAGCGTTTGTAATGCTTATGTTGCCGTTCTCGGTCACATGGGCGAAGATTCCGTCAACTTCGGCATCGATGGTACCGGATGCCGAAATAGTAACATCGCCGTTTCCGTCTATTTCAGCGTTAATGCCATCAATATTTTCCGCCGCAATTTCACCCGACGCTTCAACCGAGATGTTTCCGTCGCCAGCAACAAAGCTGCGGATCCCGTGTTCGCTTGCTTCGATATCACCGTTCATCGTGATCGAGATGTCGCCGTCACCATCAACTTCGGCTTCGATGCCGTCATCCGAACCGGCGCGGATATCACCTGTGACCTGAATGTTGATATCACCGGAGTCCTCGGCATCAGCGTCAATGCCGATCGCATCGCCAGTGATATTGCCCACCACAGTGACGTCAATCACACCTCCGGGGCTGCCGGTTTCCACATCAATTGCATCGCTATCGAGGGATTGGACGTCGCCCGTCACATTGACGGTCACATTCCCGTCCTCCGCGTCAGCAAAGATCGCATGTTCTTCTTCAGCAGAAATGTTGCCGTTAGAATTGACCGTTACGTTGCCTGTTCCATTTGCTACGCCGTAAATCCCGTATTCTCTGCCAGTAATATCCCCGATGCTGTCGACG
Organism: Ruegeria sp. AM5; assembly: GCF_056540645.1. NCBI lineage: Bacteria > Pseudomonadati > Pseudomonadota > Alphaproteobacteria > Rhodobacterales > Roseobacteraceae > Ruegeria > Ruegeria sp. AM5. The sequence continues at coordinate 126,203 of NZ_JBQFXC010000007.1, read as the reverse complement.
ACGACATCACCAGCGCCATTCACCGTGGCGTTGATACCGTCGCCCGCTGCTGCGCCGCTGACATCGCCCCGGTTCGAAATTGTAATGTCGCCATCATTGGTCAGAAGCGCGCGGATGCCGTCCCTTGCGGACGAAATATTGCCCGACGAAGTGACGTTGATATCTCCGTCTCCACCCCTTTGGCGGGCAAAGATGCCATCAGCGTTGTTGCTAGCTGTTGTGATATTTCCGGTCGAGCGGATCGTGATATCGCCATCACCGTCGTCTTGCCGTGCAAAGATCCCGCGGGCGTTATTTCCAGAAGTCGAGAGGTTGCCCTCGGATTCAACTGTGATATCCCCATCGCCGCCATTTTGACGCGCCAAGACGGCGTTCGCGTTGTTTCCTTCTGTTGTGATGTTTCCGGTTGATTGGATCGCGACATCGCCATCGTCATCGCTTTGCTGTCCAAGTATACCGCCAGAGTTGTTTCCAGCCGTTGAGATATTGCCATTCGACACCACCGAGACATCCCCTTCGCCGCCACTCTGAAGAGCGGTGATGCCTGTTGATCGATTTCGAATTGTGCTGATATCGCCCGCTGAGTTGACCGATACCGTGCCGTCTCCACCGTCCTGATTGGCGTAAATTCCGTCTGAACGGCTGCCCGATGTGCTTATACGACCCGCTGAAACCACTGACACATCGCCATCACCACCTTGTTGAGTAGCGCCGATACCGGCGCTTCTGCTGGGTCCGGATGTCGTGATATTGCCGGTCGAGTTAACCGAAATGGCACCGTCACCCTCAAGATCGGACCGAATGCCAAAGGACCGACGTCCGTCGGTTGCAATGTCGCCCGTCGAAGTGATCGAAACATCCCCGTCGCCGTCCGCATCCACAACAATCCCATCCGCGCCGTTCCCCGTCGTGACAATGCCGTCGGTTCCATTCGTCTGGATGTTAAGGGTTACGTTACCTGTTGGTGTGCTGAAAGCCACTCCGTCTGTTCTACCGCCTGGTGCAATTCCCGGAGCAGTCACGTTATTGATATTGAGCGTTTCGATTGCTGGCCCGTTTGCCTGAACACCCGTTGAAACATCTCCCGTACAGGTGGCGAGGTCACCCGCAACACTGCACGGACCGTTTGATGGAGGAACAACCGTTTGCGCGATCGAAGGAGTTGCCACTCCAATCGATGCACCCAAACCTATCGCACCGGCAGCAACTGGAGCAGCGAAAGCGCGATATGCAGCGGATTTTCCTTGATGGTATTTGCTCGTCTGCGCTTTGGAAAGTGCCGCTGTACGACGGCGCGCTTTGCGGTTCAAACCGCTTACTCGTAACATCTTGTTCACCCCTTAAGAGTGGTCTGGAAACCACCGCAACTTTTTTGCGCGAAAACCTCCGCGTATTTGTTAGCAGCAAAAAAAAGATGGCTTTTTGATGTTCCGATTAACGATATATTAACGAATTTCTGACTGGTCTTTTGTATGATGCAATTTGATCACATGCATGCTCTGAAAAAACCGGCCAGCGGCAGCTCCCTACTTGGATCCGGTGGAATGATAGAATTATTCAAATAACCTCCATCTGTCTGCATGAATGCCAAACGGGTTTAGAACTCGTGCCCACTCGAATTTCTGCCGAGCGCTCTTAGCGCAAAACTTCGGATACGCGTCGAATGTCTGCAACGGGCCGTCAGCGTGGTTAGATCTTTGGCGAGATAGGGGCTTGCTGCGGCTTTCCTGGGCGTCGCAAAATGCGGTGGCAAACCGAGAATTAAGGGAGAAGAGACCATCGAAATCTCAATTTCCATTCATCAACGGCATGTACCACTTTAGCTTCTCGCGACGGCGGATTTGAGGCAGAGCAACTACTATCGGAACCCCGGTGGCCACAGGCCAGCTAAAGAACTAATAACTCTGATCGTTCCAAACCACTTTCGTGGGCAAGATGTCCGGTTATCTTGGGCGGATGAGCCGGACGTCAAACTTGAAACGCGTCTTACCGAGCTTGCAATCGAATTGGTTGTATTGGCCGAGACCATTCACCGGGAACATGCCGAGCGCCAGCATGAGTGGTTAATTGAACGCAAACAAGACCATGAGCGAAGAACGAAAGAAGCCGAGTCGGCAAGGCTTGAAGCGCTCCGTGTTAGGAACAAAAAATTTGAGAAAGCGAAACGCAGCATGCTGCTTGGCCATGCCCGCGACCTCGAAGATGCGAGGATATTGTGCCAATTGGTCCAAGACGTGCTGAAGTTAAGGTGCCACGAAACTAATGATCACACAACTGCTTGGGTGGAATTCGTTAGCGAAGAGGCCAATCGGATTGATCCAATTTCGAACGCTAGATACCTTGAAATCATGGTACTAAAGCCTGAGGATTTCACTGAAGACAGCGACTAAATATGCCTTCTGGGAACCGGGACTAGGGCCGTAAAATAGCTCTCGGAGCATATGGTACAGGCGGAAGCCCCACACCACAGAAGCGAGAGTACGCGCGTCTTTTAGTCAAAGTTCTGTATCGCCTGAGACGGCAACTCCGCATAGGATGCGTCATAGAAATAGGTCAGCCAAATCGACCACCCATCGAAGAGTATATCGGAAATCCCACGCGAATGAGACCCGACGCTCAGCGGATCTACGGACCCATCAGTTTCAACGCGCAAGAGCCTCGCATTCGGGTACTTCTCGTGACCCCGGTAACCCCCGACAACAATTGTGCCGTTCACGACTTCAACGGATTCCAAGTTACCAAAGCCGGTTGAAACAGCTACAGCAGTATCTCCGTTGCCTGAATGCGGAACCCAATACAAAGCGCTGTCCCAGGCGTCGTCGCTGCCCCAGGACACAGCGTAAATACCTGTCTCTGCGATTGCAAAGCCGGCGAGACCACTGATGCGCAAATCGCCGAGGTGAGGTTGAATTTGTCCGGTTTGGGCTGCGACCGATAGGAATGCGCCGCGCCCAAAATCACTCACAAGAAGGGTGTCGTCGTCGAGGGCTTCGATATCGTAGAGAAAAACACCATCGTCATCGAGAGCCTGACGCCAGTTTACCGTGCCATCCGAAGCGGTAGAAATGACCTCATTGCCATCCACAATGACAATCTGGTTGCCGGAACGCACCATCCCTGTTGGGTTGCGCAGACCTTGCCCATCCGAGAGTTTGATTTCTTCGGTCGCGCCATCAGGAGTGAGCTTGTAGAGCCCGCCGTTAGTGGCGTCTGAGCTGAACTCTTCATCTGGCCCACCCGGTCCAATCGATACGGTATAGACATCATTTCCCATCGGCAAAACGGCTTCGGTAAAGGGCGGCAGCTCCTGTTCGGCGACAACAGGTAAGGACGTGGTGCAAGTGAACAATAGCGAAAGAACTCTCATCTCAAATATTTCTCCGGTGTATCTGTGCCTTGATGTTGCCGCCCGTTTTTCCGGCAATGATTGTTCCGGGGCGGCGTCAATGAACCGAGCGGTTTGCATCAAAGGGTTCGATTGGAGGCAAGAAAGTGCGGAGCCAGAGCATTGACGGCGGCATCAATGATCAACGGGTCTTCGTAAAACTGAAGCTGGTTGGCGCCGTCGATCCAATACAGCGTCTTCTTTTCTGACGCGATTTCTTCAAAAATGCGGCGGGGAATGACCTGACCGCTTGCCGCTCTGTCGCCATGGATCATCAATACAGGCAGGTTCAGTTGAGGGGCTGTTTCGTCGATCCGCCAGCCCCAAATGCCAGCTTCGCTCATCGCGGTGATGCGGTTTTCCCAACCCCCTTTGAAAGTCAGCCAAGGGGCCCTGTTATCCCATGGTAGGTACCAGTCTGCGATGGCAGTTGCGGTCAGAAGGGCATCCTCAGAGCCGACGATCGGGATGTAGCTTGCTTCCCCCGTTTTTTCGAATTCGGTGGCTGCTTTGGCCGCGCGATCTATGCGTGCTTCAACCTCGGCATCACTGCCAAGGTACATTCTGGCGGTTTCCTCAGTTAGATAGTGGCCCGCGACAACCCCGAGAGAGGCCACGCGACCGTCTGTCACCGCTGTTTCAATCGCCCAGTTGACACCCTGACAGATCCCGAGAAGATGAAGCCGGTTTGCGTCGATGCCTTCTTGGTTTGCGAGAAAACCGAGGGCGGCTTGGCAGTCTTCAACCTTGGCTTCACCAGACTCGTAGCGTCGGGGTGAGCCCGAGCTTTCTCCGTGATAGCGTGGATCGAATATCAGAACTGCCAGCCCGCGCGATGCCAGGCGGGTTGCATATTGCACCGGTGACTGTTCCTTGACGAATGCAACAGGGCCGATGATCACAACTGCCGGGTGAAGTCCTTCCGAAGCAGGTCTCAACAACTTTCCAACAAGGGTTTCCCCAGAGCTGTCAAAGGACACTGTTTCAACATCATAAGAGCCAAATGCCGATTGATCTGGGTCACCGGATGCCTCCGCTGTGCTAGCGCGGGCGGCGAAAGCTCCGCTCAAGGATGTTGCAATCGCGATTGAGTTGAACATGCGTCGTGTAATCACTGCTGCTGCCCTTTCGTATACAGTTTGATGGTCTCGACAACCAAACGATCTTGGATCGAGCGCCCCGATCTGGGGGGGCGCCCGGTTAGGCTTCACTTGTCAGTTAACTCGCGACGGACATAATTGGGATGACGCAAATAGCATGATGAGCATGCAAAAAATGAATGACATCTTAACTTCTCTGGATGTTAGGACTCTACGGTTCCTACAGCTCCTGCTTCGCACAAGCAGCGTGACACGCACGGCAATACATCTGGGGATCAGCCAGCCCGCCGCCAGTCGAATCCTCGCCCGGGTACGCGACCTTATTGGAGATCCGGTGCTGATCCGAACGCAGTCCGGATACCAATTAACGGATCATGCTCTGGGCTTGAATGAACCGGTCGATGCTGCCCTGTCGGCGATAGCTGACGTCTTCCAGCCGTCCGCCTTTGATCCGGCACAGTCCAACCATTGCTATCGCATTGCCTCGACAGATTACGGCGTCGCGGCTGTCCTGGGACCCATGATGGAAGTCTTTGCCGTTACCGCACCAGCATTAAGGTTCAATGTCTCGCCACTGGTGCCGCAAAGCTTTACCGATTTGGAAAAAGGAGCATTTGATCTGCTGCTATACGCGGATTTGGATGCGAGGAACGATTTGCTTGTTCAGAAGCTATTTGATGAAACCTACGAAATCCTGTTCCGACAAGGCCATCCGCTTGAAGAACATGCGTCATCAAAACGGGCACTTACTCCGCAAGACGTTTCGGCTTACCGGTTAATCGAGTTCAGTTTTCCGGGCACTTCGGGTCTGAAACCCGATACGATCATGAGGGAAAAAGGAGATGGTTCGAATGCTGTGTTCCAGCAGCCTTACTTCACCACATTACCTTTTTTGGTAGGACAGACGGATGCAGTTGCAGCTGTCCCCAAGCGGCTGGCAAAGCAAGTCCAGAAATTGACCTCTCTTTGTTCATCTCCGTTTCGGCCGAGTTGTGGCTTCCCTTATTTTCTTGTCCGCCACGAGCGTAGCCGCTTCAATCCAGCGATCAATTGGCTAAGGGAACAAGCATTAGAGATCGCCAAATCCGACTGATCAGATGTTCGAGCTGGGATGATAGTTTGCACGTGAGATCTTCGAAGTACACAAAGGCCATCCAAATCAGCACCCGCCCTTGGGTCCTGACGAAACCACAATCCATAGATGGCAGGTCTGTTGGGTTAAGCTGCAACATCGTCCGTTAAAGTTACATCTCCGCTCAGAGCCGTTCCCCAGATCATCGTCTACTTTCCAGCTTCGCGATTGCAGCGAACGACAGCTTTGACGGTCCGCACCGCGAGAAGGTGACCAGGGTCAAACGGCAGCAATGGGCCCACCTTGCCTCGCCAAGCACCCCGGATCATGCGGATGTTACTCTGCTTCGGAGATTGACCTTTAGGCGCTAGACCTAGCACTCTTTGTCATTGTCGATCAAGAACTCGACGCAGACGCTTTTGATGCGGATCTTGCGTACATCGGAGTCGGGCAAGCCGATGCAATCCAGCAGTTTCTCGGCCTTGTCGAAGCAATCCTTGTCTTCATTGTCGTCGCAAGGCACCGCACCTGCGGGCGGCTGATAGACGCCAGGGGCCCGGTCGGGTTGCTGCACCACGATGCCGGGGCGATCGATGTCTGCGTCCCAAGAGATGTCGACACCATAGCTGCCGTTGCCCCTGTCCTTGACGCGCCCGTCGATCGAGACACCCGGAATGGGGTGAACCTCGAAACTGCCCGGACGTCCGGGTCCGAGGGGATTGCCGTATTTGTCACGCGGCGTCAGGACCAGCGTGCCTTTGCCATCGGAACCTTCAATCACTACATCGGTCTTCTCGGGGTCGATGCCTATCTCGACATGGACCGACCACATGACCTCGCGGGTGGACTGGCAATCGTCGCCATAGCGGGCCGTCGCGCGGAAATCATAGGTGCCTTCGACAACCGAAAAGTCCTTCAGCGGCAAGTTGAAGACGCCGTCCGGGGCCATGGCACCATCGTCATGTGCCCCATCGTCGTGGAGTGCGAATGTCATGCTGTCGGCAACAACCGGCAGTGCGCCTTCCTCGCGTTCGATGGTTTGCAACGTTGCGCGGAATCCACCGAGCGCGTCACCGGTGATGACCGGTTTGGAGATGCCGCGCTCTTGGACCAAGGCCCCAAGCGAGCGGGTGGGAGAGGTCGCCGTCACGTGCACAGTTGTCCCGTGGGGCACGGTTCCGTTCGGGTAGTGCAAACCGACCAGCGGATCGATCCGGTCGCCGGTATAAATGCGCTGCTGGTTTCCAAGGTAGCGCATCTTTGGCCCACCTTCGCACACGACCAGCGAGAAATACTGGACGTCGGTTGGTGGCGGCGGGAATTCGCCCCCGGTTGGCACCCGGTCTACGGTGAAGCTCCAGGTACCGTCGCGTTCGCCACGGAACGGCAGCGGAATGCGGATGAATGCCCAGGTGCGACCTCGCACTTCGGTGAAGCCTTTGCCACCGACGGACTTGCCTTTTGGTGTTTTCACGTGCAGCCGCAGCGGCGTCGAAACCTCGTCCCAGCCGATGGCCACGGTGATTTCCTCTTCGCCGCAGACTTTGAAAGTGTGCGGCGCGGAAACGGTCTGACTGGCACGCAACACGTGTTCGGGGTCGTTCAGAGCACCGCTCTGGAAGATGTCGCCGAAGCAGACGCCGAAGAATTTGCGTAGCGCCAGACCGTCGACAGCCCGGGTGAATTGTCCGCCATGTTCGGCGGCCAAACGACCCAGAAGCGAGCCGTCAATCTGTGCATCGGAGCCGAACCCGATGATGCACAGGCGGGTGTCTCCCAAACTGTCCTCAACCGCCTCGACCATTGGATCGGTGTTCTGCAAACCGTCGGACAGCAGCAGGATCGTCCTATCGTTGCTGGTGCCGGACATCGCCGACAGCGCTTCGCTGAGGCCACCACCGATCGAGGTGTTGCCGCCTGCGGCGATGTCTCCGACCAGCCCCTCGTCAAACGGTGGAGTGTTGCCGACGAGTGTGTTCTTGGCAGCGGCCGTCGCTGTGGGGCCGAGTTCCAGGTTAGGGCTATGGTTAAAAGCCACCAGCCCAAGCCGGTTACCACCGCCGTTTTGCACCAATTGCACAAAGAGGCTGGCCGCATCCTGTGCCTCTTCCAGTTTCGAGCGGCCTGCTGGCGGCGCGTTGCTGTTCATGCTGCCGGATTTGTCGAAGACCAGCATGACATCGAGCGGGTTCGGAGGCGGCGACGGGTTCTCGAGTGTATTGATAATGCCCGCGACCGGTGTAAACCTCACATTGCACGGACCCGGTATAGGCCCCTGGCTGAGCGGCCCGCCGACAAGTTGCCCGGCGGCGTCGAACAGACCCGAGCCCGAACTGCCGCCGGCGAAATCGAACCCGTTGATGGTCGAGGTGTCGCCATCATAGACAACCGACTGTGTTTTCTTCACCGAACCGCCTGGGTGGTGCATCGACAACAGCGTTTCGCCGGCCATCAGGTTGCTGGTCCTGATGGGGATTGGCGCGGGTAAGCTGCCGGGTGCAGCGTCGAGCCGTACGACGACCCAATCGGAGTTGACCGTCGAAGGGCCCGGTGCGGTGCCGGACGCCACCTCTTCGATAACCTTGAAGAAACGCGGAGCATGGCCGCCTGGGCGCGAGCCGTCGCAATTGGGCGCATAATCGAAAGTCACCGATGCGCTACGAACGTCCTCGCCGCTGGCGTCGGTCAGGCAATGGCGCGAGGTCAGAAAAAGATCGCCGACGATCAGCGTGCCCGAGCAACTGCTGACATGCCCAGCGTGCACCAAGAAAATGATGCCGCTGGCGTTCTCGACCTGCGCTTTGACGGCTGGGGAAATGCCCGCGGGCGGTGCGCAATCGGCATTCTGCCAGGCGAACCCGGACGTGCACATCAGCCGCGTCTCATAGATCGGTTCATCGAAGGGATTTGTGTGCAGAAACGGATCGGGGTTCGACAGGCTGCCGGTGAAGGTTCCCGGCGGATTGACTGTTTGGGTCGGTTCGCCGCTGCCGTATTCCAACAGGCGCGCCGAACCGCTGCCACCGACGATCCTGATTTCGATCGGAGCCGTCGCCGCATCGGCAGGGCGTGTCCAGAAATCGCTGGGCGCGCCGGACGAGAACACATCCGTCGTATAGCCAAGGTTCACCTCGAGCCGGGCGCCGCCAGAGAGCGAGACATTGTCGAAATGCAGCATTGCAAATCGCGGACTTCCGATCGGGCTTGGATCAAGCACAAGATTGAGGGGGGATGCATCCGTTACGGCCTGGGATACAGGCACAACGCGGCCAAGGTCATGAGTCATATTGTCCTCCGTCAGCTTTCGCCGCCGCGGCAGGACTGAAGAAGTCTCTGATACTCAAAATCCACAGATGGCCCGGTGCATATGAAATGACATGCACCTTCGAAAATCAGCTTCACTTCACCCGCGCAGCTGCGGTCAAAAAAAATAAAACAATGGGGCATAGTACCAGATGATACTTACTCGCTCAACGGAGGCAGCAGCACAATCATTTACTATTATGCTTTTCAGGCCTTTTTCGAGGCGGCTTACCGCCTAATCCGATCTCGCCTCGCTACAGGTGAGCAGAATTCAAACCAAGTCCTAACTGTCGCTGTCAAACTACCCAAATGCTCAATGAGCTTTTCCATTGACGATTCAATCAAACGCTTGACCTATGTCAGCTTTATGAAATTCCGCACTGTAACGAGAGTGCCGTGTTCAATGGCAGGTTTGGGCCGTCTGTAAGGGCGACCCAGAGGCGTCAGATTTCAATTGCCTCCACTACGGCTAAGGCTTCCTCGAGCTCAACTCCAAGATACCGAAAGGTGTTATCCACCTTTATATGACTGAGCAAGAGCTGAGCTACGCGCAGGTTGACGATTAAGTCTATTTGATCAAGCGCGACTACCAGCACGATCACAGTACAGTGACCAGGAATATTTGCCGCATCCCGCTGTCGGAATTAACTTCGGCCCCGCTGGACGGTCCCCTGCCCGTTGTCAGCAAGCAAAAGATCCTCGACATGCTGCCCGACTTGGCCTCGACGAGAGGTAGTTCTGAACAAGATCGAAGGTCTGGCCATCCCGCCTTGAAGCGAGGCGTTTGTGATGACTGACAATGACGGCGTCGACGATGCCGCACCCGGCGTTTGGAGGTGCCTTTTTCTTCTGCAATCTCAGAAAACGTTAGCCATCGACGATCATCACCAGCCACTGACGCACTTTGATGACACTGTGAACAGGTATTTGATCAATCTGGGGCGGCTCATCGCCAAGATGCAGTTTCATTTCCACGCCTTTCCGGCGCATCCGGTATAGCACTGCTATGGTTGGTTCAGCGTTGGGTTCCACCCAATTTGCATTGGAACAGCAAGCGCTAAGCTCACTTCAGAATTGGGTGTTTCGCGATGCTTTCAGCACCTACGGACACCATTTGTTTGAGCGTATATTCTACTTCCAACACGCCGCAAGCAGGTATTATTATTATTTATCAAGAGCTTAAATTTGTTATCTCTTATTACTAAAATTTTAGTTTGACAGCAGCGCCGAATATCATCGATGCTGTTTGCCATCCGGTCTGCACCGGATCACATAATCTTTGGGAGGAGACAGATGCGGAGACATCTACTTTCCGCCGTGGCGGCAGCGGCCGTCATTGCGGGGCATGGTCCTGCTTGGGCCGACGAAGCCGCAGCACAACGTTGGATCGACGACGAATTCCAGCCATCGACCTTGTCGAAGGATGAACAGTTGTCCGAAATGAAGTGGTTCATCGAAGCTGCACAACCGTACTCGGGCATGGAAATCAATGTCCTGTCCGAGGGTATCCCGACGCATTCCTATGAATCCGAGGTTCTGACCAAGGCGTTCGAGGAAATAACCGGGATCAAGGTCAATCACCAGATTCTCGGCGAAGGCGAAGTGGTTCAGGCCGTACAGACTCAGCTACAAACCGGACGGAATCTGTATGATGGCTATGTCAACGACAGCGACCTGATCGGGACACATTCGCGCCTGCAGTTGGCCTATCCGCTGACCGATATGATGGAAGGTGATTGGGCGGCGACAACCTCGCCAACGCTGGATCTGGATGACTTCATGGGCATTCAGTTCACCACCGGCCCTGATGGCAAGCTTTATCAATTGCCTGACCAGCAGTTTGCGAACCTATATTGGTTCCGCAAGGACTGGTTCGATGACGAAGCCAACAAGGCCGCGTTCAAAGAGAAATACGGCTATGATCTAGGCGTTCCGGTCAATTGGTCGGCCTACGAAGACATCGCCGAGTTCTTCACCAATGACGTGAAAGAAGTCGATGGCACCACGATCTATGGCCACATGGATTATGGTAAGCGCGCGCCTGACCTCGGCTGGCGCATGACTGACGCCTGGCTGTCGATGGCCGGCGCCGGTGACGTGGGTGAACCGAACGGCGTTCCCGTCGACGAATGGGGCATCCGCATGGAAGCGGGCACTTGTAACCCTGTTGGCGCATCCGTTTCGCGTGGTGGTGCTGCGAACGGCCCGGCTGCGGTCTATGCGATCCGCAAGTGGGATGAATGGCTGCGGGCTTATGCGCCTCCGGGTGCGGCGTCTTATGACTTCTACCAGTCGTTGCCAGCGCTTAGCCAAGGCAACGTGGCTCAGCAGATCTTCTGGTACACTGCCTTCACCGCGGACATGGTGAAGCCGAAGTCCGAAGGCAACAACACCGTGGATGACGAAGGCACGCCGCTGTGGCGGATGGCGCCCAGCCCGCACGGACCCTATTGGGAAGAAGGCCAGAAGGTTGGTTATCAGGACGTGGGGTCGTGGACCTTCCTGAAGTCGACGCCTGCGGATCGTGCTCAGGCGGCTTGGCTCTATGCCCAATTCGTGACTTCCAAGACTGTCGACGTGAAGAAATCCCATGTGGGCCTAACCTTCATCCGCGACAGCTCGGTCAACCACGAGTCGTTCACCGAGCGCGCACCCAAGCTGGGTGGTCTGGTCGAGTTCTACCGCTCACCCGACCGTGTGGCATGGTCACCGACCGGCATCAACGTGCCGGACTATCCGAAGCTGGCCCAGATCTGGTGGCAGCAGATCGGTGACGTGAACTCGGGCGCCTTCACCCCGCAAGAGGCGATGGACCGTCTGGCAGAAGAGATGGACATCACTATGGCCCGGATGCAGGCCGCTGACGAAAGCGCCGGTGTCTACGGTGGCTGTGGCCCGCGTCTGAACGAGCCGCAGGATGCCGCCTTCTGGTTGGAAAAGCCGGGCTCGCCCAAGGCCAAGCTTGAGAACGAAAAGCCGCAGGGCCAGACCGTCAACTATGACGAACTGGTTCAGCGCTGGCAGTCTCAGTAAGCAAACGAAACCGGGGGTGCCGTGTGCGGCATCCCCACCCCAAGGCCAGTGCGACGCACTGAAGGACCGGAACCCACGGACATGATCGAACTTAAAGACGCCACCAAACGGGTTGGCAATGTCATCCATATCAAGCCTACGAACCTGACGCTCAAGACTGGCCATTTCAATGTGCTGTTGGGCGCTACGGGGTCGGGCAAAACCTCGCTGATCAAGATGATGGCAGGGCTGGACCCGATCGCCTCGGGCAAAGTTCTGATGGACGGGCAGGACGTCACCAAGCTGAACACGCAAAAGCGGCAGATCAGTTTGGTACACCAGTTCTTCGTGAACTACCCGCATATGACCGTTTTCGACAACATCGCCTCGCCCTTACGCGTGGCGGGGATGGCAAAATCCGAAATCGAAGGCCGCGTCGAAGAGGCCGCCAACTTGCTGCAGTTGCGCCCAATGCTACAGCGCCGTCCGCATGAGTTGTCAGGTGGCCAGCAGCAGCGTACCGCGCTGGCCCGCGCGATTGCAAAGGAAAGCCGCGCAGTGTTTCTTGACGAACCACTGGCCAACCTCGATTACAAGCTGCGTGAAGAACTGCGTGAACAACTGCCCGACCTGTTCGCCGGGCGCGGGGCCGTGGTGGTCTATGCCACCTCGGAACCGGAAGAGGCGTTGATGCTTGGCGGCTACACCGCTTTGATGGAGGACGGGCGCGTCACCCAATTTGGCCCCACCTCAGATATCTATCGCAACCCCGAGAACATCTCTGCAGCTCGTGTGTTCTCTGACCCGCCCATCAATGTGGCGCGCATCACTGTGTCTGATGCGCAGGCGCAATTGGTCGGCGGTGGTGGCTGGAAAGTCACCGATATAGCCGATGGTGACTACTTGGTCGCCGTGCGTCCGCACCGGGTGACCCCGTTCCGCTGTTCCGACGCCGACGTGGAGCTGACCGGGCGGGTCATCGTGACCGAGCTTTCGGGCTCGGATTCCAGCGCGCACTTCCAACATGGGGATGAGGCGTGGGTATCCCTGGCCTCGGGTGTCCATCCCTATCAGGTGGGTGAAGACCACAGCTTCTACATGAACCCGGCCCATTGCCGGTATTTCGGCCAAGACGGCAAAAGGATAGCCTGACATGGCACAGATCAAGCTTGCAAACCTGCGACACAGCTATTTCCCCAATCCCAAGGGGCCACAGGATTACGCCCTGAAGGAAATCGACGTCACCTGGCGCGACGGCGGGGCCTATGCGCTGCTGGGACCATCAGGATGCGGCAAGTCAACGCTGCTGAACATCATCTCGGGGTTGCTGACGCCTTCCGAGGGACAGATTCTGTTCGATGGTCAGAACGTTACTGCCTTGCCCCCAGATCAACGCAACATTGCGCAGGTGTTCCAGTTCCCGGTGATCTACGACACGATGACTGTGGGCGAAAATCTGGCCTTCCCGTTGAAGAACCGGGGGGTTGACCCGGCAACGATCAAACGTCGCGTCGATGAGATTGCAGAAATGCTGGACGTTACGGATATGTTGAATACCCGGGCCTCAGGTCTGAGCCCGGACAACAAACAGAAAATCTCGATGGGTCGTGGGTTGGTGCGCGACGACGTGAACGCGGTGATGTTCGATGAGCCGCTGACTGTTATCGACCCACATCTGAAATGGAAACTGCGGTCCAAGCTGAAAGAGCTGCACCAGCGCGTCAAAGCCACGATGATCTACGTCACGCACGACCAGACCGAGGCGCTGACCTTCGCGGACGAAGTTGTCGTGATGCAGGAGGGCGAAGTCGTGCAGATCGGCACCCCTGTGGAACTGTTCGAGCGCCCTCAGCACACATTTGTCGGCCATTTCATCGGCTCACCCGGCATGAATGTGCTGCCATGCGAAGCGAAGGGCGATCGGGCCCTATTCGAAGGCCATGAAGTGATGCTGGAAGGCCAGACCCACGGTGACGGAGGCCGCACCGATCTGGGTATCCGGCCTGAATATATAAGCTTTGGCGAAACCGGCATCCCTGCCCATGTTACCAAGGTCGCAGATATCGGGCGACACTATGTGGTCAGTGCCATGGTCGGTGATACGCCGGTGAAAGCCGTAGCAGAACACAATGCGCCCAACCCTGGCCAACATGTGTACCTGCAATTCAAACCCGAACAATCTCGCGTCTACCGTGACGGCTGGATCGCAACCGAGGAGCGGACGCAATGAGAACGGAAAACCAAAAAGCATGGTTCTTTGTCCTGCCGGTGCTGGCGCTGGTCGCGTTTAATGCGCTGGTGCCGATGATGACGGTGGTCAACTATTCGGTGCAGGAGACCTTCGGTAACAACCAGTTCTTCTGGGAAGGACTGGGCTGGTTCGAACAGATCCTGCGTTCCGACCGGTTTCAGGCGGCTCTGGGACGGCAGTTCCTGTTCACCTTTCTGATCCTGCTGATCGAGGTGCCGCTTGGTATCATCGTGGCGCTTTCCATGCCACGCAAAGGGTTCTGGGTGCCGGTCTGTCTGGTCCTGATGGCCCTGCCGATGCTGATCCCGTGGAATGTGGTCGGCTCGATGTGGAATATCTTCACTCTGCCCAAGATCGGCTTGCTGGGGTACTTCCTGAATGACGTCCTGGGCATCAACTATGACATGACGCAGCAACCTTTGTCGGCCTGGATCACGGTCATCGTGATGGATGTCTGGCACTGGACCTCATTGGTCGTGCTGCTGTGCTATGCCGGCCTCGTGTCGATCCCGGATGCCTATTATCAGGCTGCTAAGATCGACGGCGCGAGCCCCTGGTCAGTATTCCGTTATATTCAGCTGCCCAAGATGAAAACCGTCCTGACCATCGCCGTTCTGCTGCGGTTTATGGACAGTTTCAACATCTATACCGAGCCTTTCGTTCTGACCGGCGGTGGCCCCGGCAACTCAACCACTTTACTGTCGATCGACCTTGTGAAGATCGCGCTGGGACAGTTCGACCTTGGCCCTGCGGCCGCGATGAGCCTGATCTACTTCGCCATCACGCTGCTGGTCAGCTGGGTCTTCTACACTCTGATGACAAAGGATGACGCGCAATGAAGAAGCGGTCCCTTATCCCGATCCTCTATATCGCGTTCCTGATGCTGCCAATCTATTGGCTGGTGGCGATGTCCTTCAAGACCACGAACGAGATCCTGTCGGGCTTTTCCCTGTTCCCCCAGACCTTCACGCTGGAGAACTACATTACCATCTTCACCGATCCGACGTGGTATTGGGGCTATATCAACTCGATAATCTACGTGACGATCAACACGGTGCTGTCGGTCTGTGTAGCGCTGCCAGCGGCCTATGCGTTCTCGCGCTATCGGTTTCTGGGCGACAAGCAGTTATTCTTCTGGCTGCTGACCAACCGGATGGCGCCAGCGGCGGTGTTCGCGCTGCCCTTCTTCCAGCTCTATTCGTCAATCCACCTGTTCGACACTTATCTGGCCGTGGCGCTCGCGCACACGCTGTTCAACGTGCCGCTGGCGGTCTGGATTCTCGAAGGCTTCATGCGCGGCATCCCGAAAGAATTGGATGAGACAGCCTATGTCGACGGCTATTCTTTCCCACGCTTCTTCGTGACGATCTTCCTGCCCAACATCAAAGCGGGTGTCGGCGTCGCGGCCTTCTTCTGCTTCATGTTTTCATGGGTCGAGATGCTGCTGGCCAAGACCCTCACCGCGGTCGAGGCCAAGCCCATCGCCGCCGTGATGACCCGCACCGCCTCCAGCGCGGGGTATGAGTTGGGTCTGCTGGCAGCAGCCGGAACACTGACCATTATCCCTGGTGCCATTGTCATCTGGTTTGTCCGCAACTACATCGCGCGCGGTTTCGCGATGGGCCGTGTGTGAGGTTCGATATGCGTAGACTTCTTCTCACCCTCCCCTTCCTGCCTTCGATGGCATTCGCCCAGCAAGCCGGATGGGGCAATGTTGGCCAGCAAGAGGAAAAGGGATTCTCGTGGACCGCCCCTCTTTGGCCTGATTTCTGGATGGCCTGGACCCCGGCGACGTTGGCGGTATTCGTGGGTATCTTTGCGGCCATCGCATTAATTGGACTTTTGGAAGGGTTCAAGTTCCGCGACGGCCTTGAACGTCGCGGTGTACTTGGTCTGACAACCACGTTGGGCGATCGGTTGTTCATAACACTGCTCGGCTCGACCTATATCTTCCTGGCCTGGCTTGGGCTGGTAGGCCAACCTGTATGGACGCCTCTTTTCCTGTCCATCGGTTGGGGCGTCTTCGTCTTCTGGAAAGTTTAAGCTTTGAGAAACAGCGAAAGGATGCTTGTCTGTCAGGCATACTAAATAATGGCGACACCGAGATCGATGCGAAAGAAAAAGACAACAAATCTTCTGACCGACGTGGAACTTGAGTTCATGAACGAACTCTGGGCGCTTGGTCAGGGCTCGGTCCGTGAAGTCCTTGATCGCCTGCCACCTGATCGCAATCTGGCCTACACTTCCGGAGCCACAATTTTGCGTATTCTTGATGAAAAGGGCTTTGTCGAAAGCGAGAAGAACGGCAAGTCGCTGATCTACAGACCCCTTCTGGAGAAGGACAGGTATCAGTCGCGGTCGTTGCAGAATTTGTCCCGGACCCTGTTTGACGACACGCCCGCAACTCTGGTGGCAAGGCTGGTCGATGATGAGGGGCTGACAGAAGATGATCTAGAGGAGATTCGAGCACTGGTAGAGAGGAGACTGCAAAATGACAGCGGTTAAACCGGTTCTCGATGCGTTTCTCGAGTTCAACATAGTGCTTGGATTGTCGGCGCTGATCTGGCTGGCCGTGCGCGGAGGCCTTGCGCTGACGCCCATGCGGTACGGCTTTGTTGCTCAGCTTCGTTCGCTCAAGATACTCTGCATCGGCGTTATGCTCAGCCCGGTTCTGGCGATGGGTGTTTCGGGTTTTGTTGCTCAGGTATGGCCCGGACGGGTTGTTGCGCTGGGGGATATCGCAGTGGCAGCCTATTTGCGCGGCGAAATCGCAATGCCGGCTGCGCAGTTCGAAACCCTTCTGAACACGCGCGAACGCTGGGTTGATCATGTCATGTCAGGCGGCTCTGTTTTTGTGACTTGTGCGTTGATTACACTGGTTTTGGTGGCGGCTGTTCTGGCAATTCGGGTTGCCCTCAACGCGCTTGCAATTCGCAACGCTGTAAGCTCCAGCTTTCTATGGCGACAATCGGCCAAAGTGGACATTCGTCTTTCGGATCGCGTGACCGTACCCTTTGCAGTACGCGGCCTTCGTCGCCGCCACGTTGTTTTGCCCAGCCATCTACTGAACTCGCCACGCGATCTGCGCTTTGCTCTGGCGCACGAGTTTCAGCACATCCGCGCATTGGACGTGGAATGGGAACTGGGTTTCGAGCTTTTACGCCCGTTGCTGTTCTGGAACCCGGCCTATCTGGCTATGAAGCATCAGTTTGACCGGCTTCGCGAATTGGCCTGCGATCAGTCTGTCGTCTCGCGTAAAGGGATTGACGCGACCGACTATACCGCCTGTTTACTGGACTACTGCACACGATCGGTTAAGCTAAAAAGCCCTCGCATTCTTCATGTGGCCTTGGTTAACGGGCCGAAAGCAAAGCATGTTCTGCGACAGCGTGTGATCGCCCTGACCGATGCACCAGTGACGACGACCCAATTGTCGGCTATTTTCGTTGGGTCGGCGCTTTCCCTTGTTGTTGTGCTTGCAATTGGTTCGGCCTCGGTTCGTCAAACTCAGGATTGGAGCCATGATCGTCTTATGCTTTCGACGGTTGTAAACCTTGAACGGCTGGAAGCTCGTAATCAGGGGAATTAACTGGCCGTAGTGTATGTCCAATGAGGGCTGGGGGGTTACACTTGCGGTTACTGCTAGCAAGTTAGTCACAGATTCTGCGCTAAAGTGCTGCTGATTTTCAATAAGTCTGGTTTTGAGGTATCGCTGTCAGCGGCTTTAACGCTGGCGTCCGCGTTGCTCGATATTGATCGACCGAGAACGATTCGATAGCAATTTATGCCATTCCAACCTGCTACAACGCAGCATCGCCATTTCTAAATCAAGGTCTGGTTATACTTCGGTGCTGTGAACGTTCCAAGTTTGGCAGAGAGCCCTTACAACGCCTTCTTATCCGCTATGCGAGCCATTGAAACGCCCCGAAGACGATCTGCCAGCGTACTCGGTCATTCAGCATAGTGAGTGTGTTGTAAACCTTTGTTGTCCCAATTGATCGTGGACAACCGCGCCCGCAGTTGCGCCGGAAACATTCGATGATTTGATTTGCCTGTCGGGGCTGAACCCTTGGGATGCGAAGCAGCTTCTACTCAGAAACCCGCGAACTTCTCAGCGCTGTTCCATTGAAGTTCGCCTTCTATCAGCCCTGACTGCACAAATCACGGATGAAATGCCATCATCAGAAGTGCCTTTCTGCCTCTTTTTCATCCATCTTTAGCAGCGATCTTCCATCTGCGAGGTATCCGCAGGCTGCATCTCAACCCATCCACAACTCATTTCGTTTGGAAGCAGCAATCTTGTCTCGAATGCGCTCTGCGGTCACCTCTCGTACAAACTGCGCAAAGCGAGCAAGACGCTCAGCGTCAATCGTCCCATGCTGGTTGCTTTATTGAATCTTCAAGAACTTCTGGATCGAACTTACTTTAACACGCAGGTTCTCGGGGCTTCTGCACGTAATCTCAGCAAACTACCCGTGATCAATTCTGCGATTTCTAACGCCTCAGCTGGCTTGAGATCACGCTGCAATGGCAAATTAATCATGGTTCCTGGCCATTCTGCAGCATGACGTGGGCCGATGCAGCGCCTTGCATTAAATGCTTGGTGATCAGGGCAATGATATTCGATGAGATGCCCCAATTGGACACCATTCTTACGCAAGTCCTCAATGAGGGCGGGTGCGAATTTGGTCCGAACGGCAAAATGCGAGTAACTGGCGCCAGCAAGGTTGGGTGGCAGGATAAAATCCTCTGCTTCAGTCGAAGACAATGCGTCAAAATATATCTTCGCGACCGCACGCCGATGCGCGACAATGTCTTTGTACTTGCCGCATTGCAGTTGCCCGACCCGCGCTTCTATAGCTGTCATCCCGTCGAGATAGTCTGAAGGCATCATAACGGTTTCTTCAGAATAGTAGGTTGTGAACTTACTTAAGGCGCCAATACGCTCAAGCCAGTTTACTGCACCATATACCGGACGGGTGAATGCGGTCCAAGCCGCCAGCACATAAGCTCTGCGTGCAAGGTTTTTCTTTACTCCCGGGGCGCGTATCTGCTCGGCACAAAGCACTCGCAGGCGTTCGGCAAGCGCCACGTCGTTTGTTGTAACCATGCCACCAAAGATCGAGGACATCGTCTTGGATATGTTGAGTCCGAAGAAGGCCGCATCACCCATTGCCACCACCGATTCCCCGTCCCACTCGGCTGCAAAGCTGTGGGCGCAGTCCTGGATTACTTTGATCTGCGGATGACGCGCACGAAATGACGCTAGTTTCTTAGCATTTATGGGATGTCCAAAAATCGAGGTTGCGACAAAGGCGCTTGTACGTGGGCCGACTGCTTCTTCCAGCAGATCAAAATCCACGTTGTAGTCGGCAGCCGAGCAATCGACGAATACAGTTTGGTTGCCACTTTTTTCGATCGCTTCGGGAACGACAAGGCAGGTGTAAGATGGGCACAGCACTTCGTCTCCTTCAAAACCAAACGCTTTCAGCAGCATGATCAGGCCAGTGCGCCCATAAGGCATTGCAATGGCATACCGCTGGTCAAAGAGCCCAGCAAAATCTAATTCGAACTTTGCGATTTCCTTTTCACGCCCAAGTAATGGGCTGAATGCAGCACGAAGCTCCGCGGCACCAAAATCCGCCTTGAAACGCGGAATCATCGGGTATCGTCCGATCTTTGCCAATATCCTTGGCTGGCCATGTGTATCGCCCTGAATTTAGAGGCTTTGGTTTGCTTGTAACCGGCAGGTGCTTGAACCGTATCTTGCAGGTTCAGATCGTGACCAAGGGTTATCAACCGTGTAACTCTACCCTTCGCCTTAGGCACTTTGGTGACAAGGAAGGCAGCGAGCGCTTTTTTGATCGTATTTCCCAATGCGACAGTGCGGAAAAAGGTAAGTGACAGTATTCGAAGAATGATAAAGCGGAAAGGAGTTGGTAACTGTGCACGTGCTGGCCGTAGATCTGATGAAATCTGCACCGTAGCATCCAGAACTTGAAGTTCGGAATTCTGATCCAGGTATTGCGAAGTCAAAGGCGCAGACCCACGTTTGGTACAAACTGTGCCCTCGTCTTCGCGGACAGCTATGCCGTTTTGGAAATGAAGCAAGGCGCCACCTTTCTTTGTGGCGATGACGGTGTAGTGTGTCTCCCCTACGTCGATCAACAATCCAGCATCTTCAAAATGAACCCGAAGGCCGGCTTGCGTGGCGGGAAGGCCCAAGGGGGTTGGGCGGCAGCTGTTGGCGCGCCGCTCAACAGCTGCCCAGACGTAATCATTGAATAGCGGAACCAAATTATGGGCATCCATAGTATCCAGCGTAACCAGTGCATGACGAGAGATCGAGTTGCGAACAAAAATCGCCATGCTGTGTGCTGACGGCATTTCGTGGGCAAGCGCCTCAAATCCGGCAGGAAAGCAGAACCGGGTCATACGACTGCCATAAACTCCGCCGTATGACCCGTCGGGATGTGCAAAATGCATCAAAAAAGTACATCCTTGTTCCAACGCATCACCAAGTGCCCAATCAGGGCGCCGCTTATGCACCTCGGCAAGCGCACTCATAAGCCAACTTTGATAGCCCGGATCAGCCCCATTATACTCACGGAACCAGCCTTCGGTCGAACGATGCTGCAGAATTCGGTTCATAAACTCCTTCGCACGTACGCTTTGGTCTTCGCCTGTGCGGTCTTCCCACATTACCAGCGCAAGGACCGCAACGGCGAGATGGTTTGATATGATCCCGTGAAACTCGTCTTGGCGATGCAGAAATGCAATCCACGGCGCGACGACGGCTTCGACCGCTTGCTGCTCTTGTGCAGTCAGTCGGTCGCCGAGCAGATCCAGCGCAGTCAGGACGTCCGCAGCAACAAGAGCGGTGACGCAAAATGACCCTTCATTTGGAAGCGCTTCAGATAGTGATCCGTTACGATCGGTAGCTTCATTCGCTCCGTGGATGATCTGTATGATCCGTTCGATCACCGATCTCGCGCTAATCCCATCCGGCAGGAGATCCGCGCAGACAAGCCGCGCGAGCCCGTTAACCGCACCTTGTTGTGTGGCATTGGGAAAGTCCTTGAGTTTCCAAGCCCAATAAGTTCGATCACCCATACCAAGCGTTGGCGAAAGCGGATCTGTGTCAAAGAGTGCCAGAAGTCGTGGCAACGCCCTGTGCACCTGTTGAAGATATGGGCAATGGACCTTGTCTATCATTAAAGATCTTCCTTGGAGCCAGGCAGGCGAGACAGGAGATAGGTGTAGTCGTCCCCCCAGCCGTAGTCCTTAGGGTGAAACACTCTCTGATGCCAGACCACCGTGGCGATCCCGTGCACGGCTTTCACCTCGTCCAACCACCGATCGATTGTGGCACGTCGCGTTTGCTCGTCTGAAACATGATAATCGAACAAATGTGAATCCATAAGGATCATGGGTATACTACGCAAGTGCTCTGAGGCGCGCTTTTCTGGTGCTATCCACGCCGGTATGCACATTGCTGCACCATTGCGAAATCCTGGGCGATCATTGAAACCTAATGTGGTATCACGCAATAGCCCCGCCTTTTCTTGCGCCCGCCAGGTGTCTGCCCAACTGAAGCGCAGCCAATGCTGGCGGATTTCTACGACCGACAAACCTGTTGCTGAGCGTATGCGATCCATTTCGGCGCGCAATTGTCCTGCATCGGCAAACACGTCGAAGGATGGATGGACTCCGATCGTAAAGCCGTTCGCGGCCAATTTGCGCAACTCATGTGCAATTGACGGAGATGTCACATCATAGCCGGGATCCATCAGATAGCGTTTTGGCCCGCGTATCCGTCGCGATTTTCCACCGTGGAAGTTGAATGTGCTGACCTGTCCGAAACTTTGCTCAAGGGCAGCAATATGCGCCAAGTAATTATAATCGGCCGGACGCAAGAAAAAACCAGTCCCTTTGACCAATCGCTTTACAGCGTCACGAAGCGCACCTTGCCGTGCAAGCTTAAGGGCGTTGAACCCGTCAAAGGCCAGCGCTTTGATCCTTATTGGCAAGGTTTTTTGTAATGCATCAACATCATGCGTGAGCAAAATTTCCGCCCCACGTAACGCACCAAACATATCAGCTTCGTTTCGCCCTGCCTTCCAGGCAGCCCAGCGCCGCAGAAAAAGTAGAATACGGTTTACCCAAGCATGGTCCCAGAGTGATGTAAGTGTCTTAGGTAGCCGATAGGCATAGGAATGACAGGGGCCCATTCTCTGTTCGTAATGGCGTTCAGCTTCGCAAGTCAGAAATGAAAAACAAGCACGCCACCAATCGCAGCACTCCCAGTCCGCACCTTCACCTGTTACACAAAAGGCTGGCGCCATCAGGTGCGAGGGCTGGCCGACACCAATATCCGCGGCCCAGTCCGGCAGGCAAATGCGGACAAGCGGCCAATCGAATGGCTTTGAAGTAGTCGGTATTGGAAGGTCAATCAGGGCATCCTTCGTCGCCTCGGCACAATAGCGCTCAGCACTTTGCAAGACGAACTGGACAACCACATTATTAGACATGAGGGGTCTCACAAAAAGGACTAGAACAGCACCCAGTTAGCAGATATAGAACGGAAGCACACCCTTGCTGATCGCAGTTCCGACACCGTGAAAGACCTCCATGAAAAAACCTGCGCTGGCAACCCTTTGCGGGTCTCTATGAAATTTGGCAAATCCTAATGCAACGTCATGAGTTCGCGGTTATATGGCTGTGTATGACCGCTCTGGCGGTATTCGCTTACCTTGGGCACACCTATTTCCTTGAACTAGACCTCGTTGTAGCTTGGGGTGGGTTCTCGGCCGTGGATTTCGCGAATTCGGTACTTTACCCTGAGAACTTCTCTAAGGACTACCCTGGTGGTGCCGCCTTTATCGGCAATTCACTGCTTGTTTGGATTTATCCCTTTGTCGCTAGCTATCTAGGCATTCAGCCTATCGTCGCTATGTACATGATGATCGCTTGCGAAGTCGTGCTATTGATCGCTGGCGCTGTTTTGATCCTGAGAACACTTTTACCGCAAACGCTTCCGTACAGTTTTGTTCTGCTTGCCATCCTTTTTTTAGCAAGTAGCGCCCGCCAGATTGATCTTGCAAGATTTGGCACACCATTCTTGGTCGGGCAATTCTACGTTTTTGCCGACATGCTGCGACTAGCGGCGCTTTGCGCGCTTTTGACCCATAGATATGTGTTGATGGCGGTCCTTCTGATGGCCGGCTTTACCATCCATCCGTCCATGACAGCGCTGACCCTTCCGGTTCTGTTTTTTGCTTTCCTGATTGACAAGTCCGAGTTGAAACGGCCGACACCGTGGATCGCGGCTGTTGTATCCGTCACATTTTCTGCGATCTGGTTTTTTGAATTCATCGCGTCACAATCACTGACGGGGCCAGAAATACCTGAATTTGAGTATATCGAGTTTAGTCGCCTCTTCAACTTTCATTGGTATCTGTCCGATTTGGGCATGATTCTACCAAACCCGGACAGGGTGCTTCTGCCCTTCATGGGGCTTGTTTTGGTAGGTGTCGAGGCATTGAGGCGCACGCCCGAACTGGGTGATCTGCGCCGCAAGCAGATCCTGGTGATGATTTCCGTAATTTGTATCGTTAGTTTGTTTGGCTTGCTGGCAGCCGAACATAAGTGGAGTGTAAAACTACTAAAGATATCACCTCAGCGACTAAGTGCATTTGGTGCGCTGCTTTTACTACCGATCATAGTTCATCGTCTGTTTCGCGATTTGCTGGGCGGCAATTATGGGTATGTTTTGATTGGCATTGCTTTTCTCGCGACAGCGCTGTTTCAGAAATATCCATATTCAATCGTGCTTGCGCTTCTCTATGCCAGTCCGGTCATCGGTGCCATTGTGCACCGACCTAAGTTGTGGTCCTACGAAACGGCGGTTGTCCTGTTTGCCTTACCCCCAGCCTTACTGCTGGCCCTTCACTTTCATGCGGGATATCAATTGTCGTTTGCTAGATATTTCGGTACGCCATGGCTCTTTGCTTTATCCTTAGTTGGGGTTGCATTAATCCTCATTCAATCAGCTACCTCAATTAAGCTGTGGCATTTGCCGAATTGGCTGGCGCGGCTGACCGCGCTCAGCATTCTGCTAATCAGCATGATTCTGTCTTATCTATGGATCACTGAACGCTACACGCTAACAGAAAACCGTCGCACCACGGCATCGGAATACAAAGAAGTACAACTATGGGCGCAGAGCAACTCTGACCCAACCGATCTATTCATGACCGATCCCTGTATTTCATATGGTTGGCGTGATTTCTCGCAGCGCAGCTCTTGGGGTAGCATTCAAGAATTCCTCAAGAATGGATGGCTCTACTCAGGGAATTTGAACAATTTCGACGAAGGGTTGGCGCGTGCTAAAAGGATCGGTATCGATAGTCGCAAAATGTTGCAGGAGGATCCATCAAGTATCCGACGGAACTTTCGAAATGTCTGTAGTATTGCACGCAGGATATACTACGCGCAGGACCTAGACTGGATGACCAACATGGTCCGTGACTATGAAATCGATTATTTTGTATACCTAAAAGAACACGCCGTGGATGGTCCGCGCTATACACCAGTATTCGAGAATGATACCTTTTTCGTTCTCGACGTGGCCAGCCTAAATGCATCCTAATTCCGACTTGCTGAAAGACCCCATATGACATACGCAGATATGCCGCAGGACTTTGCTACTCCTGAGTTGTCACTTCTTGTCCCCGCATTTAACGAGAGCGAGATCATCCTTCGAAATCTAACAGAACTTCGGGACTGGCTTAAGAAGAATATGCCAGATCTCGACTACGAGATTCTGGTCGTCGACGACGGGTCAACTGATGGCATGGGTGATCTTGTTGATAGCTATGCACAAGAGCACGCTCGAGTTCGGGTCACACATCACAAACGCAACATGGGGCGCGGAAAAGCTATTCGGACCGGTTTTGATGAATCTTTAGGGAAGGTTGTGATCTGTCTTGATGCCGACCTTTCTTACGCCCCGTCACACATTCCTGCACTACTTGAGCCATTGCAGAATGGCACTGCAGATATCTCTTTGGCCTCGGCGTATGCGCCCGGTGGTGGTGTCGAGAATGTGCCAACTTCGCGCGCATTGATGTCAAAATGGGGAAACAAAATTCTGTCGGCCAGCCTCAATGGGCAATTTGCAACCGTGACCTGCGTCGTACGCGGCTATACGCGCGAGGCCATCAATGCTATGGAGTTAATTAATGATGGCAAAGACTTACACCTAGAGATCCTACAAAAAGCGCGATTAGGCAACCTGAAGATTGTCGAGGTTCCCGCCTTGCTGAAATGGCGCGATCGGGATCGTGGAAAAGCCGCTAAAAAAGGCTTTATTGCATCGTTACCTTTTGTTTCGATGTCCAGCACGATGGCGTCACACTTGGTCTATAACTGGCTGCTGCGACCGGGACTGATTTTGTTTGTACCCACGGTGCTCCTTTCAAGCGTCATCTTTGTTGGCTTGGTGATCCTTCTCAAGAACTTTCTAACTATCTACATCTGGGGCGGAATGGGAGTTGAGGCATTTTCCTTCTACGAATCGCTCCGCGAAACGTTGATCAACGGGTACCTTACCTTGTTCTTAGTATTCATTTCATCGGTGATACTTTTTATCTTCATGGTGTTTTATTTCATTTCTCAACAAAATCGGAAGAATTTTGAAGAGAACTATGTCCTGCTATCCCGGATCAGCGCTCGTCTCAAAGACCTGGAAGATAAGTAACAGGATATGTGCGGGATTTGTGGTATTCTAGATTTTGCTCGTGGGACACCCGAGAACCGTGAAACTCGGGTTGATGGAATGATGGCACGCCTGCGGCATCGTGGACCCGATGGACAGGCAACGTGGTCGGATAACGATATTACTCTCGGACATACGCGCCTTGCGATTGTCGATCTGACCGATGCGGGAAGCCAACCAATGCACAGCACCGACGGCACCTTGAGCAGTGTCGTCAATGGAGAGATTTACAACTACCCTGAATTACGTCGCGAATTGCAAGCGCTTGGTCATGTGTTTCACTCCGATTGCGATAGCGAAGTTATTCTGCCCCTATTCAAACAGTATGGAACGGATGCCTTCTCTAAGTTAAACGGAATGTTCGCGATCGCCATCTGGGAGCCTGCCCGAAAACGTCTCATCCTTGCTCGTGACCGGATGGGTATCAAACCGGTATACTATTACAGCACCCGGTTGGGCGAGTTTCTGTTCGCATCTGAAATCAAGGCCCTCTTTGGCGCTATCGATGCCCGAGAATGGCCAATTGATCCAACAGGACTTTCTCAATACCTGACCTACCAGAACCAGTTCGGTTCAACGACGCTTTTTCAGGATGTCAAGCTTCTTGAGCCTGGCTGTTTTCTCGAAGTCTCTGAAGATCACGTAACGCAGACACACTATTGGGAGCTCTGCGTTACTCCAAACAACGAAATTGACTTCGTGCAAGCTTCCATGGGCTTTCAAAATACCTTAAAGGGAAGTGTACAGCGACACCTGATGAGCGACGTGGGGGTTGCCAGTTATCTCAGTGCAGGGTTTGACAGTTCGGCAGTAGCCAGTTCCGCAGCCGCGCTATTGCCGACCCCACCACTGACTTTTACCGGGCGTTTCCCCGAAGGTGGATGGTACGATGAGATGTCAGGGGCCGCGCTTGTTGCTGACAGTATTAACGCCCCGCATCAAGGTGTGGATATCACTCCAGATTGTGCGATGGCAGAGATGGATAATCTGGCTTATGCACTTGACGCTCCCCAAATGGGTATGGGTGCACTTCCGCAGTATTTGGTTGCACAAGCTGCTGCGCAAAAATGCAAGGTGATCCTTACCGGACATGGAGGTGACGAACTCTTTTCCGGCTACCCTGTCTTCAAGTTTGCCGCGGTGCTATCCGGTTTCCGCCGCAGCTTAAGGAAGACTTGGTTTGCGCTGCGCTCGATCCGTATGTCCGAGCTCCCACACATTGGCTACTTTACGCTTTCGATGCTGCGCGGAGGAGAAGGGCGCTATTTGCTTCCGGTTTTGTTTTCACGCAAACATCAGGCTCGCGTTTTGCAGCCCAATGCCTGGAACGCCTTGGAGCCCCATGACCCGGCGTCCAAGTTGAAGGAGGTCAACGCCAAAGCACACAGTTTGTACGAACAGCTAATTTACACCTATTTCAAGATATACCTGCCGGGTTTATTGGTGGTGGAAGATAAGATTTCGATGGCGCATGCGCTCGAGTCTCGAACTCCAATGCTCGACAATAAGATGATTGCTCTTTCGCTTTCGATTCCATCCGACGTCAAATTGACAGGCGGAGAATTGAAGGCAATCATCAAAGGTGGTGCCCGCGACCTTTTACCCAGTGAGCTATACCAATTGCCCAAGCGTGGATTCCCAACACCATTGCGCAATTGGCTGCGAGGGCCGATGCAATCTTGGATGACCAAGCGCCTAACTGCAAAAGACAGCCCTCTGCAACGGCTATTCAGGCCAGAGTACCTTGAGGCTGTGGTTCATGATTACCAAAGAAGTCTGAAGCGGAAATTTCGCCCGCTGGACGAGTTGCCCAGCCACCGAATTTGGATGCTACTTAGCCTTGAAGCATGGTTGCGCCAGGTGGAAGAGACGTGGCATATGCGCCTTGATATCAAGTAAGTCCGGAACCAAAACCAATATTCAATGGTTCAATTGGAGGCATCATGGAAATGAGTCAGAATAAAACCATCGATGACGTCCGCGATTTTTGGGAAGCAAATCCCTTGTTCACCGGTGAATCCGAACATGAGCCTGCGACGAAGGCTTTTTTTGATCACCATCGTCAGGTCGTGATTGATGATTGCTTTGCCGGTGCTTTGCCCGATCATTTATTCCCAAGCCCGCAGACGAATGAGCACGTTCTGGACCTAGGCTGTGGTCCCGGCATGTGGTCTGTAGAACTGCAAAATAGGGGTGCCAAACACGTCAGTTCGGCGGATTTGACCGAACAGGCGGTACAATTGGTAAAAAAACGCGCTGAAATTTATGGTTTGACAGTCGAGGCGAGCCAGCAAAACGCGGAAAAGCTTACATACCCCGACGCGAGTTTTACCCATGTGAATTGTCAGGGAGTAATCCATCACACGCCCGATACAGAATCTTGCGTGCGAGAGATCGCTCGTGTCCTTGAACCTGGCGGCACCGCGATGATCTCGGTCTACTACCGAAATCTGTTTATCCGGATGTGGCCGATTTTGCGATATGGCGGATGGATCGTCAGTAAGCTGGGCGGTGGTCTCAAAGGACGTGGGCGCGAAGACATAATGAACAACTCTGATGTTGACGAAATTGTCCGGCTTTATGACGGCGCCGAGAACCCCATAGGAAAATCCTATTCGAAACAGCAATTTGTCGATTTGCTGTCTCCATATTTTGAAATTGACCAGATCTTCTATCACTTCTTTCCGGCTCGGGCGCTACCTTTCCCGATACCTCTTGGCTTACACAAGTTTCTCGATAAGCACGCAGGCTTCATGATTTACGCTCGTCTGACAAAGCGCGATGCCTCACAATAGATTCGTAACGAAAGCACCCAAAAACCGGCCAGTCCTTCGCATTAGCATCGCATTATTGCTGCTTGGTTTGTTGATCATCTGGGCAACTCGGACACTCTGGCAGGAAGACTACACCATTGTTCCGATCAGAGGTTTTATCTTGTCGGTCCTCGTCAGCGGGGTGTCGCTGATAAGCGCTGCGTGGCGAATGCAAGTGCTTAGCGAAGGGCGCGTAAGCCTTGCCACCGGGAGCAAATCCATAGCGCTTGTTGCCTCACTTTTAATTGTCTTTCCAAGCAGATTATCAGACCTCGTCAAGCCCGTGTATCTGCTTGAGCGTGCCTCTCTTGAGCTATCCAAGGGATTCTCTATCCTATTTTATGAGCGCGCTCTCGACGTTTTTGTCCTTCTTGGAATGCTGGCTATACTGATCTTTGCTCAAGGAGCCGCCCGAGACGAGGCACTGATCGGGAGCACCACCTTGCTTTCCGCGCTGGCCGTGACCCTTGTGCTTGTGTTTTCACTACTGATATTTGCGCCAAACGCATTGGTTCGCGCCGTTCAAAATTTGCCCTTTGACGGATTGAAACGGATGACCATTCAGTTCCTGTACGCTTTGACCAACTCTACCCCTGTTCTTACGAAGGCGGGCGTTTTATCTGTCATCGTCTGGGCCAATTCCTACCTTATTTTCTATGTTTACCTCGTGCATTTGAACACTGAAGGAACAACTGCTCAGATCGGCGCATTGGCGGTACTGTTGGTTTTCATAGCCGGAGCGCTGGGTCTATTTGTAACGGTGACTCCTGGTGGAATTGGAACTTATGAGTTTGCTATTGCTCTCGCCTTGAGCACATACGGAATCCCCGTCGTCGAGGGTTTGGTGCACGGCTTGATGCTGAGATTGATCGTGCTAGTGCCAAATATCTTATTGCTTCTGTACATTCTGGTATTTGATGGGTTCAACTTCCGGGATCTCTATCAGAGAATTTGGCAGATTCACGGCAAACGGCATAAAACGGAAGACACCCAATGAGTCTGGTTGAATTCTTCACAGAAGCACAAGCCGGCTCCTATATGAATGCCCGCGAATTTGTGTCGGTGCTGGAGCACGTTTATAAAATCAAACCGCTCCATCAATCGGTAATGAGCGAAACCGGTATTACCGGGGTTCCGGCCTTTGCAAGCCATTCGTTTTTTTCCGGTCATAAAATTACAAGTGCACCTTTCAATTTCTATCCACCGCTCACAGGGGAAGGTTCACAACAGGCCGCAGTGAAACACTTGATTTCTTTGGCCAAAACCAAAGGCCCGCGCTGTTATGCTGAATACAAGACGCTAGATCGGTTGGATGGAGATGTAGTCAATCAGCATGAGCTAGCGGAAACCATCTTTTCAATTGTCAGCGAAGTGCCGCTGTCTTCCACGATTGAAAAACAGCGGCAAAGCTACAAAAAACGTCATCGTACGAAGGTGAACAAAGCTCGGAGAGAACTAGCCGAGTTAGAGATCGGTACCAGTCGAGATCCGAATGATCTGAACGAATGGTACGATCTGATGTTACAGTTATACCGGAATAAGCACCGGATGATTTGCCAGCCTCTTTCGCTGTATCAGCGTCTTCTTGAGATTGAGAGTCATAGTACACTGTTATTGGCGCGAGAAAATTCGCGAGTGGTCGGCGGGGTGTTCTTGCTACATGACAGCCAGCGATGGGATTATTGCTGGGGAGCAATGCGGGCAGACTTTGACCAGCGTGATTTAGCATCACTCATACTGGATCATGCGATTTCTCTGGCCATTGAAGCTGAAGCGCAAACATTCGGCTTTGGTTCCTCAGCACCTAGTGATGCACCACTTCTGTTTTTCAAACAACGTTGGGGCTGTATCGAAAGCCCCGCCTATGCCTATTATTGGCAACATACGCCTAAGCCGATAGACTTGAATTCTAGCTTTTCTCTGGCCCGCCAAGTAATTGCGCATAGCCCAATATGGCTTTTGAAAGCCGCACCGCCTGTCCTAGTGCCTCATTTAACATAAAATACGCCTAGCGGTGCTTTTTCTCAAATACAATCGTGATTTCACGCGACAAAAAGCGAGTTCTCCCGAGTCCACCATAATGGACGGCTTTCACCACAGCTTGCGGAGCGAAAAGCAAAGACAACTCGGCGACTGAATAGCGGCGTGCGAGTTTTGTGCCAGCAATTTCGATATTGCAAAAGTAGTCTTGTCGGCTAATCGCCGACACAAGGGCACCAAGATCCCTCTTCATCAAGCCAAGCAGTCGCAGCGGAAAGAGCTCAAACCACGATGGTTGTCTCAATGTGTTGACAATTAACTGGCCACCCGGCGCCAGCACCCTCAAAATTTCATCCGCCGCCTCGCCCGTGTTATCAAGATGTTGGAACAAACCCACGCAAAGTACAGTAGACATCTGAGCGTCCCCGATAGGCATCGCATCGACGGCCGCCTCTACAAAATGATTTCCGTCACCATCGCTAAGGACTTCTGCACCTGGTCGGACTGGGCACTGTAAGTGGGTAGATGAAGGCACCAGCTTGCCACCTAAGCTCATTGTTTCCAATGAAAAATCGCAGCCCCAATAATCGCTACCGGTCCAAAAGCTACGATACCGCCCGTCACCACAACCGATGTCCAGGATTTTGGGGCCTGGTCCGCATTCATCAACGATCTGTCGTACAAGCTGATCCCGCGAAGCGATAGTACCAGAGTCCCCCCAGTGCTGACGCTGATAAACATCCTTGTCTTCTTCGGATGCCAAATCCTTAAACGATTTCTGCCAGATTTCAGATGTCTGACAAACTGCATCGGCGCTCAGTGCCGCACTATATCGTGCCTTCGCAGCGATATACTGGCCCTGCCGTGGAAAGGTGTAAGCGCGGCTGCGTGCAGCAACTCCTTTCGTTCCGGTTACGGATCCCTCCAAAACATACTCGACAGCCATTCTTGCGCCTTCCTCAAAGGCGACAACATCAATCTGCCTGAAACACGTCTCCTGTGCGATGAAATCAATATAGCGGGTAGCAATGGTCTCGCCTGTATCTATACCCGCATCTATATGATGAAGCGTCACGCCGGTCATCTTGAAGTTGCGCTCGTATGCAGCCCAGATGTTTCCGGTTCCTCGGTAACGGGGATTTATGCCATTGTGTACATTGATAATCTCACATCCAAACGAATGAAGACGATCAATCAAAGCACCACTCAGAAGGGCGCAGGCATTGGTAATGACCACAGACGGAGCGATACTCTCCAGATAATCGGTGTCGATGTGATCCAGGTCACTAACGGTCTTATGCAGTGTATAGGTTTTTTCGACCGACGCAGGCCCCGGACCAGTTAGACGTAGCCAGAACATGCTTGATACATCGCGTAATCCATAACGTCTGAACCGTTTCCAGAAGAAACTCGCGATGCGCCTTGGACCTATCGTATTCTCAATGAAATGAATAGTGTAGCCTGCCTCAGAGAAAGCTTTTGCATAGATATTTGCAGCTGCTCGGGCCGGCGATCCGTTCCCCGTGATGACGAGAACCGACCTACTCATAGCGGATGCTGCCTTGCAATCATTCGTCATGTCGAGTTTTTGCGACGAAGGAAACTATCAAATTTGTATCGATCAATGGAATACCAAGCGGCCAATATGTCAATTTTTTGAAGTGGAACGACCCGCCAAGAACATCGAGAATATGGTCAGCGAAGTTTGGGTGTTCCCAGCAGATCAGCTTGTCGGGATCGATCATAGTATTGCGTTTCAACCAACGACGCGAAGTAAAGTATCTTCCAAGGCCCCAGGCAAGCCCGCCTTCAGCTGGAATCGCACCAACAACATGGCCGTCGGGCCGCAAAACACGTCGGTATTCCTCAACGAAACTCTGCAATGGATAGAGGTGCTCGAGAGAATAGAATGTCAGCAGAACATCTGCCACACCAGCCTCTAGAGGTAGCTTATGCGGATTTTGTGGATCGATCAGATGAGTTTCGTAGGAAATTCCCATCTTGCTCAATTGTTCAGCGGCGTTCAGTAGAAACTCTTCGCGTATATCAATCAGAATGTAATGCGAAGGTTTCGTCTTAAAGAACGGCAAATGTGGCGCATAACCGGGCCCGATCTCGATCACAGTTTTTCCGGTGAAATCAAATGTACTTAGAACACGGTAACCCGCGTCGTTGATAGACTTTCCGAGCCCTGATCGCTGGTTGGCCCGATAAAAATCCGCGCACGCTTTCTCCCATTCGTCCCACATTGGATCTTTACGGTCCGAAATCAAACCGAAGCGGTCGCGATCACCGAAGAGGGGAATCTTGACGAAAGGGAGACGGTGACCGACAGCGATAGTTCTTTTCATTGACAAGCCCTTAAAAATCGCATCTTCGTCCAAACCAGATTAGATGGTTTCCTGCCTAGAAATTCAGATGCAATCGCATTTACGTTAATCTCAGCGTGGCATGCAACCTAGTAAAACCATCGCAATGATTTGGCTCGTTACTTGTCATCTATCTGGCAATTGTGGACCTGTCACGAATTGTTGCCGTTCTGATTTCTTGCCTAAGCGACCTTTGGTTGGCAGGCCAATGGGCTTTTCCAGCGCAAGGCTAAGCGGCATTCGAAACAAGCCTTACCACAACATTCAACTGACTCACCAATTGCCGAAGGCAACCTGAAGAGCGCTGTCAACTGTTCGCGCAAATTCAGGTTCGTAGCCCTTGATGAACTGTTTGCGCGCGACTCTCAACGACCCAACCTTATTGATCGGAAATGGTTGCTGGCATCTCTCCAACAAAGTCAGAGGTTTTCTGCTAGACATATTTAATGCCCTATGATTTCTAGCCAGAACGCCGATAACACTTTTTTGATCGAAACCAGAGCGTTGTACCGGAGGGCAACATGAGTCTTTTCAGCGGTGCGAGAGTATTGTTTCTCGCCCCACATACTGACGACGTAGAGCTTGGGTGTGGAGCAACGCTTGCTCGATGCATGGAGGAGTGCGAAACCGTTGATGTCGCAGTGTTTTCCACGGCCGCGCAATCCCTGCCTAGTGGCCTCGACAAGGACCACCTAAAACGTGAGTTTTTTGCTGCTATGGAAACTTATGATATTCCCAAAGAGCGGCTGCACGTATTTGATTATCAAGTAAGGCGCTTGAATTATTCGCGCCAAGATGTTCTCGAAGATCTGGTGCAACTAAGAAGCAAAATCAAACCAAACATAATTTTTACGCCTTCCGGTGGTGACGTTCATCAGGATCATCAAGTTGTTCACAATGAGTCACTGCGCGCATTCAAAACGACCACTATGCTGGGCTACGAGCTACCTTGGAACAACTTCCGCTTTGAGAGCCGGGTTTTTGTCCGGGTTACTGAAGAGCATCTAGCGGCGAAGCAAAGAGCACTACAGTCGTATGAGTCTCAGATTCTGAAGAACCGCAACTATTTTGAATCTGAATTTATTCGGGGGCTTGCTGCAGTTCGTGGCATCCAGCAGGGTGTCAAATACTCAGAAGCGTTTGAATTAATTACTCTAAAGGTTTGATCCGTGCTGTTCCAATCAATAAACTCCGAAGCTCTTTGCT
Source organism: Ruegeria sp. AM5 (assembly GCF_056540645.1). Taxonomy (NCBI): domain Bacteria; kingdom Pseudomonadati; phylum Pseudomonadota; class Alphaproteobacteria; order Rhodobacterales; family Roseobacteraceae; genus Ruegeria; species Ruegeria sp. AM5. The sequence goes on along the minus strand of NZ_JBQFXC010000007.1, from coordinate 91,933 downwards.
CGTTTCTTACAAAAATGCGGGTAGCCCATAGGATCGTTGGAGACCATCGCGACTTTATAGGCCCTGCTCCGATTGGAAAAAGTGAATCAATAAATCTTACATGGTCGCGCGAGGTATCCGCCGACGTAATCTCTGTTCCGGCAAGTATTTTGATTTTACCCGACGCTAAAGCAAAAGACATAGCAGCTCAGAGCGATAAAACACTAATTTTGGTGGATAATCCACGTGACACCTTTAGAATGATCCTGGTTGGGCTCTACAGCGATGAAATAGCTTTCTCAAAGGGCCTCCACGACGAAACTATGTTTGCTCAAACGTCCGAGAATACCTGGATTGCTCATTCTGCATCTGTCTCAAAAGAAGCAGCAATTGGTGCAGATGTGATTATTCATCCGAATGTGACTGTCTACCCAGGCGTAAGCATAGGCGACAACGTTGAGATTTGTTCTGGTTGCGTCATCGGGGCGCCTGGCTTCGGACATGTACGTCAGCCAAATGGTGCCCTTAAGCCGTTTCCACACCTCGGTGGTGTCGTAATCGGGAACGATGTCTCTATTGGGTCAAACACCTGTGTTGATAGTGGAGGCCTGTCGCCCACAATGATTGGCAATGGGGTTCGCATCGGAAACCTTACTCAGATCGCACATAATGTCGAAATTGACGAAGACTGCTTGATAGGAACTAGGTGCCAGGTCGCCGGTGGCACGAAGATCGGTAGCGGAACTGAAATCTGGGCTGGATCGACGATATCGAACAATCGGCGGATTGGACGCAATTGCAATATCAAGATCGGCAGCATCGTCATTTCGCATCTCCCTGATAACACAGTGGTATCGGGGAACTTTGCAATCTCTCATCAAAGAAATCTCGAAATATACGCAGGCCTTCGTGACTCGAAATAATTTATGGATAGCGGTGCTTAAGATTAGGATAGCTCTAACAGCCTCGTAAATTTGACGATATAGTGTCAATGTTGAACTCCCCTCAATAAGAAGTAACCCGACAAACTCAGGACAAATCGTTTGGCATTTTCAGAGATAGATAAACAGCTGGCCGCAGCTCATGACGCGCAGCAGGAAATTGCAAAATATAGTCAGAACCAGATCGACAACGTTGTGCGAGCACTAGCTTGGGCAATCTATCGACAGGACCATGCGCGCACCCTGGCGGAAATGGCAGTTGCCGATACTGGCCTTGGAAACATTGAGGATAAAATACTAAAGAACCGTCGGAAAACATTTGGAACACTTTGCGACTTACTCGCGACTCCAACAGTTGGAAAGATCTTTGAAGATCCAGAGCGCGGCATAACGGAATGGGTAAAGCCTGTTGGCGTCATCGGTAGCCTAACGCCCTCGACTAACCCTGCAGCAACTCCGGCAAATCAGGCACTCATGGCGGTCAAGGGTGGAAACTCAATCATAATCAGCCCTTCCCCTGCCGGTTTGCGCACTGCTCAAAAACTGAAATCATATTTCGATGACGCATTGCGAGCTATCGGCGCCCCGACTGAATTGTTCCAAGTGCTACATGCACCTATATCATTCGACAAGGCTGACTATCTTGCACGAAATGTCGACCTCCTCCTGGTCACTGGTGACCAGACAAACGTTCGGAGAGGTTACAGCAGTGGCACACCCTGTATAGGCGTCGGCAAAGGCAATGTTCCTGTAATTGTCGATGAGACCGCGGATATTAAAGACGCGGCCGCGAAAATTGTGGCGTCAAAGACTTTCGACAACGCCACATCCTGCAGTTCGGAAAACTCGGTCATTTTGCTCGAAAGTGTTTACGAAACAATGATTTCAGAGTTAGAGACTGCTGGGGGTTACCTCGCGACTCCTACAGAAGTAGGCAGGATTGAGGAAAAGTTGTTTACAAATGGTGCCGTAAACCGTCAAGCCGTAGGGAAAGACATCTCTACCCTTCAGAAACTGTTTGAAATGAAGCTCCCGAATTCAAAGCGCTTCATATTGGTTCCTCAGTCTCAAATCGGAAAAGAAGCTCCTCTTTCCGGAGAAAAGCTTGCACTTGTACTTTCGGTGTACAAAGCGAAAGACTTTGACGGCGCCATCGATATTTGCAACGATATTCTTGACTACGAGGGTGCCGGACATTCCGTAGGCATTCATACCACTAGAAAAGAACGCTCGGTAGCGCTCGCTGAGAAAGTCGACGTTGCGCGTGTTCTCGTGAACCAGGCTCACACATTCGGTAATGGCGGCGGGATGAATAATGCACTACCATTCACGCTTACCATGGGGTGTGGGACTTGGGGAAAAAATTCCATATCAGAGAATCTTTCGATCAAGCATTTTGTTAACAAAACTGTGCTAGTAGAGACTTACGAAAAGGAAATGCCGAGCCCTGACGAAGCGTTCGGAACCGTCTATGATCCGCAGTTTGACCCCGTTTGATTAGGATGGGGATTATATTTTTCTCTTCCCAAGATATTCCATCTTATGCATTCGCCCATCGGAAATGAGAAGTAACATGGCTGGGATGTTACCGATTCTGCTAGGCTGCGGTGTGCACACCAATGGGTCTATTCGGATTAGGACGAAGAGAAGTTTTTCTGACCATATTAGGGTGATCTCTAGATCCAAATCATAACTTCAGATAGTTTGACGACAGTAAAAAGATTGGCCAATCAGACAAACAAATCCAAAATTCAGCAATTGACCTCACCACATTAAAGCGAGCAAAAACAGCGATGAATATTGTCAATCGGAAGCGCATCGCAATCTTGAATTACAGCGAAGTAACGCAAGATGCGCGTGTTTTTAAACAAGCTCGCGTTCTTGCTGATGCAGGGCATAATGTTCATGTCTTTTGCAACCAGCTTGGAAACCGAGAGAAAAACGAAACGATCTCGAACATCAAGATTAAGCGTTTCCGCTGTTTCGAACGCTCCACTCTGGACAGAGAAATTGTCAACAAACTTCCATTTTTAGAGTACTCGGGAGCAGAAGTAACAAAACGGTTTGACGACTATCTTGAGAAGAAGCGTCAGCTAGAACGCCTTCAGTTTTGCTGCGCACAATCTCCGTTAAACAAATACTATTATAAATCTGCGCGTGGTACCGCTCGAATGCGGCGCAAACTGCATCACAAGGTTATAAGAAGCTTAAACAAAATAGGCATCGGCGCGCCCGGTGTTGCAAGGCAATTTGAACTTATCGCCCAACTTGACCGCGAAAAAAAAGAACTTGCCGCAAGTTGGGAGAGCCTCGGCGCAATTCGGGGGCTGGTATTCATGCAAAACCTGTTACCCGTGCTGGACGACAGTACTTTCGACATAGTTCATGCCCACGATTTGCTAACTTTGCCTGCAGGTGTCGCGCTCGCAAAGCGAGGCAATGGTAAACTTATTTATGACGCTCATGAGTATGAAGCCGAACGTGCCGGACTCCATACAGATGTGCAGGAACTAACGAAGAAACTGGAAGACGATTGCCTGAAGCAAACAGATCATGTGATCACAGTTTCTAAGGGAATTGCTGAACTCTACTCTGAGCGCTTCACAAAGAGTAAGCCTACTTTAATCTATAACTCACCCGACATTGCTCGAAGTGAAACTGACCGAGGCGGAAACCGGCTTCGTGATCTGCTAGATCTGCCAGAAGACGTTCCATTGATCGCTTACATTGGTGGGATCCAACGAGAAAACCGTGGCGTGGACAAACTCGCTGCAGCATTAGTCCACTTACCTGGTTTTCATATTGCAAACCTTGGGCCACGCAAGGAACCCAACGACGCTTGGATTATGGGTATCGCCGAGGAACTGGGCGTTGCTGACCGAATTCACTTGCTGGCGCCCGTTCCTGCCGAAGCAGTACCCTACGTTGTATCAGATGCTACGCTTGCAGCGAGCGCTTCACAAAACATCGGGTTGAGTTATCTACACTCGATGCCGAACAAACTGTTTGAGGCCACATTTGCTAGGCTGCCGGTTTGCGTTCCAGATCGCCCTGATCAAAGGGAATTTGTCAGAGTATTGGGTCATGGCGTCGCTATGGATCAAACCGACCCACTTGCTATCGCCGTAGCCATAAAGAAAGTTGCTGAGAACCGCGAAGCCTATAAACTCACGGATACCTCCCTCGAGATACTTAACAAAGAGTATAGCTGGAACGCGCAGGCGAAACGGTTGTTGGAGCTGTACGAAACACTTTCCGTCGATAGGGATTTTGGGACAAATGGCAACCTGAACTAAAAGCGGGTTGACGCATCTGAACGCTCGGCTCAGGTTGGTGCTTCGCGGCGCAATCCCAGGAAAATGACGCTAGGTGCCGTTACCCATTGACCAACGATCCGGTTCAGGCTGGATGCGAGGTACAATCCGACCGCGTTCAAATGGAAGACTGGTTCGAGCAAAACTATAATCCGACGATAGCAGCCGCGACCAAATTGTCTGGCCGTTCGATCATGATGGCAATCAACCGGTTCTCATCGCACGCGCCATCGGGAGATCCTTTTGGGTCGAACGATGTTGCCCCAGTACTCGGCAGGTTCTGTGCTCAGACACTTTGAATTCGCTACGCACATGTTCAATGCAGGCGCGACGACGAGCGAGTTTTGTAGTTTTCCTTTGCCTCCTCCTTAAGGGTCAGCCTGCCCAGTGTCAGATCAGATACGGCAAGTCTTAGATGCTCGTTCTCCTTCTGGAGCCGCTTCAGTTCCTTCAATTGATCTACACCCATTCCGCATTCGCCGTTGGGCTCGAACCAATGGCGCCTTCAACGGCTCCTTGCCTGCGCCAATGGCAGTAGGTCTGTTAAACAACACCGATTTGTCTGATTGCATCAAGACGGAATATCCCTTGTCCCATCAGCAGCTCAAACTGTCGTAGCTTCAAGACAATCTCTTCCGGCTTTGGTCGCTTATTGGCCATTCTTGGGCATCCGTTCACTAAATATAGTGGTGGACCAGTTCAGTTAAGCAGGCTCAATGATAAGAGCACGACCCAAACCTCACTCTCATCGAAGTGTAGCATCGGCTGTTTTGGGTTCACTGCAGTCATTCTCCGCGGTGATCCTGAACGCAGCTTCAAGCTGCAATTGGCGGGTCTCAGTCAAGGCGGAGCTCGTTAAGATATACTGAGAAGCAGGAGCTTCAAAGGAAGCTGCACATCGTAACGGCTTTTATTAACCGGTTTTGCTTCATCACCCCTTTAAGTCAGAGCAAAGCGACGTGTCGCTTGCAAGATGATCAATAAGGGCGCGCACGCGGGTCGTCAGTCGGCGATTCTGTGGAAAAAGTGCGGCGACCACATAGGGTGTAACGCGATTCTCGGCGAAGAGCTCGACCAATTCTCGTGTCTTTAGAGCTTCTGAAACTGTGTAGGCCGGACAACGGGCAACCCCCATTCCCGTGGCTGCCAGCCGTGCTGATGCTGCCGGTGAATTGGCGCGAAGCCGACCGTTAACATGGACCGCAATTTCCCGACCTTCTAAATCGAAGCGCCAGATCGTAGGATCCGTCATGTTGCCGTCTAAAATGCACTCATACGTCTCCAGTGCACGTGGATGCGCCGGTATACCTGTGCGCTTCAAATAGTCTGGAGATGCACAGACTAGCAAAGGCATTGGGCCAAGCTGGCGTACTCTAAGTGAACTGTCTCTCATCGGTCCGATGCGGATCGCGAGATCCAGACCTTCGTCAATAATTGACACCCTTCGATCCGAGAGACGAAGGTCGATTTCAACTTCCGGATGCTGTGCGGCGAATACCGCAAGAGAAGGCGCGAGCCGCACCGATCCAAATCCCGTCGGAGCCGAGATATGGATGACACCGCGTAAAGCCGTTTGTTGGTTCCTGACGGTTTCTTCCAACTCGTCGAACCCGTCAAGAAGTGGTTCACACATCGCCAGATACGTGGCGCCGACATCCGTCAGGGATACACTGCGTGTGGTTCTGTTCAGAAGCTGAACGCCTAGCGCTTCTTCCAGATCCGCGACGTATTTGCTAACCTGCCGCGCGGATCGTCCCATACGCTGTGCGGCAAGTGTGAAAGAGGCGTTCTTTGCGACAAGCGCAAAGGCTCGCATGCGGTCAATCTTATCCATAGCTTATTCCGCCCCCTCAGGGCCTAAACTTTCTCAAAAATTGACGATTATCGCGCAATTGTGCAAGTCGTATCTGTTTTGGTAAATGACCAACCCCAGCAGGAGCCCTTAAATGTCAAACCCGGTTCGTATTCATCACTTCCCCAAATCAGGTCACGCGCATCGCGCTTTGGTTTTTGCTAAGCTCGCAGGGATTGCCCATGAAGCTGTCTTTGTAGATCTCGCCGCTGGTGAGCACAAAACGCCTGACTTCCTTGCCATGAACCCGAATGGACAGGTGCCCGTGCTGGAAGATGGCGACGCCGTCATTTCTGACTCAAACGCAATATTAGTTTACTTAGCCCGCAAATACGCACCCGACTGGATACCAAGTGATGCCGTAGGAGAAGCGAACGTTCAGCAATGGCTGACACTCGCTGCAGGTGAAATTGCATTTGGCTCATGTGCTGCAAGGTTGATTACGGTGTTTGGCGCACCTCTGGACGAGAACTTTGCAGCTGCAACCGCGGCGAAAGCAATGCAAAAACTGGAATTTGGGCTGGACGGTCGCGACTGGCTTGTTGGCGATCAACCGACCATCGCTGATGTTGCGGCCTATTCCTACACAGCCCATGCGCCAGAAGGGAATATTTCGCTCGCGCCGTACCCGAATGTCCGTGCCTGGATTGCAAGGTTCGAAGCGCTGACCGGTTTTCAAGCGATGCCAGCCACCGCCGTTGGTCTTGCTGCCGAGTAGTTCAATGGACATTTGCGAAGGCGAACGAAGCGCCGTCTCATCATCGACTCGGGAAACCGTGATTGAAAACGCGCGCCTTGACTAAGTCGGCATGAACGGACGCAACGTAGCTAAGGTCGCGCCCGCATAAACGCGAGGCGGCAACTGACGCAACCGTGCAGAGCACCCCGAAAGTCGCTTGGACTGTTGGGTCATGGGGTTGCTTGCGGACGATAACCCGGACCTGAGCGTACAGCGACTTTGATGACAAGATTGAGAAAGAAGGACAAAACGATGTTGGACGAAGAAACCCCATTTCATCCGGGCGAACTGGCTGCACAAGAACGCGCGGGTGTTAGGGGGCTTTCCAAACGCGTGTCGCCCTTCATCCGAAATCACATGCCAGATCAACACCGCGCTTTTTATCAAGCACAACCGTTTCTGGTTGCTGCCTCCAGCGATAACCAGGGACGAGTGTGGGCGACGATCATCGAAGGCGAGGAAGGATTTATTGGGTCACCAGACTCTCAGACGCTGACGCTTGCAACACGGATTGATCCACAAGATCCGCTGAGCGAATCGATTATGGCTGGCACCGATATCGGCGTGGTTGGCATCGAACTCGCTACGCGCCGCCGCAACCGCTTCAGCGGTAAGTCGCGTCCAACCAAGGATGGCTTTGCAGTCGATATCCATCAGACCTTTGGGAATTGTCCGAAGTATATCAACGAGCGGAATTGGTGGCGAGCCGATAGGGCGATGACGATTGAAGCGACGACGTCTACTCAACTCAGCTCCGAACAAATCAAACACATAGGCGCCGCTGACACTCTATTCATCGGATCGGGGCGACAAAGCTCTAACGAAGCGCACTCCGACGGCTATGACGCTTCCCATCGTGGCGGTGACCCTGGATTCGTCCGGGTAGTTGGGCCGAAGCGCCTGCGCATCCCCGACTATACCGGCAATAACTTCTTCAACACGATCGGGAACCTGCTCGAAGATCCGCGTGTTGGGTTGCTCTTTGTCGACTTCTCAACTGGCGGGCTTTTGCATTTGACGGGTCGGGCTTCGGTCGAGTGGGACCCGGAGGAAGCGCGCGATCCAAGCATCCTTCGTGTGATTGATGTAGAGATAGAATCTGTCATCGACAGACCAGCCGCGCTTTCTCTGAGGTGGTCTGCAGACCCTGCGACGATGACAAAACTGACCGTGATCGACAAGGTCTTAGAAGCCGAGCACATCACCTCTTTCCATCTGGCACCCACGAACGGCGAGGCGGTGACACCTTTTCTTGCAGGACAGCATTTGCCGATTGCCTTGGACATCCCAGGTCATGGGGCGAAGGTACGTCGGACATACACACTATCTGGCTCGGTCGCGATTCAGAACTACAGGATAAGCGTAAAACGCGAGGCAGGCGGTATCGGGTCGCAATTCCTACATGACGAGGTGCACGTGGGCGATGTGATCGAGGCAAAGCCGCCCGCTGGTAACTTTGTACTCCCCAAAGATGACAATCCATTAGTTCTCATCAGCGCTGGTGTCGGCCTGACTCCGATGCTTGCAATGCTTTACGAAGCCTCAGCAGAAGAAAACCATCGGCCAGTGTGGTATGTCCATGGAGCTCGAAGTGGGCGCGCCCATGCGTTTGGCCGTGAGGTTGATCAGCTGATTGCGGGAAACCCGAATGCCACCCGATTGATATTCTTCAGTTCACCGGAAAGGACCGATCTTCTAGGCGAAACGTTTGACGTCCATGGCCGGATCACTGCTAAGGACTTGTTGGCGATCAGGGCGGGGCCGGACGCGCACTATATGATCTGCGGCCCTCTGGAGTTTATGACCGGTTTGAAAACTGGATTGGAGGCTGCAGGCGTCATGAGCGATCAGATCAAATATGAGACTTTTGGAGCATAGTTAAGAATGTCGGTAATCGGTGCTAAGGCCGAAGCATTCTTGGATTATCCCGGATGTTACCCTAGGGCGTGTTTCAAAAATCAACGCTTTACTGTCGCAGAAAGAGACGTGCCGAACCAAGCGTGAGTACCCGCTCAGGCTACACGTGTTTGCTTCCGTGTAGGAAAGAACTTGGTTACTTTTCCAAGTTTCTAAGCCGTGGCGACGACAAGTAAGTCGTCGCTTGCGGCGCATGAGCCAAGCATCCGGAGGCGACCCAGTCCGATCGTCGCCCGGAGTGTTGGGAAAGAAGTCGGCCTGAGCTAAATGGGGATCGGCCCATCTTTTAGTCAAGAAAAACCGCCAAACACTCCCCTTTTTACAACGTTGGTCAAGTTACCAAGGCGATTATTCTGTTGCGGATACAAACCAGGCAGCAAGAACTTTAACTTGCCCCCTGCCCCTCCACTTTACGTGTATAAATAATATGTCAATGACCTAGTATGGCATTCTTCCACATCAGCCATATTTCACTTAAATATCTGAATATTAAGTCACTATCGATTGGTTGAATTATCACATTCCCTTTCTCGGTCTAAATTGCCCCCCAGTTCTCCCTCAAGGAGAAAGATTCCAAGCGTCGCTTTTTTCGAGGACAGAAATACTAACCAGAGTGCATTTAGGTAAGCTATATTACGTTGATCGTTAGTTTCTGGCGCACTTACGCTAGGTGCCTGGGCAAAAAGTGGTGAGAATTTTTCTATACTTATTCCAGAATTATGAGCAGTACGCGGGTTATAGATAGAAAAACCTTCTACAGGCCACGCCGGTAAGATCGGGGCACCAGAGCGAAAACCAGACGTTCATGTCCGAGTTGCAATAGGCAGATGAGCGCAAAAGAAAAACTGTGAATCTATGGCAACCGACGGCAAATGTTCAGATCAAGCGTTTAGAACCAAGTAGCTAATGATGGATGAGTGGACTTACCAGAATCTTAATACTTGATCCTTGCTCCTGCAGCTTCCGCTCGCATATTCGGCACATTTGTTGTTGCTGGAACGGTGCAAATTTCCATTCGGATCGTTAGCGGGTGGAGCAAGCTTACAGAACTGCTTCATCTCCACCCATTAAGATCAAATCATCGCGTCTTCATTCACTACATCAGCGAAGGACTTGAAGAATTTTCCTGCGAGCTTCTTGGCTGTGCTCTGGATTAAACGACTGCCGAGCTGAGCCAGTTTTCCGCCAATCTCGGCCTTGGCTTCATAGCGCAGGATCGTTTTGTCGCCGTCTGCACTCAGCGTCACATCTGCGCCACCCTTTGCATGACCAGCGGTACCACCATTGCCCTGACCAGACAGTGAGAATGCATCAGGGGCGCCGGTCTGGTCCAGGGTGACATTGCCTCCGAACCGCGCCTTGACGGGCCCTACTTTGAGCAAGACCTTGGCCTCCAGTTCAGTATCAGAATGCTTGATTAGTTCTTCACAACCCGGGATGCATTGTTTCAACACCTCGGGATCATTCAGTGCCGCATAGACGCGATCTTTCGGGGCGTTGATGATGATTTCGTCCTTCAGTTCCATAGTCTAGTCCTTCTTAGCAACAGGGAAATCTTATGTTGTCTGCTTGTTCAGTGGTCATTTCGAGCGATTTAAGACGCCCGCGCATCCAGATCAGAAGTCGGCTCATGAGATCGGCTCGTTCGCGGTTTCCAAATGGGTCGCATAGTCATCCGGGGTATCGACATCGGTGTAGAACCCTGGCGATGGCAGCGTAGCGGCTTGTACATGTTCGGGATGATCGCGCGTAAAGCCCAAGCAGCCGGGGCGTACGGGGTTTTCCAGCAATCGCCGGCGCAATAGCTGCGGGATAGTAATTGGATTGCCTCGTGCGCCGTTATGGACAGGTATCGTCACTTTAGTCGCATCACCTGCAATGTGAGCGGCAATCAGATCTTGCAGATCCTGAGTGGTCAATAGCGGCTGATCACCCAAGCCGATCAGAAGCAGATGGGCGTCAGGTGCACAATGCAATCCCGTGGCAACCGAGCTCTGCTGGCCGCTGGTGAAGTTTGCATTGTGAACCAAAGAAACAGCTAGCCCTGATAATACCCGGCGCACGGCGCTCGCCTCATGTCCTGTTACCACCGTCAGGTCAGTATCAATGGCGCCTAAGTAAGCCATGGCTACACGGCGGATCATCGGTACGCCGTCTATTGGAAACAGCAGCTTGTTTTGCGCCCCCATGCGACGGGAAAGACCGGCGGCCAGAAGGATCGCGGCAACATCAGCCATCGGCAAGCCCCACAGTCTGCCGTCTGACACGGACTAACTGCGCAAGGATCGACAGCGCTATTTCCTCGGGCGTGACCGCCCCCAGGTCCAGACCCGCCGGGGCGTGGACGGTGTTGATGGCCTCGGGCGTTATGCCGGCGGTCTTTAGTTTTTCAGCCAGTGTCGCGAATTTCCGAGCGCTTCCGACGAAGGCAACATAGTCGGGCAAATCTGTCAGTACGGATTTGAGCGCGTCCAGATCTCCTTGGCCTTGCGTCGCAATGACAACGAAGCGTCGTCGATTGCACGTCGTATCAGCCGACGTGGTGCCAGAAACCGACCAGTGGAATTGCGGTGCCAGGGAACTAAGCGCTTGGGCCACAGGGGATGCGCCAAGCACGACAAGTTCGGGCATTGGCAAACAGGGCTCGATAAAAATGTCGACGGTGCCTTTTGACGGGCAACCATTGCGCGCAAAGCGCGTCCCGTCGATCTCATCCCCCGCTATCACGCCCATTTCTTCCAGGAGTTCCTCGGGCGCGACAGAAACCAGTTGCGGCTGACCGGCGCGCAAAGCCTCTACCGCAGCGCGTTTGACCGCGCCACGCGTGCATCCGCCACCAAGCCATCCATGCAGGATTGTCCCGTCCGCGCTGAGCAGCGCTTTAGCACCCGGCTTGGCCGCCGTCGCCCCCGCAGTGCGCACGATTGTCGCGAAGGCGAAAGGTTCTTGCCGGTCACGCAGGTCTTGTGCCGCATCGGCAAGGTCCGTGTCTAGGATCTCTGCCGGACTCATAGCGTCACCAATTTTGGTTCCAGGGCGGCAAGATCGGCAAGGGTGTTGGCCGGTTGAAAAAGGTCGAGATAAGGCAAGGCCGCAGCCATTCCGCCAGCTATGGGCGCGTATTCGCTCCAGCCCTTCAGTGGATTGAGCCAGATGATCTTACAGCCGCGTTTTCTCAGCTTCTCAAGCGCTGCTGCCAGGATTGCGGGTGGCTCGGTATCATAGCCGTCCGACAGGATCACTACGACAGACCGGCCATCTACAAAGCGCCGCGCATAGGTATCGGCAAAGCGTTGCAACGATGGCCCGATCTTTGATCCACCGCCGAAGCCATCTGCCATCAGCGACACCCGACCAATTGCACGTAGTGCGTCTTTGTCGCGCAATGCTTCAGTGATGCGAACCAACCGTGTGTGAAAAAGATAAGCGTCGGCATCTTTGTCAGCGCGCATCAGCCCAGCGAGAAAAGCAAGGAAAACTTGCGCATAGACGCTCATCGATCCCGATACATCGCAAAGCGCAACGATTTTTCGGCTGCGATCAGGGCGAGACTTGCGCAAGAGCTGCAGAGGTTCCCCTCCTGTCGCAAGGCTCAGGCGAATGGTCTTGCGAAAATGCAGGCGATCGCCTTTGCGGGCGGCGATCCGACGGCGCGAACGTCGATCGCGCAAAGCGGCACCGATGCGACGCGCAATTGCTTCGGCCTCTGCGATATCATCCGCGCGGACCAGATCACGCAGATCGCGGCGGCTGAGATTGCGTTGCTGAGTTGCGATAAGTTTACCGGTGCCATCGCTGTCGGCTTCGCCGTCACCGGAATCAGGAGCGATGGCGCTTCCCGATGCGCCCATTTCCTGACCCTTGGCTTGACGAGAGGAATGCACGTCATCGCTGAGCGCAGACTGCGCTTTGGGCACGGCCCTTTGCTTCACCCGACCGGAATCCATCCAAAAACTATCGAAGAGGCTGTCGAACCGTTCGGCCTCATCCTTGCATCCTGTGCAGATGGCCCGTAACGCGCGACGGCTTTCATTCGGGACAGCGGCATTGACCTCGCCGAGGGCAAGCAAGGCAAGCTCTGCCTCTGCCACACCTAGGCGCAGGCCGTTCTGGCGCAAATGCGCAATGAACCCGGCGACACGGGCCGCTGGCCCCGGATCACGCGCCGCAAATTTGGAAACCCGGCTCATGCGGCCTTCCCCGCGATACGGGCCGCGACTTCGGCGGTGATCTGTGCCTGATCGCTTTGAGTTTTCAGCAGCGTGGTTAAGGTGGAGTGCAACACGGTTGGATCGTTGGTCAGATCCGCAATCCCAAGTCCCATCAAGGCGGCAGCAAAATCGAGCATCTCAGCGATGCCGGGTGTCTTTTCCAGTTCCTCCTCGCGAAGCTTTTGTACAAAGCCTACGACTTGCGCGCCAAGACGCGCCTCAATCGCAGGGCAGCGGGCTTTGAGGATTGCAAGTTCTGTCTGTTGGTCCGGATAATCGACATAGGTGTAAAGGCAGCGACGACGCAGTGCATCGGATAGATCGCGTGTGCCGTTTGATGTCAGGATCACGATCGGCTTACTAGAGGCCGTGATGGTGCCGAGTTCTGGCACAGTCACTTGATAGTCGGCCAGAACTTCCAGCAAGTAGGCTTCGAATTCCACATCAGCGCGGTCAATTTCGTCAATCAACAAAACAGGCGGCGTGTCCTGGGTAATGGCGGCCAATAGAGGGCGTTCCAACAGGAAATCACGGGAAAAAATACGCTCTTCAACGCTTTTGCCCGTCTCACCATCTTCGGCGGCGGCGCGGATCGTCAGCAATTGCCGCTGGTAGTTCCATTCGTAGATGGCCTGAGCGGCGTCAAGCCCCTCATAGCATTGCAGTCGGAGCAACTTGGTGTCGCGCGCATCGCTCAGGGTGCGCGCAACCTCTGTCTTACCTACGCCTGCGGCGCCCTCCAGAAGAAGGGGCCGCTCCAACGTCAGCGCCAAATGGAGAGCAACTGCTAGGTCGTCGGATGCGACATAGCCCTGCCCTTCAAGAGCGGATTGTAAATCGGTCCAGGTCATGTGTGTCTCCGGGCAGAGCGGAACGTCTCCGCCCTGCCTTTCGCCTTTAGCCGTGCAGGCCAAGCTCATTGGCGGTCTTCCAGATCCGCCAGTGATCATGTGGCATGTTGGTATGCCGCAGACCAAAGGCCCGGAACGCATCCTGCACCGCGTTGGAGAAGCATGGCACCCCGCCCACATGCGGACTTTCGCCCACGCCCTTCGCACCGATGGGATGATGTGGCGACGGCGTGACGGTGTAGTCGGTCTCGTAGTTCGGAACCTCCCATGCGGTCGGCAGGAAGAAATCCATCAGCGTGCCCGTCTTCACGTTGCCCTGATCGTCATAGGCGATTTCCTGGCCCAAAGCGACGGCGAGTGCTTCGGTCAGGCCGCCATGCACCTGTCCTTCGATGATCATCGGGTTGATCCGGGTACCGCAATCGTCCAGAGCGTAGAAGCGGCGGATGTCTGGCACGCCTGTATCCACATCAATATCCATCACGCAAACATAGGCACCGAACGGATAAGTCATGTTTGGCGGGTCATAGTAGCTGACCGCTTCAAGCCCTGGCTCAATCCCTGGAATGGCCTGATTGTAGGCGGCGAACGCGATTTCTTTCATGGTCTTGAACCGCTCGGGCGCTCCTTTGACCACGAAACGGTCGACGTCGAACTCGACGTCATCGTCATGCACTTCCAACAGATAGGCCGCGATCATTTGCGCCTTGGCGCGGATCTTGCGGCCAGCCATGGCCGTAGCCGCCCCGGCAACCGGGGTCGAGCGCGAGCCGTAGGTGCCCAGACCATAGGGCGCGGTATCGGTGTCGCCCTCTTCGATGGTGATGCTATCGGCAGGTAATCCGATCTCGGAGGCCAGTATCTGTGCGAATGTCGTCGCGTGGCCTTGCCCCTGCGAAATCGTTCCAAGCCGCGCAATTGCAGAGCCCGTGGGATGGATGCGAATTTCGCAGCTATCGAACATGCCGAGACCCAGAATATCGCAATTCTTCACTGGGCCAGCACCCACGATCTCAGTGAAGAAACTTAGACCGATTCCCATGAGCTTGCGCGTTTCGCCCCGTTTGAACGCCACTACACGCTCGGCCTGTTCCTTGCGCAATCCCTCGTAGTCGACGGTGCTGAGCGCTTTGTCCCAGGCAGTGTGATAATCGCCAGAGTCATATTCCCAGCCAAGCGCAGCCTGATAGGGGAATTGCTCTTTCTTGATGAAGTTGATCCGGCGCAAATCTGCCGCGTCCATGTTCAACTCGATCGCCAGCACCTCGATCATCCGTTCGATGAAATAAACCGCCTCTGTCACGCGGAAGGAACAACGGTAGCTGACCCCGCCCGGCGCTTTGTTGGTGTAGACGCCATCAACCTCAAGGAATGCAGTCGGGATGTCGTAAGATCCGGTGCAGATATTCATGAAACCCGCCGGGAATTTGGTTGGGTCGGCGCAGGCGTCAAATCCACCATGGTCCGCTGTCACATGGCAATGCAACCCGGTGATCTTGCCGTCCCTGGTGGCAGAAATGCGGCCCTTCATCCAATAGTCGCGGGCAAAGGCGGTGGTCATCAGATTGTCCATCCGGTCTTCGATCCACTTTACCGGTTTGCCGGTGACGATGGAGGCGACGACCGAACACACATAGCCCGGATAGGCCCCAACTTTATTTCCAAACCCGCCGCCAATATCGGGAGAGATCACACGGATATTGTGTTCCTCGATCCCGGAAATCAGGCTGACCACAGTGCGGATAGCATGAGGCGCCTGGAACGTGCCCCAAAGAGTCAGCTTGCCATTGACCTTGTCCATTGAGGCGACACAGCCGCAGGTTTCCAGTGGGCATGGGTGCGTACGGTGGTAATACATGGTCTCTTCGGCAACGACCTCGGCATTGTCGATTGTCTCGAATGTTGGATCCTTGTCGCCCGCTTCCCACGTGAAGATGTGGTTGTGATGCTTTCGAGGACCATGTGCTCCATCGATTGGTTTGCCATCCTCGCCCACGGTGTCTTCACGCAGAACTATCTCTGATTCCATCGCCTTGAACGGATCGACCAGAACCTCAAGCTCTTCGTATTCGACCTCGACGGCCTCGATTCCATCTGCCGCCGCATAGCGGTCTTCGGCCACCACAAACGCCACTTCCTGGCCTTGAAACAGAACCTTGCCATCGGCCAGAACCATCTGCTTGTCGCCGGCCAGCGTCGGCATCCAATGGAGGCCGAGCGGTTCAAGGTCCTTGGCGGTCAGCACAGCGAGAACGCCGGGCACTTCAAGCGCTGCCGCCGTATCGATGTTGGTGATCCGTGCGTGAGCGTAGGGAGAGCGGACGAAATCTCCAAAGAGCATCCCGTCAAGCTTCACGTCATCGACGTAGTTGCCCTTGCCTTGAGTAAAGCGGGCATCTTCGACCCTTTTGCGCGAACAGCCCATGCCCTTGAGGTTCGCGGTGCGTTCCTCACGATCTGGTGTCATGTCATTCATTGGGCCGCCTCCTTGGCTGCATTCATCTCGGCCGCTGCGGCTTTGATGGACTTCACGATGTTCTGATACCCGGTACAGCGGCAGATATTACCTGCCATGCCAAAACGGATCTCTTCCTCGGACGGGTTCGGGTTCTCTTCGAGCAACTTTGCCGCGCGTGTGATCATGCCCGGTGTGCAGTAGCCGCATTGCAGCCCATGATGTTCCTTAAACGCCTCTTGCAGCGGGTGCAGCGCGTCAGGCCCGCCGATGCCTTCGATGGTTGTGATATCCTTGCCATCGGCCTGCGCCACGAACATGGTGCAGGACTTGACTGATTTACCATCAATGGTGACGGTGCAAGCGCCACAATGGGAAGTCTCGCAACCAATATGCGGGCCGGTGATGTTGAGCCGCTCGCGCAGCGTGTAGATGAGAAGTTCGCGTGGCTCGGCAAGGAATTCCTCTTCCTTGCCGTTCACCGTGATCTTGTAGTGTTGTTTCTTTGACATCGGACGATCTCCTCACGCACGCGACCAGGCGCGCTCAATGGCGCGGGTCAGAATGATACCTGCCACGTGTTTTTTGAAAGCGACGGGGCCGCGGTTGTCCTCGGTGGGGTCAATATCACCGCGCATGGCGGCCACAGCGGTCTTAACGGCATTTGCATCGACGCCGGTGCCAACCAGAGCGGCCCCAGCCGCCTCGGAAAAGACCGGTGTGTCGCTCAGATTGGTCATTGCAATCGAGGCGGAGGCACAGGTGCCACCTTCTTTCACGATCTGGACTGCAGCAGCAGCGGTAGCATAATCACCAATCTTGCGCTTTTGTTTTTCATAGGCGTAACCGCCATGCGGCGTTGGGATGGTGACTGCCGTCAACACTTCTTCGTCTTCCCGAGCGGTCATGTAGGCGGCTTCGTAAAACTCGCGGGCAGCGATGTCGCGTTCCCCGTCAGGACCCTCGACAGTGAAACGCGCATTCAGGCACTGCATCAGGCCGGGCATGTCATTGCCAGGGTCGCCATTGGCCACGTTGCCACCAACTGTACCCATGTATCGGACTTGCGGGTCTGCGATCTGAAGGGCAGCTTCGCGCAGAATCGGAGCGGCCTCAGCCAGTGCGTCGTGATCAATAATCGCGTGCTGGGTGACCATCGCACCGATGCGGATACTGTCACCTCCGATCTCGATATCAGACATGCCGCCAACATCCTGAAGATCGATCAGATGCGGCACATCCGCCATCCGCAGCTTCATCATCGGAATCAGGCTGTGCCCACCGGCCATGACGCGGGCATCATCGCCATGCTCTTCCAGGATCGACAGCACACCGGCCATGTCCTTGGGTCTGTAGTATTCGAATGCCGCTGGAATCATCGGCTCTCCTCCCTTCAAGCAAATGTTCTGGCTGAAAGGATCACTGCATGCGCTTGGATGGCGACGCTTCAGTAAATCAACAAAAAACAGGTATTTTGCACGAAATGCGCCCTAGGTCGCACGAATTGCGCCTACCTGCGATGCAAGCGCATCCTGAACCGTCTTGAGTTTGGATCGACTGACCGGCGCGGGTGGCAAACCATCCCCGTCGAACAGGCATCGGCCCTTATCCTTGGTACGCTCAAACCGCGCCACGCGCTGAGGATTGACAAGGTAGCTGCGGTGGGTCTGGAGAAATCCGGTGGGCACCAATCGCTTGGCGGCCTCGGTCACTGGCCAGACACAAAACAACCGATCCGTTTCGGTGTAAACTTGGGTGTAGTGCCCATCCGCGCGCAAAAACAGAACATCTTCGGCAGAGATGAAGACCTTTCCTCCATCCCGTTCGCAAGGAATTTGCAGCAATGGTTTTACATCCGCGGTCGCTTCTGTTGGCTCCGGGTCTTTCCTCGAAGGTCCTGGCAGGTAGGTCACGCTGACCCACAAGCAAGCACCAAATATGATGAAACTGAACAGGATTACGCCAATGGCCAGCGTCTCATTGCTCATCAACGGGCCAAACTCAACCCCACTTGGCACGGCGACGAAACGGGTGCTCGCCAGAGCAAGAAAATGAACGGTGCAAACCGCCGCTGCAAAACACAAAGTGCCGAGCAAAATGTTTCTGTTTGTTCGCTGCCCGTAGGCAATCGCGAAAGCCAGCATACAAAGCGCTATTGCAGCAATCGAGGACAAGATGACGCCACTGGGCGTATACACTGCCCGGCAAAGCTCCAAGCCAGCCATGCCAATATAGTGCATCGCCAAGATGCCCAACCCAACAACGCCTCCTGCCATCGCAATCGTGGCGCGGTTGCGTTCGGTGAAATGCAACAGAATAAGCGCAGCTCCGACGAGCAGGATCGCGACAAGGGCAGACACAAGTGTGATTGCAGCGTCGTAATAGAACAGGATCGGCATCTGAAGCCCGAGCATGGCCACGAAGTGCATGGCCCAAATTCCACCGCCAAGCGAAACAGCCGCAAGAGCCACCGAGGCCTTCTTTTCAAAGACCGGCTTCGTCGAAAGATCTCGCGTCATCGACAATCCTGTAAACCCTGCCACGAAGGCAACAATGCAGGACATGGCGACGAGGAAACTGTTGTGGCTGACGTCGAGAAACTCCATTGTCGCAAATTGGCTAAAAAGTATGCGTTTGGCAAATGGATCAACGATGTCGGACGTTCAAAGAGCGGTTACACATTAGGCGATGCCCAGCTCCGAAGCATTCGTGCCGAGGTGGCTAGCACGCTGCTATTCGGCGGCTTTGAGGCCAAATCCGCCGTTCATATTGATTGGGTGAAAACCACAATTTAAGGCTAATGAAGATCTGCTCGACCCCTCCCGCCGTCATCATTTGATGTTTAATTTGTGACTTCCGAAAGCTGCTGGGTGGAATGGCTAGAGATGCCTTTAGACCGCTTTATAAACTTGCCAGTCTTCGGATAAGCCCTTCAGTTCTTTTGTTACAAGACTTTCGAAGTCCAGACCGGACCCAGCCACCAGATCTTTTACTGTTCTGGAAACGACGATGTCGCCGCCTCCGCCCAATTCTGAGATACGCGCTGCAGTGTTAACGGAAATTCCGCGCACATAATGCAAAGAAACTTCGACCTCGCCTGTGTGAAACCCTATGCGAACTTCCAGATTCAGCTTGGAAATGGCATCGCCAATCGCCTTGCCACGATGGATCGCCTGGCCGGGTCCGTCAAACGTAGCGAGAAAGCCATCGCCATATACTTGGTAGGCAATGTGCACCTCATCGCTGTGCCTCCTTCGGACAACCCTATTGGCAAAGAAAGGCTATGAGGCACGCTTGGTTCAATCAATATCTTTTCAATCAGCAGTGAAGGCCAGAAGGCCAGCCCGTTAACCGATGGTTCGATCCTTATAGCAATCGATTATCCACAATAGTGCTTATGGTTTCGCTTTTTGTGCTAGCGTTGGGCAGTCGCGAGCACGCACGTTTGAGTATGCTGACGAAAGTGGGAGTATGGAGATGCTGGTTGACCGGTATGGACTGACGCTGACGACCGGCCTGCCAGAGGCGCGGGACGCCTATGTCGCGGGGCTTGATCACATCCTTGCAGCAACGTTTGGTGCAAGCGAAGCTTTTTTCGCCGCCATCACGGCCGATCCCGGCTTCGCCCTCGGTCACGTTGGGCTTGCTCGAGCTCGAATGTATGAAAACGATATGTCTGGCGCTCAAGAGGCAATGGCGTCGGCCCGCGCCTGCGCATCTGGGTTGACTGAGCGCGAGGAGGGTCATCTTGCGGTATTCGATCTCTTGCTTCAGGGACGTGTCTTACAGGCACGAAGCGCAGTTCTGAAGCACGCTGCTCATCACCCCCGCGATGTCCTTGTCGCGCAGATCTGTACCAACATTTTTGGTTTGATTGGGACATCGGGTGAGCCTGGTCGGGAAAGCACGCAACTTGCCTACACGACCAAATTATTTGATGCCTTGGGCGAAGACTGGTGGGTTATGAGCGTACACGGTCAGGCGCTATGCGAAGTTGGGCGGCTTGATGAGGCCATGTCCATGATGGACGGCTCGCTCGCTTTGAACAACGCCAATGCAAACGCGTCACACTTCAAAGCGCACACGCTCTACGAGCAAGGTTATGGAGAGGCCGGTCGCGCATACCTTGCCGACTGGATCGCGGATTATGATGTGCGCTCGGTATTGCACGGCCACTTAAGTTGGCATCGCGCTCTGTGGGCCTTGGAGCAAGGGAATGAGGCTGAGCTATGGACGATTTACGAGGGAGCTATCGCACCCGCAGCGTCCTATTCGTTGCCGATAAATGTTCTAACCGATGCTGCTGCACTTTTGCACCGCACTGAAATTGCAGGTCTAACAGTTGCGCCCAAACTTTGGCGCGACCTGAGCGAATACGCATCACGGTTTTTTCCAAACCCAGGCATGAGTTTTGCGGACATACATGGCGCGCTGGCTCATGCTATGGCAGGGGAAGGTGAACGCCTTGCGGTTCTGACCGAAACAAGCTTGGGTTTTGCGGCAGATCTTGTTCGCCCGGTGGCACGTGCTTGGGGTGCGATTGCGCGACAAGATTGGACGGATGCGTTGCAACAGCTGACTCCGGTCATGGCAGATCACGCTCGTCTGGGTGGCAGCCGCGCACAGCGTGACCTTTTGGAGCTGACTTACCTGAATCTGCTATTGAAATCCGGCCATATTCAAGAAGCTCATCGAACGATTACAGCGCGACGCCCGATCTTCAGTCATACTGCGCCCGTTGCAGGCTTTGTCTGAATTCACAAAGCTCTAGTTTATCAGCTCTTCTTACCCCTCCTTTAGCTAGGCTGCGCACGACCGGAATGGACTGATTACTTCCTGATTACAAATCCCGTATCACGCCATTTATGGTATGCAAGCCTGATCAATCGCTCTGCAACCTGGTCGTAATTTCTGACAGGCGAGACCAGGATTGTAAGGTGACGGGCAAAGCAAGTGCGGCTTCCGCAAACTCCCACGAATAGCTGATAATCGAAAATATCATGCCCGGTGTCGCATCCAGGTTTTGGGTCGCGAACCACAGGTTGAATAGGAGCAGACCTATTAACAGAATGAAGATTGCGCCATACAGAACGGCTTCGGTATCCGAGAGCTTTACTTCGAGCCGGCGCAGTTTACTCAGGTGGACGAATACCGGACGGTCACGTCGTTGTTCCAGAACACTGACCTGATGCTCCATTTGCTCATTCAGCGCACGGTTCCATTGCCAAAACGTCGAATGAAACAGAGCGTATACAGATATCATTCCGACAAGAACCCCACAGGCAGACAGGGCCAGAACTGGCGAGAAGTAAAACAGCAAAATTGCTGATACGACGAACTGCACCACCCCTGCGATTGCCGAGGGCAGGATCTCTTCAAGAAAGTCGGCCAGTTCGCGCCCCATCCCGATCCGGGCGTTCAGCGACGAAATTGGAAGATTTGAAAACCGCGCGGCAAGCGCCTTGCCCAATTCGACACGGATCATACCGTAGACACGTGTATCGTAAATCCGCCGGATCACGCTGATCATAGTGAGGGCAACCATGAGCGCACCTAACTGCACAAAGGGCTCAAAATCTTCGCTCAGCAATCCATCTATGGCGAAGCCGACGAACAGCGGAATCAGAACCGTCAGGGCAGTTTCAGCCAGGATCAGGAACCACGTAAGCCCTACGCGCCAGCGGAACACACTCAGAAGCGTGCCGATTGTCAGTTTTCGATCTGTCAGCATGGCGAATTACTGATCATAGTGAATGCGAACACGCACATCGCCCGGCCAGACCGAGGCAGCCTTGAAATCCGGCTCGTCCTGAGGGTCTGAGGCACCTGTTGAACCCAGCCCCTCCAACAGTTTCGTCTCAGTCATGTTCAGGTCATCGTCCTTGTTTTCGTCATGAAACAGCAGCACAGCGTATGGGCCCGCGTTCAGGTCAGAAAACTCATGGCTGACGCTGCCTTTACGTGACGGAATCTGGGCGTAGTCAATGGCGCTCCAGACATCCAAACTGTCAAAGGCGCGCGCGTTATCGAATACAAGGATCACGATGTTGCCTTTGGCGTTGCGGATGCCGTCCACAGTCACATTCAGACCCTCGGCGGAGGCCGGAGTCGCAAGCGTTACCACGGCGAATGCAGGGGCTAGAAGGTTCCGTATCATGGCTTTGTCCTTTCTTCAGAAGGCTGCGGAAGGGGTGACTTGAAAATGGCAATGACATCCTCGGTGATGGCGATCAGTACCGGCACCAGCAGCAGCATGAGGGCTGTGCCAAAGAGTTCTCCAAAAACTAAAGAGATTGCCGCAGGGATCAGATACTGCGCTTGCTCAGAGGTTTCGGTCAGCAAAGGCAGCAGACCAATCACTGTAGTTGCGGTGGTCAGAAAGATCGCCTTGAAACGTCCAATGCCTGTGCTTCTCAGCGCCAGATTCACGGGCTGACCTTCCTCTCGCGCCTGATTGTAGCGGGTGATCATGACCAGACTGTCGTTCACAATCACACCGGTCAGAGCAAGCATGCCGAAGAACGAAAACAGCGACAGCGAGACACCCATGATCAGGTGCCCGACGGCGGCTGCGATAAAGCCGAATGGCACGATGGCCAGAATGACGAAAGGCTGCCAATAGCTTTTCAACGGCACGGCCATCAGCACATAGATCAGAACGGCTGCCAGCAACAGCGCGCGCTTCAGGCCATCGCTTATATCGGCCATTTCTTCCAGTTCACCGGCCGGCAGGACGGTTACGCTGGGATATTTGGCACGGAGTTTCGGGACCAGCTGCTCGAACACCGCCTGCCCCACCTCTTCGGGAGCAACAAGGTCGCGGTCGATGGACGCTGCTACGATGTTCATGCGCTTGCCGTCACGGCGATCGATAGTGCCAGAGGCATAGGTGCCCTCGATTTCGGCGACGGTCTCAAGCGGCACCCAAGCGCCGGATACGCTGCGCAACCGGGTCTGCACCAGATCCGCCAACGTATCGCGGTTTTCACGCGCGTTCTGTACGACTACACGGACTTCGGACCCATCGCGTCTGACCTTGGTCACCTCGGCCCCGCCGAACCCATAGCCAATCTGTCTGGCCAGAGCCTCGGCGTTAAAACCAAGGTGCCGCGCGTCCGGGCGCAGGCGGAGTTTCAGTTCAGGTTGGCCGCCCACCAACCCATCCCTTACATTTGCCACGCCCTCGATGTTCGACAGGAAACCTTTCATTTCGGCGCTGGCTTGCTGCAGAAGATCTTCGTCTTTTGACGCCAACCGGATTCGGAACCCTCCGGCAAGCGTTTCCGATCCGGTGAACTCCAACTCGGTGGCGCCCTCGACCGCACCGACCCGATCGCGCCATTCGCGGACCACAGAAAGGATCGGGACATTCGGACGCTCAGCTACCGGGATCATTTCAGCGAAAATTTGCGCATTTCCAGCGCTGTTGATGATGGTGAATACTGTCTGAACGGGTGGAGCAGACATGCTCGCCTCTTCTGCAAGCTCGACGTTCAGCTCGTTCAACACGGCTTCGATCCGATTCACGTTCGTGCGGGTCAGTGCAAAGGGGGAGCGGGCATCCATTTCCAGGTTCATCGTGATGACCTGACCGGGCACCTCGGGAAAGAACACCGTCCTGACCTTGCCCTTGTACATCAGGCCAAGCCCCAGCGTTGCGGCGGCAATGAACAAGATTAGCACGGCGTAGCGCTGACGCACCGCCGCGACGAGCAAAGGCTGGTAGATGCAATCCCGCACCCAGTACAACCCGCCCTGCGCAGAATCCTGTACCCGCCCCCACAAGCGGATCAGCAGGTATCGACGCTCTTGCCGCATCGAAACCTGCGCCAGATGGGCGGGCAGGATGAATTTGCTTTCGATAAGCGAAAAGATCAGCGTCAGGATCACGATGCCCGCGAACCCGGCAAGTACCTTGCCCAGCGGATTGTCGATCAACAGCATCGGGAAAAAGGCTGCGATTGTGGTCAGCACGCCAAAGACGGTCGCAACAGCCACGCGATGCACGCCGCGTTCCGTGCCCCTAATCGGGTCCTTCCCCTTGCGGCGTTCTTCAAAAACGCTTTCGCCGACTACAACGGCATCATCGACCAGAATTCCCAAGGCAATGATCAGACCAAAAGTCGTGACATCGTTCAGCGAATAGTCCACCCATTTCGAGCCCGAGACAGCAAGCGCCCCCATGACCGAAACGGGAATGCCCATGGCAACCCAGAAGGCCAAACGCACGTTCAGGAAAATCGACAGCATCAGGGTCACAAGGATCAAACCCTGCACCCCGTTTGAGCGCAACAGCGCCAGACGGTCCGAGATGTAGCCAGCGCTATCACCCCAAACCTCGACCTGTACCTGCGACGGCAGCTGTCGGCTGAACTCGTCAACCGTGCTGCGCACGACATCACTGATCTCCAGCAGGTTCTCCTTCTGCCCGACCAGAACCTCCATCCCTACGGTTGGTTTGCCGTTCAGGCGAAACAGGTACTCGCCGTCCTGAAACCCGTCTTCGATTTTGGCAATATCGCCCAAAGGCACATAGGACCCGTCGTCACGTTCGATGATCGGCAGAGCTGCGTATTCCGGCACGTATTTCGCCCTGTCATCGGCCCGCAGATAGATCGTACCGCCATCGGTCCTCAGACGACCTGCCTGAAAGGCCAGCGAATTCCCTTCGATGGCACGGGTCACATCCGAAACCGTCAACCCATAGTGGCGCAGCAACGCCGGGTCGATTTCAATGCGCAATTCCCGCGGTATCAGGCCCCAGATTTGCAACCGCGACAATTCCGGTTGCGCCAGCAACTCTTCTTTCAGGCGTTGCGCCAAGCTCTGCAATGTGGCGGGGTCTGTTTCTCCGAACAAGTTCAGATACAGCGCCGGGAAATCGAAACCCGAGGCTTCGATCACGGGTCGGCGCGCAGTATCAGGCAGATCAGTCAAGCCGTCGATCCGAATACGGACATGATCCAGGACGGCTTGTAGTTTCTGGCCACCTGCGCGACGGACAGTCACGACACTTAGGTCATTTTGGGATTGTGAGGTCACACTACGCACGCCCTCCAAACCTTCGAGGGCCTGCTCAACTTTCTGGGTCACCAATTCATCAACCTGTTCGGCTGTGGCGTCCGGAAACTCGATCGCGATTGTAACACTTTCCGGCGGAATGCGGGGGAAGCCTTCGATCCGAATGTTCAGCAGCGTTTGCACCCCAAGAAATAGGATCAGTGCCATCATCAAATTGGCAGCGACCGGATTTCGGATAAACCAGGATGTCAGAGCATGCATGGCTCAGCCCCCATCTGATTGCGGCGTCACCCGCTGACCCGGTAGAAACGAGGCCAAAGGTGTTTTGGCCACGCGCCACGGGCCGGTCCCTTCGGGAGCCGATACCGTCACTGTACTTTCGCTGCGGAACAGGATGTTCGGGCTAAGCCTCTGCAATTGGTCGTTATCGTCTACAAGCCAAATGTATCCTGCACGGGTCAGGACGCTTTCGGGTAGGGTTAATGTGTCCGAGATCCGGCGTCCGGGAATGTGAACCTGCAGGAAGTCTCCGGCGAGTATGCGTTCATCGGGCTTTGTGACATCCAGAAAGACCCGCACCTGCCGCGTGTCTTGATCCAGAAACCCTCCTCCACGCCGGACTTGAGCCCGCCCCAACGCTCCGCCCGAGCGCTGTGTCAGATCAGCAGTGGCGCCAGAGATCGGATGATCCAACAACGCCCAGTCCGCCTGACTAAACTCGGCGACCAGTTCGAATTGCTGGTCGTCCGAAAGGTGTATCAGGGCATCGCCTGGGTTGACCGTCTGGCCCAGGCTGGCAAAGCGATGGGTTACAAATCCCGAAAAAGGGGCGACAACCTCCGCGTCCTTCAGTTCATTTCGCGCCGCATTCAGCCGTGCCTGCGCAGCTGCAACGGATTTCTCGGCAATGCGCAATTGCGGTAGATTCACAGCCAGTTCGTTTGGCGGTTCTGTTTCATCCCGGTCAAACTGTCGTTGCGCGACTGTCACTTTGTTCTGCGCGCGCAATAACGCCAGTTCCGCTTGCTCAAGCTCCATCTCAGCGGCTGCAACGGCGCTTTGATAAGGTGCATTTTCGATTGAAAACAAAGGGGCACCCCGTTCCACCTTAGTCCCTGCCAAAGCGGCGTTGTGTACTGCAATGATGCGCCCGGACACAGCAGATCGCAGCTTGGCATCCCACCGAGGCCGAACTTCGGCAAACGCCGAAACCCGCGCTTGTACGGTTGCCGAAACTACTGTGACGACCGAGACGGTCGGTGGCGGAGGTGAGGTCGTTGTTGCCTGAACATCAATTGTATCTTCTGTATCAAACAGGAGGACGACGATCGCTACAAACAGTGCCAACGATAGTCCAATCCAAAGCCATCGCCGGGTCGGTCTTTGCCGAGTTTCCAAAGTTTTTTCTGTCATAGACCAGTCTTTCCTGTGCCGCCGAATCCATTGCACCTTGTGGCGTTCGATAGAGTGTCATATACTATGAACGATCGTTCGTTCAATATTAAGTTGAAAAAATGTCCGATGACATCAAAAAGCCGGAATCAATCCGGGAAAAGGCAACAGCCAAGCGTCGCAACCAGATTTTGGAGGCCGCAGTTATGTGTTTCCTTGAGCGCGGCTATCATCAGACCGGTGTCCGCGATATCGCGGCGCGGGCGGGCGTCAGCCTTGGAAATCTCTATAATCATTTTCGCGGCAAACATGATGTGCTTGTAGAAATCGCAATACTTGAACGCCGCGAGATGGAGCCGTTTCTGAAAATCCTGAACTCAGATGCGCCCGCGCCCAAAGTCATAAGAAAGTTCATCAAGGCCTACGCAAAATACCTTGCTGCGCCGGAAAACGTTATTCTCACGTTGGAAATTTCGAGCGAAGCAGTTCGTCAACCGGACATCGCGCAGCTGTTCGTCGAGAACCGATCGAGTTTGACTGAGGCCCTGGAAGCCGTAGTGAAGCGAGGAATTACTGGCGGTGAATTGCGCACCGTTCCGGATCCCCTTCAGGCGTCACAACTGGTGATCGAAGTTCTGGAAGGCAGTGCATATCGTAGTGTGCTGTCAGAAATGCCCATGACCGGGATCATTGTGTGCGCTGAAGACTTTATTATGAGTTCCCTGCTGGCACGTCATTAGTACGTAGGTGGCGTGTCGTTTTGGAATTCGTGAATGTCAGCCAAAGGGAGCTGCCTGAGACATTAATGTAGGCAGCAAAGATCGACTTTGAGCCGGCCGAAACGCGGGGGAGGTCAAAGGAAAGTTGGAGTTGCGGTTAGGACTATTGGCTAACGCAATATCATCCGAGGTTCTGTTACCAGACTTCGTTTAGTCACAAGACGAAGCGGTCGCAAAGCGAATGCAGATTCCAACCACCGGCACAGCGCCAGATCGTTTTTGATGCGATTGACGCTCTGATCTATTGATACTGTAGGGATCAGGCGATCAGATACGATGGCAGATTTCTCAAGCATCCGCCTTTATCAGGTCGCTTGCCTTTTCGCCAATCATGATCGCTGGTGCGTTGGTGTTGCCGCTGACGATTTCCGGCATGATCGAACAATCAGCCACCCGCAGGTTCGAAATACCGTGTACCTTTAGTCTTGCGTTGACAACAGACGTCTCGGCGTTCCCCATCGCGCAGGTGCCGGTTGGGTGGTAGATCGACACGCTGTTAGATCTGGCCCAATCCAGAGTGCCTTCATAATCTTCGCAGCTCAGCTCTGCAGTTGGTCGAAACTCTTCTGAAATCTTCGAGGCCAGAGGGTTTTGTTTGGCAATCCCGCGCGCGATGTTCACGCCGTCGACAATGGTTCGGCAGTCCGTTTCAGTGGACAGATAGTTCGGGATGATCTTGACATGTTCGGATGGGTCCGGTCCGTTCAGGCGCAGCTCTCCCCGACTTTCCGGACGCAGTTGGCAGACCGACATCGTGAAGGCCGAAAACGGATGCACACCTTCGCCTGGGCTGTCGGCGGACCAGGGTTGCACGTGGAACTGAATGTCGGGCGTCTCAACATCGGGCCGGGTTTTCATGAAACCAGTCGCAAGGCTGGCGGCCATTGTCATCGGACCTGCACGAAATAGTGCGTATTTCAGCGCGATTCGCGCCTGATTGAACAGGCTGCGAACTTCGTCATTCAGTGTGGGCTCATTGCATTTGAACACCAGCCGCGCCTGCAAGTGATCCTGAAGACCTTTGCCAACACCCGGCAGGGCGTGCAGCGGTTTGATACCATTTTCCTTTAGATGATCCGGCTCTCCGATCCCTGACAACATCAGGATTTGGGGAGAGTTGATCGCCCCGCCGGACAGGATGACCTCGCGCCGAACAGTCAGTGTCTGCTCGTTACCAGAACGATCCCGGTAGACCAGCCCGGTTACTTTTTTCCCATCCAGAACCACACGCGACACAAGCGCTTTGGTGATGATGTTGAGGTTCTGACGACCGCGAATGGGCTTGAGATAGGCGACGGCGGCGCTACAGCGGCGCCCATTGCGCGTGGTCAGTTGGAAGTAACCCACGCCTTCTTGCTCGGCCCCGTTATAATCTGGGTTGAACGGGTAACCGGCGGCCTGTGCTGCTGCGACCCAGGCATCGCAGATCGGGCGCTGAATGCGCATGTTGGACACTGACAAGGGGCCATCGACGCCATGATATTCATCCTCGCCGCGCTCTTGATCCTCACAGCGTTTGAACAGGGGTAGCACATCGTCCCAGCCCCAACCCTCGTTGCCCATTTGCCGCCAGCGGTCGTAATCTTCCTTCTGGCCACGCACATAGAGCAACCCGTTCAGCGAGGATGAGCCACCCAGAACCTTGCCCCGTGGCCAGTCGATGGATCGACCGTTAAGGCCGGGGTCGGGCTCAGTGCGATAGCACCAGTCAACCGAGGGGTTATGCATCGTTTTGAAATAGCCGACGGGGATGTGAATCCACGGGTTGGTATCGCGACCACCTGCTTCGAGCAGCGCAACAGTTGTGTTGGGGTCTGCGCTCAACCGATTGGCAATGACACAGCCCGACGATCCTGCGCCAACAACTGCATAATCCACCTCCATGACCGCCTCCTTCCAACGTCGCTGAAAAAAACTCTATGCAAGATGCAAGAATTATACTAGCCTTTTTTGATACAAAACGTCTCAATAATTGCGATCAGGGAGGTAAGCAATGGAGATCGGACGGAAACTAAGTGGCATTTCACGGCGAGATTTCTTCCGCGTGGCCGGGCGTTACGGCATGAGCTCGACACTGCTGGCGGCGGGCGGGTTCGGCGGCGCGATGAGTCTGGCGAATCTGGCGCAGGCCGCCGAATCCACCTATGAGAAGCGCTTTTCGAAAGAGCCGAAGCACACGCTGAAATTCGGCGCGTCGGGCTTCAACACCCGCAACCTGTTGATTGAGCGCGCCGGCGCAATCGAGTTCGCGCGCGACCTGGAAGAACGCACGGACGGCGAGATTCGCATCGAATTCATCGGCGACAACCAGATCTGCGGCCAGCTGAGCTGTGTCGAAAAGACCCAACAGGGAATCGTCGATATTTATGCCGCCTCAACTCAAAACTCGGCCGGAGGCGCACCTTATCTGAACGTGCTGGACTATGCCTATATGTTCCCCAGCCGCGCGGCGCAGTATCACTTCTTCTATAGCCCGGCGAGCCAGCGCATCCTGCGTGATCCGCTGGAAAAACGGCACGGGTTGAAGTTCCTGTTTACCCATTGTGAGCTACGCGGCCTGCAAATGGGTTCGACCTTTGCCGACAAGCCGACCGTCACCAAACTGGAAGAGTTGTTTGGTACCAAGAACCGCGTGACGGGTACGCAGTTGGGCCGGATTGCAATGCAATTGCTGAATCTGAACCCAGTCCCGGTGGCTTGGGAAGAGACACTGGATGCGCTTAAGACAGGTCTGATCGATGGGGCGGAAACCTGGGCCTCGGCCGTGGCTTACGCCAACATGGCGCCGGTGGTTTCGCAGTCGGTCAATCTGAAATTTTTCTGCGGCACTGAACATACGTCCATGTCGGCCGAAGTCTTTGACGGTCTGAGTGGAGAATTGCAGGACGCAGTTATGGAGTCTTCCTACTTCACTCAAGCGTTGATCCAGGGTGCGAATGAAGCCGCATTGCTGAATACGGTAGGCTTCTCGGAGCCGCAATTGCCGGACACTATCTTCGCCGAAAATGGCGTGCGCCCGGCATTCCTGGCTGACGATCAGATCAAGCTGGCCGAAGAGATGTGCGCTCCGAACTACAACCCAGAGCCTTGGGCCCAGTGGCGCGAACGTCTGAATAAATGGGCAGGCGGCATTGATACCTATCAGGAAATCTACGACATCGCGCGCGAGATTCCGGCCGACACCCTGCCGGAAAATGTCGAACCGCGCCGTTGGTGGAAAGGCGAAGCCTGATAGACTGTTACGAACCGGCCCTGAGCGGGCCGGTTCAACTTTATACCGACTGGGAGGACGGGGTTCATGTCGTTTTGGGCAGACATCGGCGCGATTTTCAGCGCCTTTCTCAGCCAGGATTCGTTCGAGATTCAATCCGCGCTGGAATCCGACGCCGCCTGGGTGTTGGGCGCGATTGTCTCGGCGATTGGCGGAATCGTGATCATGTTGATCTATCGGGCGGTGCCCTTTGTTGAACGTCATCTGGAACGGTCGGTGATGGTGTATTCCTACCTTGCGATCGCATTAATCATCTTCTGGGGCGTGATCGACCGGTTTGTGTTCAACGATCAGGAACCCTGGTCGACCACCATCCCCCCGCTTCTGTTCATGGTCATGGCGTGGTTTGGGGCGTCGTATAACGTCCGCCTGCGCACACATTTGAGCTTCAGCGAATTCCGCACTGCAATGCCGAGGGCTGGGCAATTGGCTTGCCTGATACTCGACGCGATATTGTGGTTCATCTTTGCGGTGATCGTCATCGTGACCACAACACGGCTGGTGGCATTGTCGGCATCAAACTTTCAGATCGTTCTGGGAACAGACAATATCATGCAGTGGTGGTTCCTTCTGGCCGCACCGCTGTCGTTCTTTCTGATGGTCGGGCGCGTGTTTCAGAACCTTGCCGATGATCTGAACAACTGGAAAACAGGCGAGCCGCTGATCAAGCAGGCCGTGATCGGAGCAGACTGATGACAGACGGAACTATGGTCACACTGATCTCTCTTGCGGTAACCTTTCTGTTCATGCTGGGCGTGCCGGTTTTGCTGGTAATCGGCTATTGGGTCATCGGCTGTTCGTTTGTTCTTGGCCTAACGCTGGACAACATGGGTGCTGAACTTCTGAACGTGTTCAACAAGGGTTTCGCCTTGCTGGCGATGCCGCTTTTCATCCTGACCGGCGACCTGATCAATAAATCGGGCATCGCGCGGCGGCTCAGCGATTTCGCCTATGCCTGTCTGGGCTGGATACGCGGTGGATTAGCGATGGCGTCACTCGGCGCTTGTGGGCTGTTTGCTGCGATCTCGGGGTCGAATTCGGCAACGACAGCCACCATTGGCTCGATGCTGCACCCCGAGATGGTCAAAGGGGGGTATGACGAACGGTTCAGCGCGGCCACGGCGGCGGCAGGCGGTACGGTGGGGATCATCATTCCTCCCTCGATTATCTTCATCGTCTACGGCTTCCTGATGAACCTGCCGATTTCCGAGCTATTCGTGGCGGGTATCCTTCCGGGCGCGCTGATGGTTTTTGGCATGCAATTCGCGTGCTGGATCATTTGCCGCATGAACGGGTGGGGTCATCTGATCCCGCTGCAACTGAACCGGGTGCTGAAGACCGCATTCGGGGCATGGCTTGGATTTTTCGCCATCGGCCTGGTGCTGTGGGGTATATACACAGGCAAATTCTCACCAACTGAGGCAGCCGGAGTGACGGTCGGCTTCTGCGTTATTGCAGGGTTGGTCAGCTATCCGATCAATCGGATCATGGGCGCGCGGAACGACATCTCACCCACCGAAAAAAGCTATGCCGAGATGTTTGTCGTCGAAGGCTTCACGATCCCCGAGATCCCCTCAATCGTGATCCGCTCGGCCCAGATCACAGGTATCCTCGCACCGCTGATCGCGATTTCTGTGGTGATGCAGCAGATCCTTTCATTGCTTGGCGCTCAGCAAACCATTGGGGATTTCGTAACCTCGATGGGTGGCTACTATGCGGTTCTGTTTACTTCGATGGTGATCGTTTTCTTCTCGGGCATGGTACTCGAAAGCCTGCCTGTCACGATCATCCTGGCCCCGATTCTGGCACCGATTGCGGCTTCGGTCGGGATTGATCCGATCCATTTCTCGGTAATCTTCCTTGTGGGGGCTTCGATTGGCTTCATCACACCCCCCTACGGTCTCAATCTCTACGTGGCATCAGGGGTGACTGGCGTTCCCTACTTCCGTCTGCTTCGGTACACTGTGCCCTATCTAGCAGCGCTGATATCAGTGTGGATTTTGATCTCGCTTGTACCCGATCTGGCCTTGATCCTGCTGCCAAATAACTAGACTGTTGCGGGATGGCCGAAACGGAAACACAAGACAAAGAAACCCAGATCCCAACTAACTTGCGCCTTCTCCTCATCCTTGAGGAGGTGGTGCGACGCGGGGTTGCCGTCAAACCATCGGACCTGATCGAGTCACTCGGTCTGGCGAAACCAACAATCCACCGTTTGTTGCAAACAGCAGAGGCCGAAGGTTTCCTGCAGCGTGATCTGGATGGCCGCTCATACGGTCCCGGGCACCGTCTAAGGTTGCTTTCAGTCAACACCATGTCGTCCGAGCATCTGCGCACAGCGCGTTTGGCGATCTTACGCAGTGTCGCCGAGCAGGTTGGTGAGACCTGCAATCTCGCCATCCCTGACCGAGAGGGCATGATCTATCTTGACCGGGTCGAGACGAAGTGGCCTTTGCGCATTCAATTGCCGGTTGGGACACAGGTTCCCTTTCATTGCACCGCCAGCGGCAAGATGTACTTGTCCACGCTCCGGCAGAAAACACTGGATGGATTTCTTTCAGCAGGAAATCTGCAGCCACAGACTGAAAGTTCCCTGACCGATCCGCAGTCATTGCGCACGGAAATCCAGCATATCGCTGAGAACGGTTATTCCACCGATGACGAAGAGTTCATGAGTGGAATGGCAGCCCTAGCAGTACCCGTTCAAGATGGGCAAGGCCGATTGGTGGGCACACTTTCGGTTCATGCACCGACACAACGTCACAACGTCAACAGCCTGATGTCGTTTCTGGGTATCCTGAAAAAGGGAGCAAATGAACTTTCGGCCCTGTTAACCACGTGACCAGAACCTGAAAGACAGCCGCGACATAATAATTTTTGCCCGATTGCCACGGCAGGCATCGTCCGGTTCGGGGCATTCTGCATCGCAACGGATGAGCCGCGCACAAAGGCCTTCCTCACAGCTTTCTTAGTCTGTTAGCCATAAACTCTGAATCTAAGAAATACTCACACCAGTAGTTCAAGTTGGATTGGCCGTGCATGCCGAATCCGGGTCGTACATCGTTGGTAGATTCGAGCGAGTAGATTTCCAGACATAGCCCTCAAGGTCGGGATCACTCAGTAGTGCGGGCAGGACCGAGTGATTGACGTAGTCTTATTTCTGTCGGCAACTCAACACTTTGACCGCTGTGCGCATCACGGAGTATCTGGATCAGCATCCCAGCAGCGCGACGCCCCATCTCGCGATGTGGGACATGGACCGTCGTAAGAGCTGGTTCGGCGAGCATTGCAATTTCGATATCGTCAAAACCGGTAATTGAGAGATCCTTAGGCACCTCAAACCCCATTTCCCGAGCCGCGCGTAAGGCTCCGACCGCCAAAACATCATTGACGCACATCACGGCAGTCGTTTCTGGTGCGGCTGTCATGACCTCGCGCAAAGCAACTTCACCAGTTTCAACGCCGTAAGCGGTCTCGACAAGAAGCATAGTATTCGGGTCTTGACCGGCCTCTTGTTTGGCATCCCGAATGCCTTGAACGCGTTCCCTTGCCCGATCATTCGAAGCGGTTGGAGCAGAGATACACGCGATATGCCGATGCCCATATCCAATGACCTGCCGGGCAAGGGCAAACATCGCAGCCCGATTGTCAAAGCCGATGGCCGGCGGGGATTGGTCAGGATCAAATGACCAGGCGATCAGAGTTGGTACACGCTGCTTTTCCAGAAACGCATAGATCTCCGGTTCGCGATCGTACCCAATCAGCAGCAACCCATCTGCACCCCGCGCTACCAACGCACGCACCTGTTGTTCTTCCAGCTCTGAATCATAGGCGGACGAAGCAACCAGAAGCGTTTTACCATGCCGCACCAGTTCTTCCTGAAACGCCTGTAGTCCGCGTGCAAAAACAGCGTTCTCCATAGTCGGTATCACGGCAGCAATCGTATTTGTCTGCCTTGCTGCAAGGGCTTGGGCTCCGAAATTTGGCGCGTACCCAAGTTCTCGTACAGCTGCCAGAACTCGTTCCCTTGTGCTTTGCCCTACCCGCTCTGGCGAGTTAAGGCACCGCGAGACGGTTGCGGTGGACACGTTCGCATGTCGGGCAACATCTGCAAGGGTTGGGACTGTGTTTTCGTGACCGCTTTGAGGCATGGTTTTTCTTGTCATTCTGGATGGGCAACTAGCTCAAGACGAATTCTATCAAAAGCACGATTTGTCGGGAACCTACAGCACATATGCAATGTAAGCGCTTGCATAACAAAATGTAAGCGCTTACATTGCAGGCGACTCAGTGCGAGACATTGGATGGGTTGGGGAGGACGCATGCCATACTTGATAGCAGCGATATTACTGCTCGCGTTTGTTGCGAATGTGGTGATCGGAGCGGTCACGAAGGCGCCTCTGGTCAATAATGTCTGGGAAATGCTGATTTTGTTTGCGGCGGCCATCGCCTTTTCGGTCGGCATACTTCGCAGCGAAGCACAAGAAATTTCGGAGGAAAAACAAAAGGAATAAATCCGAAAAAGTCCAAACGGGAGGAGAACACATGGACAAGACTAAACAGGAGCTAGCTTCGGCCGAGCGTCGAAATTTTTTGAAACTCGCGGGCACCGGCTCGTTCACGGCAGCTATGGTCGCCGGTGCGGCTGGGACATTGTGGTCCAGCGAAGCGGCAGCACAGACCGCCGCCGAGGAACGCGATCGCGAAAACGCGGCTGAATTCAAGATGACGCTGGCGACGGCTTATGTACTGGGCGCGTCTCGCAGCTATCCGATCATGCAGCTGGACCTGAAAGAAAACATCCAGAACATGACGAATGGCAAGGTCTATGTGAAACTGGCGCCCGGTGGTCAGCTTGGCGCTGGTGGTGCACTGGCGCAGGCGGTTCAGGGGGGGACCATTCAAGCCGCGCAACACTCGCTGTCGAATTTCGCGCCCTTTGCGAGCGTGGTTGATCTGATCAACCTTCCATATTTCTGTGGGTCCAACCAGCGGTTCACGAACCTGACTTCCTCCGAAGCTTGGAAGGCGGAAGTAGACCCCAAGATCGCGGCATCCGGCTTTAAAGCGCTGATGTATATCGTGATCGATCCGCGCGTCGTCGCTGTTCGCCAGGGAGGCAACGCAATTATTACCCCCGGCGATATGTCCGGTGTCAAATTCCGCGTACCCGGATCAAAAATGCTGCAGCAGTATTATGGCATGGTGGGTGCGAACCCGACGCCTGTTGCGTGGGGTGAGACTCCGTCAGCGATCCGGCAAGGCGTCGCAGATGCGCTTGATCCCTCGGTGGGTGCGCTGCATGTCTTTGGCTTTGGTGAGATCCTCAGCCATGTGACCTTCACTCAGGCGGTGCCGGACAGTCAGGTCTATTCGATCAACCTTGAATGGTTCGACAGCCTGCCGATGGACGTCAAGGAAGGTATCGAATTTGCGGGCGAAGTCACCCAGCAGCAGAACCTGTCCAAAGTGCCTTCGGCACGGGCCTACGCCATGTCTCAATTGATCGCGAACGGCGTCGAGTTCCACTCGCTCAGCGAAGATCAGTTGGGCGAATGGAAAGAGGCCGGTGGCTATCAGCGCAGCGAATGGGACAGCTTCAAGACCGAGCTGGCCGGATCGATGGATGCGTTCGCCAAGCTGGAAGAAGCCGCAGACACGCGTGCGAAATACTACGTGCACGACGCCTGATCGCGTCTTCGGGCCGGCGCGTCCAGCGTCGGCTCATCCGATGTTTGCCCAGTAAAAACCCACTAGAACACGTCGCCGCCGCGTGACGGTAGTGAGGATGCTATGTCTCAGCTCTTTCGAGCGATTGATAAAAATGCCGAACGTTGGCTGCTTTTAGTCTTCTACGTCATGCTCGTCGGCACGATGTTTATCGAAGTGGTCCGGCGCGAGGTCTTTGCCTACTCGTCCATCTGGGGCGAAGAAATCGTCCGGTATGCGTTCATCTATCTCGCATGGATCGGTGCCGCCGCTGCGGTCAAGGAACGCGGGCATATCCGCATTGATGTTCTGATGCACTACGTCCCGCGCACGGTCAAAACGCTGCTCTACATCTTCGGCGACATCGTGATGTTCATCGTGGCACTCGTCGCGATCTATTGGTCGTGGGAGACAGTCCACGTGTCCTGGAAATTCGGGTCTGTCACACACGGCCTGCGGATCAGCCAGGTCTTTTTCCTGATGGCGGTGCCGTTTGGCTTCGCGCTGGTCATCTTTCGGCTGGTGCAGTCCTTCCTCCGCGATATTGCCGACCTTCGAACGGGCCGTCCCGTCTACGAAGGCGACAAGCTGTTTGATTAAGGGAGGGCCTGAGCCATGATGTGGCAACAACTCGGCGGTCAAACTCTTGAACTTGGGTGGGATTTCTACGCCTCCGTCATTCTCTTCGTCGCTCTTGTCGCGCTCGCCGTTCCGGTTTGGGCCGCAATAGGCGCAGCATCGATCACAATGCTGATCATGTCCGGCGCATTGCCGCTGAGCCTTGTCGGCGAAAAGCTGTTCTCGGGCATCGATGCCTTCGCGCTGACAGCTGTGCCGCTGTTTATCCTGACCGGAGACGTGCTTGTCCGAACCGGGCTCAGTCGAAAGTTTCTGGACGTCGCCGAAGCCCTGACCTGCTGGGCCAAGGGTGGCTTCGGTTCGGCCACCGTTTTGGTCTGTGGCATGTTCGCAGCGATTTCCGGGTCGGACGCAGCAGGTGCGGCAGCGGTAGGGCGCATGACTATCGACCGGCTGGTCGAGAGCGGTTATCCCCGCCCCTACGCCTGTGCTTTGGTCGCAGCAGGAGCCTGTACCGGAATCCTCATCCCGCCCTCTATCGCTTATATCATCATCGGCCTTGTGCTGGGCATAGCGGTCTCGACCTTGTTCCTTGCTGCGCTGATCCCCGGCCTTTTGATCCTGACGGCCATCCTGATCACCAACGTCGTGATGAACCGGCTGAACCTTTGGGAAGGTGGCGGCATGATGACCGCAGCTGAATGGCGCGCGAACCTGTGGAAGACGGTCAAGTCCGGCTGGTACGCTTTCCTTGTCCCCGGCATCATTTTCTACGGCATCTTCTCGGGGAAACTGACCCCGACGGAGGCAGGCGCTGTGGCGGTTGTCGTGACCATCGTCATCGGGTTTATCCTGGGCACACTGAAATTGTCCGACTTCCCGGCCATGCTGGTCAGTTCGGCCAAGGTCAACGGTGTGATCCTTCCGATCATCGCCTTCTCGATCCCTCTGGCCGAAGCTCTGGCGATCATTGGAGTGCCGCAAGGATTTGTAGGGGCTTTGACCTCAGTCAGCAGTAACGAATTCGTACTGATCGCCATGATGGTCCTTATCCTGATAATTGCGGGCTGCGTCATGGAAACAACGCCCAACATCGTGATCCTCGCACCGATCCTCTACCCGCTGGCGCAAGAGATCGAGATGAACCAGATCCAGTTCTGCATCATGATGATCACCGCGCTGGGGGTCGGGTTTATTACTCCACCCTTGGGGCTGAACTTGTTCGTGGTGTCGGGGATTACGGGCGAGTCGATCCTCAAGATCGCCTACCGCGCCATCCCGTTTGTTTTCTTCATGCTGATCGTGACGTTGATGATCGCCTATATCCCGGCGTTCTCTACCTCGCTGTTGCCTGATGTCTATCGATAAGCCGCCGAAAGACGCGGTAAGAAAAGGACTCGATACATGACCCGTGAATACCTGAAGAAAGCCACGCTGACCGCGCGCAGCGGAGCGTCGGATGTCAGTGAAATTGTGCAGGGAATCCTGACTGATATTGAAGCAGGCGGCGATGCCAAGGCGCTAGAGTACGCAGCCAAATTCGACAACTACGAAGGCAACGTCATTCTCAGCGATGCCGAAATCCAGGCCGCGATGGATGCCGTGCCAGAAAAGCTGAAGCGCGACATCGAGTTCAGCCACAGCAACGTCAAACGCTTTGCCGAGGCACAGAAAGCGTCCATGACCGACATCGCAGTCGAGGTTGTGCCGGGCCTGACCGCTGGCCAGAAGATGATCCCGGTGGATGCAGCCGGTTGCTACGTCCCAGGCGGGCGATACAGCCATATAGCCAGCGCCATCATGACGGTCACCACGGCAAAGGTGGCGGGATGTAAGCACATTGTCGCCTGCTCACCGCCGCGCCCCGATGTCGGTATCGCGCCTGCGATCGTCTACGCCGCGCATATCTGTGGCGCCGACAAGATCATGGCCATGGGCGGCGTGCAGGGGGTTGCGGCGATGACCTTCGGGTTGTTCGGGCTTCCCAAGGCTAACATCCTTGTGGGCCCCGGCAATCAGTTTGTGGCCGAAGCAAAGCGTATCCTGTTCGGGCGCGTCGGCATCGACATGATTGCGGGCCCGACGGACAGTCTGGTCCTTGCGGATGTCACTGCTGATCCGATGGTTGTTGCAACTGACCTCGTTGGGCAGGCCGAGCACGGATACAACTCACCGGTTTGGCTGGTGACAGACAATCGCGACCTCGCCGAAGAGGTTATGCGCTTGGTGCCAGTGCTGATCGAGGACCTGCCCGAAGTGAACCGCGAAAACGCTACGGCTGCGTGGCGCGATTATGCCGAGGTCATCCTGTGCGCGGATCGCGAAGAAATGGCGGCGACATCGGATCAATACGCTCCAGAACACCTGACAGTCATGGCCGATGATCTTGATTGGTGGCTGGATCGGCTGACGTGCTATGGGTCGCTTTTCTTGGGCGAAGAGACCACGGTTGCCTTTGGCGACAAAGCCTCAGGCACCAATCACGTGCTGCCCACGAGCAGGGCGGCCACTTACACCGGTGGCCTCAGCGTCCATAAATACATGAAGATCGTGACCTGGCAGCGCTCGACCGCTGATGCGATGAAGCCGATTGCGCAGGCGACGGCCCGTATCTCACGCCTTGAAGGTATGGAGGGGCACGCGCGTACCGCGGATATTCGACTGGCCAAGTTCTTCCCCGATGAAAACTTTGACCTGACAGCCGAAGACTGACCCAACCCGTGACCTATCATCCTGATCTCACTGGACATACCGCTCTTGTGACCGGGGCCAGCTCCGGCCTTGGTCGCAGAGCGGCAGAGGTACTGTCGCATGCTGGCGCTAAGGTCGTGGGCGTGGCGCGACGTGCAGAAGCGTTGGCCGAGCTGGATCAGGTTCATGCGCTGCCATGGGATCTTTCGGATCGCGATCGGTTGGCAGAGCTGGCCGTTGCCGCGTCGCAGCCGTTTGGGGCACCGGATATTCTGGTGCATGCCGCCGGGATCAACACGCGCGAGCCTGCGGATTTGGTGTCACCAGAAGGATGGGACATAACAATCGGGTTGAACCTTGCCGTTCCCTTCTTTCTGTCGCAGCACCTAGTGCCCGATATGAAGGCCAAAGGCTGGGGACGGATCGTAAATTTCGCATCGCTCCAGTCCAGCCGAGCTTTTCCAGGTGGGCTTAGCTATGGGGCGTCTAAGGGCGGCGTGGCACAGCTGACCCGAGCAATGGCCGAGGCCTGGTCATCAAGCGGAATATGCGTAAACGCGATTGGCCCTGGGTTCTTTCGAACCGAGCTGACGGCTGCAGTGTTCAATGATCCTGAACGCGCGAACCGTAATGCTGCGCAGACCTGTATCGGTCGCAACGGTGAACCCAAAGACCTAGACGGCCCGTTGCTGTTCTTTTGCTCTGATGCCTGTGCCTACGTGACCGGGCAAGTTTTGATGGTCGATGGAGGGTTTACAGCGAAATGAAAGCTTTGGTTTACACCGATGTCGAAACACTGGAATACCGCAATTTCGCGAAACCGGAACCAGGCCCCGATGAGGTTCTCGTCCGCATCGATAGCGTCGGTATTTGCGGGTCCGACATGCACGCCTATCTGGGCCATGATGACCGCCGCCCGGCACCGCTGATCCTTGGCCATGAGGGGGCCGGTGTGACGGCTGATGGCCTTCGCGTAACCATCAATCCGCTGGTCAACGACCCCAACAGCGCGGCCAGCCGGTCCGGACGTGAGAACCTTTGCCCCTCGCGGCAGATCATCTCAATGCCCCCGCGCGAAGGCGCTTTTGCGGAATACGTCGCTATCCCAGAGCGCAATTTGATTGAAGTGCCCTCGCATATCACGCTGGAGCAGGCCGCACTCGCCGAACCGATTGCGGTCAGCTGGCATGCGGTGCGGCTGGGGCTTGCGGCCCTGCACCCGGCAGACGAACGGCGTGCCCATGTGATTGGCGGCGGGGCAATCGGGCTAGCGGCAGCTCTTGCGCTCACTGCGAAGGGGGTCGAGCAGGTGACCTTATCCGAACCCAACGCAGCCCGTGCGACCTATCTTCGCGACACCTGTGGAATCGCCGTTGTGGACACACCGGAACAGGACATTCCATTGGTGATCGACGCAGTGGGGTTTGCGTCTACCCGCGCGGTTGCCTCGGCGCTCGTCAGCCCGGGCGGGGTGATTTTGCACATCGGCCTAGGCAGTTCCGAAGGTGGATTGGATATCCGACGCATCACGCTGCAGGAAATCACGCTGATCGGCACCTACACCTATACCGCACAGGACTTCCGCGACACATGCAATGCCATGTTCAACGGCCGCCTCGGGACGCTTGACTGGGTTGAAACCCGCGACCTGTCCGACGGGGCCGCGGCCTTTACAGACATTCGCGCTGGCAAGACGCTTGCGCCGAAAACCATCCTTAAACCATAGCAAAAACCGGAGACCTTCATGTCAAATCCAGCCCCAAATGAAATACCGCACCTTTTGGTGCATGAAGAGGAAGACAATGTCGGTGTCGTGGTCGTCGAAGGCCTGACTGCAGGCACCGACATGCTGTGCTGTATTACACATGACAACTCGACCTTTCGCCTGACCGCAGGCGCGGATGTTCCGATTGGCCACAAGATCGCGCTCACGGACCTCAAGAACGGCGATACGGCGATCAAGTATGGTGAGGATATCGGCAAGATCATCGCTGACATCCCACGCGGCGGGCATGTCCACACGCAAAACTGCAAGACCAAGCGCTGGTAAGGGGTTAATACCATGAGCAAATATTCAAACATGACTGTCATGGGCTACCGGCGCGAAAACGGCCGGGTTGGTGTGCGCAACCACGTGCTGATCCTGCCCGTCGATGACATTTCCAACGCCGCCTGCGAGGCGGTCGCCAACAACGTCAAGGGCACGCTGGCAATCCCACATGCTTATGGCCGCCTTCAGTTCGGCGAGGACCTCGAGCTGCATTTCCGCACCATGATTGGCACAGGGGCCAACCCGAATGTCCACTCGGTGGTGGTGATCGGCATCGAGCCGGGTTGGACCAAACGCATTGCCGACGGCATCCGCGAGACCGGCAAGGACGTGGCAGAGTTCTCAATCGAACAGAACGGTGACTTCGAGACCATCCGGCGCGCTTCATGGGCCGCCAAGGATTTTGTCCACAAGGCCACCGAGGTCCAGCGCGAGGAATGCTCGATCAACGAGCTTTGGATTTCGACCAAATGCGGTGAAAGCGACACGACAACGGGTCTGGGGTCCTGCCCAACCGTTGGCAACATGTACGATAAGTTACTACCCGAAGGGATCACCGGATTCTTCGGTGAAACCTCGGAAATCACCGGGGCGGAACACATCTGTCAGAAGCGGGCCATCAATGAAGAGGTGGGCGAACGCTGGTACAAGATGTGGAAAGCCTATCAGGACGATGTAATCTTTGCCCATCAGACCGATGACCTCAGCGACAGTCAGCCAACCAAGGGCAACATCGAAGGTGGCCTGACCACCATTGAGGAAAAGGCGCTTGGCAACCTCGAAAAGATCGGCCGGACTTCGCAATATATCGACATTCTGGAACCTGCCGAGCAACCTAACTCGGGCAAAGGCCTTTACTTCATGGACAGTTCATCAGCTGCGGCGGAATGTGTGACGCTGATGGCGGCGGGCGGTGCTGTGATCCATACCTTCCCGACAGGTCAGGGCAACGTGGTGGGCAACCCGATCGTTCCGGTCATCAAGATCACCGCGAACCCGCGTACAGTGCGCACCATGGGCGAGCATGTGGATGTTGATGTTTCAGGCATCTTGCGGCGCGAACAAACCATCGATCAGGCTGGTGATGCTCTGATCGATATGATCCGCAGGACAGCAAACGGCCGTAACACCGCGGCAGAGGCGCTGGGACATCGGGAATTCTCGATGACAAAACTGTATCGCAGCGCATAGTAACCTCAAGGCGGCCATCGCATATGCGGTGGCCGTCTTTCTCTTGAACCGAGGTCCAGAATGGGCGCGGCTCGAGGTGTTTGGCCACTAAGGCAGGGCGGGGTCCTGGGCAACAGATCAGAACCTTTTAATTCTGAAAGTACTTATCAAGTTATGATGCACCAAGCCCTGCTCGTTGACATCGCCGAAACTCACTGGGAGTGCTTTACATGTATAAATCCATATTGATCCCCGTTGCCATTGATCATGAAGAGTTGGTTGCTGAGAAAATCACCACTGCCCGCAAGCTTTTGGCAGCTGACGGAAAGATCACACTACTTACAGTTCTGGAACAGATCCCGGGTTTTACGGCGGAATTCGTGACAGTGAAATCCGAGAACCATCTGACCAACAAAATCATGGGAACCCTAAAGTCGATCGCCGGAGAAGCGACCGATATAAACTGCCAGGTAGAAACGGGAAAGCCAGGGCTGCGCATTACCGAGTTCGCACGGGAAATCGGCGCTGATTTGATTGTTGTCGGAGCGCGTCACCCATCGGCAATGGACTATTTTCTCGGATCAACGGCAGCACGTGTTTCTCGTCGGGCATCGTGTTCCGTCTTGATTCAGCGACCGCAATCTTGAAAATTCTCTAAGCGTCGACCCGAACGCTACGGCTGCGTTGCGAGAAGCAGGTGGCCACGGCACCACTCCATGGGTTCGCACCCCTGTTGGATGTTTTCAACCGTGTGCGATCGACGCCAGCGAGAATTGCCCAGGTACACTATGGG
This sequence comes from Ruegeria sp. AM5, assembly GCF_056540645.1. Lineage (NCBI taxonomy): Bacteria > Pseudomonadati > Pseudomonadota > Alphaproteobacteria > Rhodobacterales > Roseobacteraceae > Ruegeria > Ruegeria sp. AM5. The sequence continues at coordinate 48,219 of NZ_JBQFXC010000007.1, read as the reverse complement.
AGCCGACGATTGCCTTCGAGATATGCGGACATTTACCCCTCGGAACCTTTACTAAACAGCGATGCGATCGAGCGGCCTTCGGCTGCAGGGTTGATGTCCGTTCGGTATTTCCGGGCTGAGCCGGATCAGATGCCCGAGGATGTTTTCAAAGAGCATCACGTGCTTCTCAATCTCCAGACCACTCCGCACAGAGTTCAGAACTGGAGGGATGGTGAGTTGCGGGATTTCATGTTTCACAAGGATGAAATCATCGTCACTCCGGCTGGTATGCGATCGGGTTGGCAGTGGTACGCGACGTCTGATGTCATCGTTATCACGCTGGACCCGGCTAAGGTTGAACGCTTTGCTCAGTCCGAGCTGGGCATGCTGCTTGACCCGCAGCAATTTCGGGATTTGCCGCAGTTCTCGGACCCTGATCTGTGCACGGCTGGCGTTATACTGCGCGACGCATTGGAATCGACCGACATGTCTTCAGTCGTGATGTTCGAAGCCATGAGCCGCGTATTCCTAGTGAAACTGCTCCAGAAATATGGAAAACGCCGGATCGAAGATGTTCAGTTGTCATCCCGCTTCACATCCCGGCATTACCAGCGCGTTTTGACCTTTGTACAGAACCGGCTGGATCAGACCATAACCGTTGAGCAACTCGCGACCGAGGCGGGAATGAGCCCTTCGCACTTCGCACGCATGTTCAAAGAGACGTTGGGCACGACCCCGATGCAATATGTCATGGCCTACCGAATTGAACAGGCGATGAAGATGATGCAGGACCAGCAGCGTCCTCTGGGTGATATCGCTTTGGAATGTGGCTTTTCCGATCAGGCTCATTTCACGCGCAGCTTTAAACAGGTGGTGGGACAAACCCCCAAGGCTTATCGCGCGGCCAACATGGCTTGATGCAGGATCATTCAAAAACACAGCAGTCCGGTGCAATCAAGTGAACCTCCGGCAACGTATCTCTTTCGTCATCGGGCTTGCGCCCATCCAGACAGACTTTGGGAGATATCGCGATGAAAACCCTCGCTCTGAATACCGCTGCGGCTTTAATGGCCTCGACAGCTGCCGTCGCACAGGTCGAAACCCGCATTGTCACCTTTGAGAATGAAGGTGCCACCCTATCCGGCACACTGTACCTACCCGAAGAACGCGGCGATGCACCTTTGCCAACGGTCGTGGTCACAGGGGCCTGGACCTCGGTACAAGAACAGATGCCGGCGAACTATGCCCGGGAAATGGCCGAACGCGGATTTGCCGCCTTCACCTTCGATTTCCGAGGCTGGGGTAAATCCGGCGATCTGCCGAACCAAGCGCGCTTTGTCGAAAGCCCCGAAGCCAAGACCTCGGACATCAAGGCAGCGATCGAATTCATAGCGACCCTGCCAGAAGTGGACGCCGAGCACATCAATGGGCTGGGTATCTGCGCCTCAGCGGGTTATATGGTCGATGCCGTCTCGGGCAACCCGCTGGTTCAGCGACTTGGTTTGGTTGCTCCCTGGCTGCAGAACGCCGAAATTGTTGAGGCCGTCTACGGCGGCGCAGAAGGTGTTGCCGGCTTGCTTCAAGTCTCTCGGGCTGCCGAAGCCGCCGGGGGCCAGATCATTCCTGCCGCGGGTCCAGAAGGTGCCGAAGGCGTGCTGATGCCGATCGGTGGCTACTACTATGAGGCTGACCGTGGGGCGATCCCGGAATATGATGACAAATGGAACAATGCAGGCTGGGAAGGCTGGCTGACCTACCATTCCGCCGACAACCCACAGCGGCTGGATAAACCGCTGACCATTGTTCACTCTGAAAGCGCAGCGATCCCGCAGGGCGTGCAGACCTTCCTTGCCGGATTTGCCGGTGACGCGACTGCGCAGTGGCTCGAGGATGTCACGCAGTTCGATTTTTACGACAACCCCGAGGACGTGACACGGGCGGCCGACGCCGTTGCCGACCACTTCCGCGCCGGATTGGATAATTGATCCTGCTGATCAGGCGTCGGGCCTCGCTATCCGACGCCTCATTCCCTTGGAGACCCCGATGAACCGAAAACTTCAACTAGCACTCGCGGTCGCGACCGTTATGGGAGGCAATGCAATGGCCGATACCCCCGAAGACAATATGAAAGTGGTTCAGAACTTTTTTGCGGCTTACGGCTCGAACGACCTTGATGGAATCGCCGCAGTCATGGACGAGGACGTACAATGGCACATTCCCGGCCGCCATCCGCTGAGCGGCACCAAAAACGGTCGGGATGAAGTTTTGGCCTTCTTCGCCCAGTTGGGCGCAGCTGGGTTTCAGGCTGACCCGATCTACTTTGGCGCGGATGAAACCCATGTTGTAGATATTCACCGAGGCTGGTCCAACGCCGAAGGTAAGCCGAATGTCGATACCATCTGGGCTCTGGTCTACCGGATCGAGAACGGCAAGATCGTCGAGGCCACCAATCTCAGTGCCGATCAGGATGCGGCGAATACGTTTTTTTGGTCGCAATACACCTTAGCGCCCGTGCCTGAACGCTTGGCTAATGAATGAAGCAGGCGCAGCAATGTACGTTGCATTTTCCAACTCTGACAAAGGACCCGGATATGAAACGATCCCTCATCGCCATGCTCGCCGCCATAACAATGATTGGAGGCCCTGCATTGGCCGATCAAACCGACATCACCCGCACCCTAACGGATATCGCTGCAGGCGCAGACCGGCATGATTGGACCCGTGTAAGGGATGCCTTCGCCGATCACGTCACCATTGACTACACCAGCCTTTGGGGTGGAGACCCGGCAACCCAACCCGCTGACGAACTTGTTGCGGGCTGGGCCGCCTTCCTGCCCGGGTTCGACAGCACGCATCACATGGTGACCAACCACGCAATCACCTCAGTTTCAGAAACCGCCGCGACGGCGCAGGCTGATTTCACCGCTACCCACCGGCTTGACGATGGCCTATGGGTATTGGGCGGCCGTTATGACTATGTGCTGGAAAAAACAGGTGACCGCTGGGTTGTAACAGCGATGACAATGACCGCTCATTGGGAAACCGGCGACCGTGGTCTCGTCGCCCTCGCCGGTGAACGCGGGGCCGGGGCCAACTGACATCAGTTAACGCTGCATCGTTGCGCGCCGGCTGCCTTGCCAGAGCGATGTTGGCAATCTCACTATTAGGCTTTGCTTTCGGTTAACTGACGAAAATTCAAAGGAAACCTCATGACCGAACAACGTATCGCACTTGTGACCGGAGCCAATCGAGGCATCGGCAAAGAAGTCGCCCTACAACTGGCCCGCGATCATGGATTATTTGTTTTGGTAGCATCGCGCGACCCGCAAAAGGGACAAGCCACGACCGAAGAGATTGGGCATGGAGCTAAGGCCTTGCAACTGGACGTGTCCGATCAGAGCTCGGTCAACGCTGCCTTTGATAAGATCAACTCCGAATACGGATATCTCGACATACTGGTAAACAATGCAGGCGTTGACTACGACACGGATCAGCACGCGCTCAGCGCCGACCTGGTGCGCGTGCGTCGTGCTTTCGAGACCAACTTCTTCGGAGCCTGGGCAACAACCATTTCGGCCGTTCCCTTACTTCAAAATGGTCATGATGCCCGGATTGTAAACGTGTCTTCCGGCTCAGGAGCGCTGACAGGCATGTCTTCCAGCACTCCCGGATATGGCATCTCGAAAACAGCGCTCAATGCACTGACCATCAAGACTGCGGCTGATTTGAAACCCGAAGGCATCCTTGTTAACGCAGTGTGCCCCGGCTGGGTCGCCACTGACATGGGCGGGGGTGGTCGCCCGGTTCCCGAAGGGGCTAAGGGCGTCGTGTGGGCTGCAACACTGCCCGTAAACGGTCCAACAGGTGGTTTCTTTCGGGATGGGGTGCAAATTGATTGGTAGGATTTATCCCGGCGCCATGAAATCGATCAGTTTCCTGACACGCTCGGGCAACAGGCGACGGCTGGGATAAACCGCATACATGTCTCGAGTCAGCGGGACAGTATTCTCAACTTCCAGTCGTCGCAGATCGCCCTCCACCATATCCTTCGGCAACATCGCTATCCCCAGATTACGACGAGCGGCCTGTGCGATGACATCAAGGTCGCCAATATTATGGGCTATGTGGGCTGGATTCACCGTCTCTCCCGTTTCCAGTACCCAGAGTTGACCCGCTATCAGCGCAGGAAGAGTCTGGAACTTCGGTCGCGTCAAAGGTCCCGAAAGCCCGTGCTCTCGAATGAAGCCCTGCCCTGCGCAAAAACAATATGGAACTGACCATAACCGCTTGGCAACAAGACCGGAGTCCGCAAGCGGACCGACCCGAAAGGCGAGGTCGATATTGTCCGCGAAAAAATCCAGCATGATGTTAGTCGTCGTCAGTTCAAGCTGGACCTGAGGATTTTGTTCGGCGAAATCCACCAGCTTTGGCCCAATCGTTGTACGAGCTGCCAAGGGTGGGGCCGTAATGCGGATCGTGTGGTGCCGCGTGTCATCGGTAAAACCCGCAACACGCTGAAGCGCTTCAATCGGATCCTGACAACGATCCAGAAGACGGCGCCCCTCTTCGGTCAGGCGCACCTGCCTTGTCGTGCGCTCGAATAGCTTAGCGCCCAGATGATCCTCTAACTTGGCAATCCTGCGGCTAATCCTGCTAAGCGGAATACCCAGCCGATCTGCAGCTTTGGAAAAGCTGAGGTGGTGGGCGACAACAGTAAACAGGCCAAGGTCGTTGTAGATCATAATTCTATTTATGTGATAATACTTTCTGAATTCAACTATTATCACGAAATGGCGTCACCGATATCTTCTGCGAAACAATAGGAGATGCATGATGCCGTATGCGATAGAAATCACCCAAACTGGCGGGCCCGAAGTTCTGCGAAGCGTTGACCAAGCTGTCGCACAGCCCGGTGCCAGAGAAATCCTGATCCGTAATCATGCCGGGGCGGTAAATTTTATCGATACGATTATTCGCCGTGGCGAAATGCCAGAGTGCATGATGCCAGACCTGCCCCATGTACCCGGCGTTGAAGGTGCCGGAATCGTCGAAGCGACGGGTGAAGATGTCGTTGGTTTCGCAGTGGGTGATCGCGTCGCATGGATGGGGCCGATTGGTGCGGGCGGCTATGGTACGCATTCCGTAATAGGTGCACCTTATGTAACCAAAATTGCCGATACCATCGCCTTTGAAACCGCAGCAGCAATCCCGGTCAACGCAATGACGGCCTATCACATGCTGGTCAATCTGGGCGGTGCGGCAGCCGGAAGATCCGTACTTGTGCATGCGGCTGCAGGCGGTGTGGGCACGATGGCCCTCCACATCGCCAAGCATCTGGGCATGACTGTGATCGCTTCGGTCAGCACTGAAAAGGTCGGATACGCCCAGGCGCAAGGAGCAGATTTTGTCATCGACTATCGTACTCAGGACGTGGCCACGCTGGTGTCAGAGATCACAAGTGGGCGCGGTGTTGATCTGACGTTGAATCCGGTTTCCGGTGACTCCTTGAAATCAGACCTTGATGCGCTGGCTCCCCTTGGAACGGCTGTGCTCTTCGGATTCCTTGCCGGGCCGCCAGCTGGCGATTTTGCCGAGGATCTGGCGAAACACTTCCAGAAATCTGTCTCAGTGCGGATCAGCGATATTTACACGTATTTTTCCAACCGACCAACTGCATTCGGCGCGGACATGACCAAGGTATTCAAGCTGTTGGAAACTGGCATTCTGCGTCCTCAGATCACCGCATACCCGATCGCCAAGGCTGCAGAAGCGCATCGCCGCCTAGAGGCGGGCGAAACCACCGGCAAATTGGTGCTCAGCATCGATTGACTCATTTAACAGAAACGACAAGCAAGGAACCAAAGCAATGAATTCGGTTTTCGAAACGGCCCTCATTGGCAAACACGTTGTTATCATTGGCGGCAGCAGCGGCATGGGTAAGGCCACCGCAAAGCTGGCGGTGGCGCTTGGTGCGAAAGTCACCATCGCCAGCCGGAGTCTCGCCAAGCTGGAGGCAGCAGCGGCAGACATCGGAGGCGGAGTTCAGATCGCACCGGTCGATACCACCAACGAAACTGGCATGAAGTCCTGGGCCAGCGGCCTTGAAAAAGTAGATCATCTGGTCATCTCTGCCTCAAGCGCAGCGCGTGGGGCCTTCGCCGAATTGCCAACCACTGACCTGCGCGCGATGTTCGAGGCTAAATTTATCGGGCCCTATGTGGCGGCGCGTGAAGTCTTGCCTGTCTTGACTGAAGGCGGCTCCATCACCTTCTTTTCTGGCGTCCTCAGCCGCCGACCCTCTGCCGGTGCAACGGGTCTTGGGGCCGTGAACGCGGCGGTCGAAGCCCTGTCCAAGGGGTTGGCATCGGAGCTATCAAACCGTGCGCGTGTGAACTGCATCAGCCCTGGAATGGTTGCGACCGAGGCTTACGCGGCAATGTCGAATGAGGCTCGCGAGGCCATGTTCGCTCAGGTTGGTAACAGCCTGCCCGTCGGACGCATTGGTGAGGCAGAGGACATCGCCCAAGCTGTGATAATGGCAATGACAAATGGCTATCTCACAGGCGCTGTGCTGGATGTGGATGGAGGTCACCTGGTGCGTGGCTGAATGGCCAATGCGGATTGGCCTGATCCAATCAGGGCTCTTCCGCGTGATATAGGCCTAGCTGATGGCGACGCTTGTGAAAGGTCGCCACTCTTTCGACAATCTCGTCGCTGGCCACTGCAATGACGAAGGACAAAAGCGTTTCGAGCAATGCGATAGTACTTACTGATGACGGGAAGAATTGCGGCGTATCCGCCGAGATGACGAACCCGTGTTGTGCATTGCGCAGAACAGGGCTGGCTGGGCTGTCAGAAAGACCGACCACCGTCATGCCCTGCTCTCGGGCAACTTGCACCGCCTCGACCACTTCATTCCGATAAGGTTTGCAGGTCATCGCAATTAGCACATCGCGTTTGTCCGCCCATGCCAGATCGTCAATCGGATTTGATCCGGCGCGCGGGATAGCATGAAACTGCACCATGCCCGTCGAGGCCAGATAAACAAAGTTTCGCGCATTCGAATTGTTCACACCAACGCCCAGCACGAACACGTTACGCGAATTCCAGATATCTTCAGCGGCGGCTTTCAGCTGTTCGGACGAGATATTGGCAAACGTCTCCTCGACATTGCGCAGGGCGTCCTGAACCATATCCGCATAAAGCCCGCCCATATTGCCGGACTTACGAATATCCTGCAGCCAACGCGCGCGCTCCGGGAAATCGGCCTGCCCGCGCCTGATCGCCTCGCGGAAGGGAACCCGGAAATCTTCGTAGCCTTCGAACCCCACCTGCCGCGCCATTCGGACAATGGTATTGGGTTTCACATTGGCGGCTTCAGCAATTTCGCGTACAGTCGATACGCCCACGTCGCGCGGGTTCTCAAGCACATAGGTCGCAGCCTTGCGTGCCTCGGGTGTCAACTGAGACAGTTCTTCCGCCAGCCGTTCCAAAACTAAATTTGATACATCTGTCCCATTCATGATTGACGATGGTATTTTTGTTTGCATACGGTGTCGAGACCAAATCGACTCAGGGGGTCGGACCGATGTCTTTCAGCTCACTCCCGCGCTTGATTGAGGTCACCGTAAGTGCATCGACGGAGTTTGCCGCATGGCCCAATCCGAGACAATGAAGGCGATGGTCACCATGGGGCACGGTGATCTGGATCAGATGATCTGGCACGAAAACTGGCCCTGTCCCACTCCCAAACCGGGCGAAGTTCTGATCAAGGTCGGTGCCTGTGGCCTGAACAATACCGACGTAAACACTAGGTCCGGCTGGTATTCTAAAACAGTCAGCGATGCGACCACCGGTGGCGCGTTTGAAGAGGTCGGCACTGATGACCCAACCTGGGGCGGAGCGCCACTGGCCTTTCCGCGCATTCAAGGGGCGGATGTCTGTGGGCAGATCGTTGGAGTTGGAGACGGCGTGGATCCAAACCGCTTGGGCGAGCGTGTGATAACCGATTGCTGGTTGCGCGATCCGACCGATCCGGTGAACAAGGACAAAACCGGCTACTTCGGATCAGAGCGAGATGGCGGCTTTGCTGAATACACAACGATCCCGGCCGTCAATGCGATAGCCATCCAATCAACACTTTCAGATGCTGAGCTGGCAACCTTCTCCTGTTCCTACTCAACCGCCGAAGGTATGCTGACCCGCGCCAAGGTCACTGCGGCTGACACTGTTCTTGTTCCGGGCGCATCTGGCGGCGTCGGTGGCGCTCTGGTTCAACTGGCCAAGCGCCGAAATGCGCGGGTCATCGCGATGGCGTCGGAGGTTAAGCACGACGACGTGGCCCTCTTGGGTCCAGATGTCATCCTTTCCCGCGCCCCCGATGATTTGCGCAAATCGTTGGGAGACGAAAAGATCACGGTCGTTGCCGACGTGGTGGGCGGGTCATACTGGCCGCAGCTTATCAGCATTCTTGAACGCGGCGGACGCTATACCTGCTCGGGCGCCATCGCGGGCCCTATGGTCGAGTTCGATTTGCGGACGTTCTACTTGCGCGATCTGACCTTTACAGGCTCGACCGTCATCGACCCCGAAGTAATGCAAAATCTTGTACGTTATATCGAAGCGGGCGAAGTAAAACCGGCCCTGGCCGCAACCTACCCTCTAAGCCAATTGCATGAGGCACAAACCGCCTTCATCGCGAAGAAACACACCGGAAACATCGTGGTGATCCCATGACGTTGGATGATGTTTTATTGGCTGCCAGGCGATTGCATCAGAACCACCCGGATTTGGCGGGTTTTGGGGGTTGGCCAACAGATTTATTCAGAACGGACTTACAACCCGCACAAATTCCGGCAACCCGGCTTGTCAGCAAATTTGGTCTGAGCGGTACGCCCGAAACACAGGCATTGGTTACGGCTATTGCAGCAACTGCTGAGCAAGCGCACTGGAAACTGACCTATTCCGAATCCGAGGTCGGTGCGGATTTCTTGTCTCGATACGGGTATTACGAACTGTTCGGACCCAGCGGGCATTTCCATTCGACCCAACTACGCGGTTATGTCGCCTATTGGGGCGCAGGTCTGCAGTATGACTGGCACAGCCATCAGGCTGAAGAGCTATACCTGACGCTCGCTGGAAAAGCCTGTTTTAAGGTTGAAGGGTATGCACAGCTTGTCGGGCCGGGCCAGACCCGCCAGCATGAAAGTTGGCAAAGTCACGCCATGACGACAAGCGATCATTCAATCCTAACCTTTGTCTTGTGGCGGGGCGATGGAATGGATGATCTACCTCGGATGGATGCCGCATGACATACTGCGTCGAGGTGAAACCAAAATGAAAATTACCGGGATTTCTGTCTTTCAAATCGACCTGCCATTGGAGCATCCATACTGGCTGTCAGGCGGGCGATTGAAGTTTGAGAAGCTGGATGCGACTCTGGTCAAGATTGAAACCGACAAAGGGCTTGTTGGTTGGGGCGAAGGTACGCCCTGGGGGCATACCTATGTACCCGCGCACGGCCCCGGCATACGGGCCGGGATCGAGACGATGGCACCGTTTGTTCTTGGCCTCGACCCGCGGCGAGTTCTGGATGTTGAACGCGCGATGGATCAGGCCTTACCCGGGCATCTCTACGCCAAAAGCCCGATTGACATGGCGTGCTGGGACATAGCCGGTCAGGTTGCTGGTCTTCCGATTGCTGATCTGATGGGGGGAGGGTCGCGTACGCCGCGCCCAATCGCATCCTCCGTAGGAGCCAAGACAATCGAAGAAACCCGCGCAGTCATCGAACGATACCGGCAGCGCGGCTATATCGCCCATTCCGTCAAAATCGGCGGCGATGTGGCCCGTGATATCGCCCGAATCCGTGACATGGAAAGCCTGCGCAATCCCGAAGACATCATCCTCTATGACGTCAATCGCGGCTGGTCGCGGCAGCAAGCATTACGCGTGATGAGTGCGGTCGAAGACCTCAATGTCATGATCGAACAGCCTTGCGAAACACTGGATGACATTGCCGCGATCTCAGGCAAACATGCTTCGCCTGTTTCCGTTGATGAAAGCCTTGTGACCCTTCAGGACGCGACGCGCATAGCCCGCGATGGCATTGCCGAAATATTCGGCATCAAGCTCAACCGGGTCGGCGGGCTGACCAAGGCGGCCCGAATGCGCGATGTCGCGCTGGCGCATGGGATTGACATGTTTGTAATGGCAACCGGTGGTTCTGTGCTGGCGGATACCGAAGCGCTGCATCTGGCGGCGACAATTCCGGATGCGAATTGCCATGCTGTCTGGGCCTGTCAGGACATGATCACCGTCGATATCGCCGGTGGGCGTGGGCCGAGAAACGTGGATGGCCACCTGCATCTACCCGAAACACCGGGGCTTGGCGTTCACCCAGATGAAGATGCGTTGGGTGATCCTGTGGCGATCTACCGGTAACGATACGCGCCTCTTGTGCAAGTTCGATGACGGTCATCTGCCGAGGTTGACCTTGCCGCTTCGCCATGGGAACGATGCGCGATGGCTTAGTCGAACAGGATAGCGCGATGAAGATCGAACCCTTTGGCGTCGAAATTTGGATGGATGAATGGGAAACCCGCTGCGCCTATAACCTTGCAGAGACTTGCGTCGAGAGCCTGAGTATTGCCGAGCTTTTGAAGCTTTCGGGCAAGAACTCGGATGATCTGTCTGAATTGCTTGGGATGAAGATGACCTATGGCGCGATCCGGGGCTCGGACCGGCTGCGCGATGCGATTTGTAACCTATATGACCAGCAAAAGCGTGAGAATGTCATCGTCACCCATGGCACCATCGGTGCCAACATGCTGGTCCACAAAACGCTGGTCGAGCGCGGCGACAAGGTGGTGGCCGTCGTGCCCACCTATCAGCAACACTATTCCATCCCGGCCAGCATCGGCGCGGAGGTGACGCAGATCCATTTACGGGCCGAGAACGCTTATTTGCCCGATCTTGAGGAGCTGCGCGCCGCCGTAACTCCGGGCACCAAACTGATTGCCATCAACAACCCCAACAACCCAACCGGTGCGGTGATGGATCGCGCGTTCCTGATTGAGATCGTCGAAATCGCACGCTCCGCTGAAGCATGGTTGCTGTGTGATGAAGTCTATCGCGGTACCGGGCAAGAAGGTTCGGGCATGACGGATGCGGTTGCGGATCTTTATGAGAAAGGCATTTCAACCGCGGGCATGTCCAAGGCGTTTTCGCTGGCAGGGCTGCGACTGGGTTGGATTGCGGCCAACCCAGAACTGATCGAAGCGGTTTCGATCCATCGGGACTATGACACGATCTCGGTCGGGATGATCGACGACCATTTCGCGGCGCTTGCGCTGGAAAACCACGACAAGATTCTGGCGCGCAGCCACGCCATTACGCGCGGCAACCTCGCCATGCTGGAAGAATGGGTCGAAAGCGAGCCCAAAATCAGTTGGGTCAAACCCAAGGCCGGAACAACCGCGCTGTTGCACTACAACTTCGACATGCCCTCGCGCGAGTTCTGCGTGAAACTGCTGCAGGAAACCGGCGTGATGTTCACACCGGGCTCTGCCTTGGGTCTCGAAGGCTGTGTTCGGATCGGTTACGCCAATACTCCGTCGATCATTCGCGAAGGGCTGGAAAAAGTTTCCACCTTCCTTGCGAAGCTCGACTAGCGCCTCATCGACTGACCGTTGTGGAACAGATGCACCTTTTCGGGTGCCGCCGTGACCGAGACGGTTTTTCCTCGCAGATTGCGCTGAACACCAGGTAGTTTTGCAATCACGGCCTCCCGTCCATCCGGGACTGCAAAGTAAAGCAGCGTGACCTCACCCAAAGCTTCGGTGAAATCCACCAAGCCGGAATAAATTGGTGTTTCATCAGTGATGTTTAAGTCCTCAGGCCGGACACCGATATTGACCTTTTTGCCTTCGTCAGCGGCATCCGTCGGGATTGATGAGATTGCCACGCCGCCATCATCCAGCGTGACGGTTGTTGCCTCTCCTGTCGCGGTAATAGTCCCGGGCAGCAGGTTCATTGCTGGTGAGCCGATGAACTGCGCGACAAACTCGTTATCTGGCGTCTCATAGAGTTCCAGCGGCGTGCCAACCTGCGCAACTCCCTTATTGGCCAAAACCACAATGCGGCTGGCGAGTGTCATCGCCTCGACCTGATCGTGGGTGACGTAAATCATCGTGCTGTCGGGCATCGCCTCTTTCAGGCGTGCAATCTCGATCCGCGTCGCCACGCGCAGGGCAGCGTCGAGGTTCGAAAGCGGCTCGTCGAACAAATATACTTTGGGGTCGCGCACGATGGCACGACCGATGGCAACGCGCTGGCGTTGTCCACCAGACAATGCCTTGGGCAGGCGATCCAGCAGGGGTTCAAGCTGTAGAATCTGGGCCGCGCGCTCCACGGCGGCATCAACCTCAGCGCTCGGCATCTTCGCGATCTTGAGCGCGAAGGCCATGTTTTCGCGCACCGTCATATGCGGGTAAAGCGCATAGGACTGGAACACCATCGCGATGCCGCGTTGCGCAGGTGGCACATCGTTCACCACCTGCCCTTCGATCTCAAGCGTACCGCCAGTGATCTTTTCAAGGCCCGCGATCATCCTCAGCAAAGTGGATTTTCCGCAACCTGACGGACCGACAAAGACAATCAGTTCGCCTTGCTCGATCTCGAGATCGATATGTTTCAGAACATCGACAGGACCATAGGATTTGGCCACATCCGTAAGCTTGAGTTCCGACATGGTTTACCTCTTTTCCCGAGCCAATAGACAGAATTGAGCGGCATCCAGCGTCACGTTGCTTTCCCCGCGAACGCCGCCCAACTCCTCCCCGATCACTTGCCAGTCACCTTCTGGCAGGGTCACGCCAACCGAACAGTCACCCAGATTGAAGGCGCAGAAGACCTGCTCGGCTTCATCCTCTCGGGTGAAGGTCAATACCGAACCGATTTGTGACATCCCTGTCTGCGCGCCGGACATCAGCGCTGAGTGCGCATGACGCAATGCAATCGCATGGCGGTAGTGGTGCAGCATCGACGCTGGATCTTTTTCCAACCGATCCACCGCCCGCTCGGCCTGCGCAGCGCTGACTGGCAACCAGGGACGGCTCGTGCTGAACCCGGATTGTTCGTCCTGTGCGGCCCAGACCATCGGAGTACGGCAGCCATCGCGACCTTTGAATTCAGGCCAGAATTCAATGCCATAGGGGTCTTGCAAATCTTCGAACGCAACATCTGCCTCGGGCAGGCCCAGTTCCTCACCCTGATAAAGACAGGCTGAGCCACGCAGGCACATCATGAGAACGGCGTGCTGCCGGACAGCTGCATCGTCCAACCCCCAACGCGAAGCATGGCGTTGCACGTCGTGGTTTGAGAAGGCCCAGCATGGCCATGCATCACCCGCCTTGTCCTCAAGCTGGTCAAAAACCTGCTTTGCGTAAGCTGCCGTCAAAGCCCGCTTTTCGAGGAACTCGAAAGCATAACACATGTGCATCCGTTTATCGCCGCTGGTGTATTCGCCCATAATCTCAAGCCCGCGCTGCGCGTCGCCGACCTCACCCAGACATGCGCGGCCCTCGTATTCATCGGTCAGGGCGCGCAGACGTTCTAAGAAGGCGATATTCTCGGGCTGACTTTTGGAATAGAGGTGATCCTGATGGTTATACGGGTTCACCATCGGCGCAATTGAAGAGTTCCTTTGATCCATCGGCAGACCAGGATTGTCACGTAGCTGGGCGTCGTGGAAATAGAAATTGATGGTGTCCAGACGGAAGCCGTCGACCCCCATTTCCAGCCAGAAGCGCGCCACATCCAACAGGGCATCCTGGACATCCTTGCAATGGAAGTTCAAATCTGGCTGCGAAGTCAGGAAGTTGTGCAGATAATACTGCAAACGCCGCGCATCCCACTGCCAAGCCGAACCGCCAAAAATCGATAACCAGTTATTCGGAGGTGTCCCGTCGGGCTTGGGATCGGCCCAGACATACCAATCGGATTTCGGATTATCTCGGCTGGTGCGGCTTTCACCAAACCACGGGTGCTGATCTGAGGTGTGGGATAGCACAAGATCGATCATCACCTTCAGCCCGTGTGCATGGGCCTCATCTAGCAACTCTTTGAAGTCCGCCATAGTACCGAACATCGGATCGACATCGCGGTAGTCGCTGACGTCATAGCCGAAATCCTTCATCGGAGATTTGAAGAACGGCGAAATCCAGATTGCATCAACCCCCAGCGAGGCGATGTAGCCTAGCCGCTGGGTGATACCCTTTAAGTCTCCGATCCCGTCACCGTTGCTGTCCTGAAAGCTGCGCGGATAGATCTGATAGATCACCCCGCCCCGCCACCAATCTGACGCCGACTTGGTTTTTTCGAATGCTGTCGCGTTGGTCTGCACGTTCATCACACGCCCTTATTTTACGGAACCGGCCAGCAAGCCGCGAACCAGATATTTCTGCATTGCAAAGAAGACTGCCAACGGCACCGCGATTGAGACAAACGCCGCCGTGGCCAAGATTTCCCAGTTACCGCCCCGCGTACCCAGCAGCTCGACGATACGGTTGGTCATTACCGTTGTCTGACCGCTGGCATCGATCAGGAAGACTTTGGCAACCAACAGATCGTTCCATGTCCAAAGGAACTGGAAGATCGCAAAGGATGCCAGTGCCGGAAAGCTAAGCGGCAGGATCAACTTGGTAAAAATCTGAAACTCGGTTGCGCCATCTACCCGGGCGTTCTCAATCAGGTCACGAGGCAGCCCGGCCATGTAGTTACGCAATAGGTAGATCGCCAATGGCATCCCGAACCCGGTATGGGCCATCCAGACCCCCAGGTATCCTTTGCCGATCCCGATATTGAGATGCAGTTTCAGCAACGGGATCAGCGCCAGCTGCAATGGCACCACCAATAGGCCAACCACCGCAGCGATCAGCAGGGCACGCCCCGGGAAATCCATCCATGCCAGCGCGTAAGCCGCAAATGCTGCGACAAGAATCGGGATAATCGTCGCTGGGATCGTCACCGTCAGGGTATTGAAGAACGCCTTGCCCATACTGTCGGAACTGCTTTCGTTGAACAGAACATGGGCATAGTTTTCCAAGGTGAATTCAGGCGGCAGAGTAGTCGTGACAAACACGCGAGGGCCGCGCTTGCCCGAAAACTCTTCTGCGTTTTCCATCCGATAGTCACCGTTGGCCTGAACCGTGATCGTCCCGCCACGACGAAGCTCAGCCGTTTCGCCCGGAGCAAAGGCATCAATCGCACGGGAATTCACACCCCATCGCGAAATGTCCGAGGCCCGATCACCATCGAAGATATTGCCTTCGATCACATAGAGACCATCCTGCAGAACCTGCGTTTCCGGCGCAGCCGCGCGCAGAGTCAGGTTCTGTTCCGACGGGAAGAGCGCCCGCCACCAGCCGCTGCTGGAAATCTGGTCCGCCGTTCTGAATGACGAGATCAACAAACCGAGTGTTGGGAAAACCCAAAGCACCACAAGCAGCACGACCGAGGCGTGAACGACCCATCTAAGGGCTGGGCGGGTTCCTGCAATATCGCTCATAACCCCGTCCTCCTACTGCATTTCTTTGCGCGCATTGCGCACGTTCCAGATCAGGATCGGCGTCACCAGCAACATGATCACCATGGCCGATGCCGATCCCACGCCCCAGTCATTGGCGCGGAACATCTTGTCGTACATGTAATTGGCCAGAACCTGCGTCTCCCACTGGCCGTTGGTCATCGCAAAAACGATGTCAAAGACCTTGAGGACCACGATGGTGATGGTGGTCCAGACCACCATGATCGTGGTTTTGATCTGCGGCACTTTGATCTTGAAGAAAATCTGGAACGGATTGGCCCCGTCCAGAATGGCGGCCTCGATGGTCTCTTCGGGGATGCCGCGCAGCGCGGCGGACAGAATGACCATGGCAAAGCCGGTTTGTATCCAGACCAGCACGATCATCAAGAAGAAATTGTTCCAGAAAGGCAGGGTCAGCCAGGTGTGCGTTTCGGTTCCACCAAAGAAGATGTAGATCGCGTTCAGGACGCCGATCTGATCCTGATCGGCCGGACGTGCATCATAGACCAGTTTCCAGATTACCGAGGCGCCAACGAAAGAAATCGCCATCGGCATAAAGATCAGCGACTTGGCGACGTTACCCCAGCGGATGCGATCCGTTAGCTGCGCCACGAGCAGGCCAAATGCGGTGGACATGGCAGGTACAACAATCAGCCAAAGCATGTTGTTGCGCATCGCCTCCCAGAATTTCGGCTCGGCTACCATCTGGGTATAGTTGTCAAAACCCGCCCATTCATATCCACCACCGGCGACCCGATCAGTCAGCGATAGGCGCAGCGTCTCAAACACCGGATAGGCAAGATAGACCCCAAGGGCGAGGATCGCGGGAAGCAGAAACAGCCAGGGCCGGATCATATTCGCGCGGTTGATATTGCGACCCGCGTTCGGTCCACGCGCAGGGAACAGGACTTTATCCAGAAATTGGTTGGACAGGTAGAAATAGCCCACGCATCCCGACACACCGATTACGATTGTCAGCAGGCCCTGAATTGCCGGATTCATGGCGTCCTCTCCCTTGCTAGGGTTTCGGGCAACCTGATTGAAAGGTTGCCCGAAGGTTCAGCGGATTACTTGATTGCGTCCCAAGATGACTGGATTTCGCCGGTGACTTCTTCGGCGGATTTCCCGCCAGTATAGTCAACCATGCCGGTCCAGAACGTACCCGCACCCACGGCGCCCGGCATTAGGTCCGAGCCGTCGAAGCGGAAGGTGGTCGCGCCCAGTAGAATGTCACCCAGACCGCGCAGAGTATCATCCTTATAGGCTTCGGTGTTCACGCCCTTATGCGGGGTCAGGAATCCGGTTTGTGCCATCATGACTTCATGTGCAATCGGCTGCTTGAGGAACTCCATGAACGCGCTGGTCGCGTCCGATGGATTGCTTACCGCCATCAGAGTACCGCCACCCAGAACCGGGTTACCCAAGTCCTTGTCTGCGAAAGACGGCATGTAAAAGAAATCTGCATCCAGGCCGAACTCGACATCTTCGGGGAAGAAGGCCGGAACAAAGGACGCTTGACGGTGCATGTAGCACTGGGGCGGCGATGAGAACATGCCTTTGGGGCTGTCGCGGAAGTCAGTCGAGGCGACAGCATCTGACCCACCCGAGACCTTGGCGTCATCACGCGCGAACCAGCCAAACTCTTCGATTGCGGCGATAACGCGCGGATCATCAAACGGAATCTCGTTTGTCACCCACTGGTCGTAAACCTCGGGCGGCTGAGTCCGCAGCATCATGTCTTCAACCCAGTCGGTCGCGGGCCAACCGGTGGCGGCACCCGATCCCAGGCCAATGCACCACGGGGTTTCGCCATCGGCGACGATCTGCTCGGTCAGGGCCTTCAGTTCTTCCATGCTCGTCGGCACTTCGTATCCGGCATCCTCGAAGTTTTCCGGGTTATACCAGACCAGAGACTTGACGTTCACATTGTAGAAGAAGCCATACATCTGGTCATTGCCGTCGGCGTCTTTGTAAGTGCCAAGATCAACCCAGGAATCGCCAGCCGCATAATTGTCACCAACCCAGGCCGCCATATCTTCACCCAGCGGTGTCAGCTGCCCTTTGGATGCCATGATCGCCGCCAGTCCTGGCTGCGGGAAGACCGCGATATTGGGGGCTGATCCTGCCTCGGCATCGATAACGATCTGCTGCTCGAAACTGTCGGAACCGGTATAGATCACATCTGCGCCAGTCGCCTCTTCGAAATAGGCAATCATGTTGTTGAAGTAACCGTCTTCTGGGGTCAGCCACGGACCAAAAATCGTGACCGTCTGACCGCTCAGATCCGGGGCGCTTTCGGCCCAGGCATTATAGCTGTCCCAGTTGAACGGCCCCTCGCCCGGCGCGAAGACCAAATCTTGTGCTTGTACCGACCCGGCCAGCAGAGCGATCGCCGCCGCACCCGAATAAAGTGCGTGTCTCATGAGTTCTCCTCCCAATATTTTCGGCGCAAACGAGATTCGTTTTCAAAGCGCTTTGGATGCCGTACTTTATCCGCTAACATTCAGACCCTGTCAATATCTCGCCTGCTAACCCCTAAAAAACTGCCATTCTAAGGCATTCTCTCGAAACATGTTGACTGAGCCAGGTTTTCACAACAAAACAAATGGGAATCAATTTGAAGGCGCTTTGAGTGAAATGAACCTAAAGCAACTCTCTGAGATCCTCGACCTTTCACAAACAACCGTCAGCCGCGCGCTGAACGGTTACCCGGAGGTCAGCGAAGGGACGCGCATCCGGGTTCAGGCTGCCGCGAACAAGCATGGTTACCGCCCCAACAGCCGCGCCAAGGGGCTGGCGACAGGGCGGTCTATGGTCATCGGCCATGTGATTCCCACCTCGTCCCGGCACGAAATGGTCAATCCGATTTTCGGAGATTTTGTGGCAGGCGCAGCCAAAACCTATGCGGCGAACAATTATGACATGATGTTCACGCACGCGCCGGACACATCAATTGAAGAATCCTATCGCAGCCTGTTCAATCGGGGCGTCGTAGACGGCGTGGTCCTGCAAGGCCCCAAGGTACGAGAGCCGCGCATCTCGGTGTTATCGCGCCTCGGCGTACCCTTCATTGTTCATGGCCGGTCGACCTACGCCAAAGAGCCATATGATTGGATCGATGTGAACAATCAGCGTTCATTCGAACGCGCTACTCGGTTTTTGATCGATCTGGGCCATCGGCGCATCGCGTTAATCAACGGGCTCGAGGAAATGGATTTCGCGCGTCGGCGGAGGAACGGCTATCTGGCGGCGCTCAAAGAAACCGGGATGTCGCCTGATCCAAACCTGCTGCGCAGCGCTGAGATGACCGAGATTTATGGGCATCAGACAGCCTGCGACATGCTGAAGCTCGACGACCCGCCAACAGCAATTTTGGCCTCTTCGATTATCTCTGCGGTTGGAGTCCGGCGCGCACTGGAAGAAAGCGGCCTGAAAATGGGGCGCGATATCTCGGTGATCGCTCATGATGACGAGTTGTCATACATGCGCAATGGTATGGATGTTCCAATTTTCACCGCAACGCGCTCGTCGGTCAGACGCGCGGGCGGGGTGGCTGCCGAAATGCTGATCGAGCGGATCAACGCTCCGGATGACCCACCCAAAACGCGCTTGCTGGAGGCTGAACTTGTCGTCGGCAGCTCGACGGGGCCAGCCCCACAAAGGATGTGAGATGAAGTACAAACGCGCAGATTTCCCGCCAGATTTTCAGTTTGGCGTGGCGACGTCGGCCTATCAGATCGAGGGACACGCCAATGGGGGCGCAGGCAAGACCCATTGGGACAGTTTCGCCGCAACTCCAGGTAACGTCGCCAATGCGGAAAACGGAGATTTGGCCTGCGATCACTATAACCGGTTCGAACAGGATCTGGATCTGATCCGGGGCGCAGGCTTCGACTGTTACCGGTTTTCAACCAGTTGGGCGCGCGTGCTGCCCGAAGGGCGCGGACCGATCAATCAGCAAGGCTTGGATTTCTATGATCGCCTGACCGATGCGCTGCTTGAACGCGACATCAAACCCTGCACAACACTGTATCACTGGGAACTCCCGTCACCACTCGCCGATCTGGGCGGTTGGCGAAACCGGGATATCGCGAATTGGTTTGCAGACTTCACCGAGATCATCATGGGCCGCATAGGCGATCGGATGTTCAGCGTCGCACCTGTCAACGAGCCTTGGTGCGTAAGCTGGCTGAGCCATTTCGAAGGCCAACATGCCCCCGGCTTGCGCGACATCCGGGCGACCGCGCGCGCGATGCATCATGTATTGCTGGCCCATGGCCGCGCAATCGAAACTATGCGCGGTTTGGGCATGTCGAACCTTGGCGCAGTGTTCAACCTTGAATGGGCGGAACCTGCTGACGACAGCGATGAGGCACAGACTGCGGCCGCGCTTTACGACGGGATTTACAACCGCTTTTTCCTGGGCGGCGCATTCAAGAAATCCTACCCTCAGAATGTTCTGGAAGGATTGGAGCCGCATCTGCCGGACAAGTGGCAGGATGATTTCGACACGATAGCTGCACCTGTCGATTGGTGTGGGCTCAATTACTATACGCGCAAGTTGATAACGCGCGCAGATACGTCTTGGCCTTCTTTGACCGACGTCCCCGGCCCCTTGCCAAAAACGCAAATGGGGTGGGAGATTGATCCGGCAGCCCTGTCCCGTTTCCTGATCCGGACCGCGCAAGAGTATACTGGAAACCTGCCTATCTACGTGACCGAAAATGGCATGGCGAGCGCAGAACGTCAAAACGACGCTGACAGAATTGACTACTTGAACCAGCATCTTGCCGAAGTGTGTAAGGCCCTGGACCACGGCGTTCCGATCAAGGGATATTTCATCTGGTCCCTTCTCGACAATTACGAGTGGGCGCTGGGATATGAAAAACGGTTCGGGCTGGTCGATGTAGATTTTGAGACGCTGGAAAGAAGGCCAAAGGATTCCTACCGCGCGTTGCAGGCCGCATTGGTCCGGGATCAGTCTGGCTGACCGTCAAGCTTTGCTACTGCGGGCACACGCCGGTTCAGTTTGGCATCTTCAAATGTGGCGTTTGGCGTTCCACCGTAAGGTTCTGTGTGGCCGAGGATGACGTCAGCTCAACAAACAAGCGCTCGGCGCGCGCAAACCGTTCGAAATAGGTGAACTGGATTGAATTCACTAACGACGGCTCCTGACACTGCACCAGATAATCGGCCTGAAATTCGGTGTGATGCACGGCATTATCGCTGACTTGCCCCTCATCCTGAACGAAGACATCACCAACAAGCGCGACATTGGCCGTTGCAGTCACACACCCCGCTTCAGGCGGCACCTCAAAGATCTCAAGCGGTTTAGAAAGGTCCGAGATTGCGACGGCAACATCCGCCCTCTCATCTTCGTTCTCGGCAGTGTGCTCGAACCCAACAATATCTACGCCTGGCACTTCAAGCGTCAGGCTAAATCCGGTTTCAACGAATGAAATTGCCATATGACCCGCGCCATGAGTATGCGCTTCGATGGCGGTCTCTGCCTGCGCCATCAGCGCGGCTGGTATTAGCGCAAGAACAACGGCCGCGCGTTTCATTCTGTTCACCATTAACCAAACAAACCGTAGGGCATTTTAATACAATTGCGCCTCAGCGCAATGTTCGCCGGGTGCATCGGGCTCCCCAGATAAGGTTAGTCAGAAATGGGAATAATACCTGACAATAAAACTCAGGTTGACATTGCCGACTATTTCACTAAGAAATTGCCGCGTCCAGCCCCGCTGCGTCTGCCGGGGTCCGAATCCCGCTAAGAAAGAAAAGTGTTCCACATGACCAGATTGTTCAACGCGGCCAGTGCCCTGACCTTGTGTATCGCAAATACAGCTGTCGCCGAGGCCCCGTCCAAAGCCGATGTTCTGACCACATATTCCAATATCGCCGAAGCCAAATATGACGACAGTCTGATTGCAGCAAAGAAACTGCAAGCTGCCGTCAACGCCCTCATTGCTGACCCGTCCGATGCCACTCTGAACACAGCCCGTGCCGCATGGGTCGCCGCGCGCGTGCCGTATCAGCAGACCGAGGTTTATCGCTTTGGCAACGCCATCGTCGACGATTGGGAAGGCAAGGTGAACGCATGGCCTCTGGACGAGGGCATGATAGACTATGTGGATTCCTCCTACGGCGGCCCCAGCGATGAGAACGAGTTTGCCGCGCTGAACGTCATCGCCAACCCCAGCTTTGATCTGTCTGGCGAGACCATCGACGCCAGCGAAATTACCCCTGCCCTGCTGTCGGATACGCTGCACGAGGCTGACGGG
This sequence comes from Ruegeria sp. AM5, assembly GCF_056540645.1. NCBI lineage: Bacteria > Pseudomonadati > Pseudomonadota > Alphaproteobacteria > Rhodobacterales > Roseobacteraceae > Ruegeria > Ruegeria sp. AM5. The sequence continues at coordinate 26,367 of NZ_JBQFXC010000007.1, read as the reverse complement.
ATAGAGGCGAACGTCGCCACCGGCTATCACGCCATCGAATTCCTGCTGTGGGGTCAGGACCTGAACGGCCACGGCACGGGCGCAGGAAGTCGTCCTTATACCGATTATCTAGTTGGTGACGGCTGTACAGGTGGCAACTGCGATCGCCGCGCCCAGTATCTGAAAGCGGCAACTGATCTGCTGATCAGTGATCTGGAATGGATGACTGCCCAGTGGGCCGAAGATGGTGACGCACGTGCCGCTCTTGCCGCAAATGAAACTGCTGGCGTTAGTGCGATCCTAACCGGCATGGGTTCGCTGTCCTACGGCGAGCAGGCGGGTGAGCGTATGCGCCTCGGCCTGATGTTGAACGACCCCGAGGAAGAGCAGGACTGCTTCTCGGACAACACCCATAACAGCCATTACTATGACGGCCTGGGCATCCAGAATGTGTATTTGGGCAGCTATACCCGCATCGATGGCACGCCTGTTTCGGGTGCATCCCTATCGGATCTGGTGACCGCAGCCGATCCGACGCTTGATACAGAGATGAAAGCCAAGCTGGCCAACACCATGCTGGCGCTAGGCCGTATCAAATCAACCGCCGAAGCGGGTTTTGCGTATGACCAGATGCTGGAACGCGGCAATGAAGGTGGCGAAGCGCTGATTATGGGTGGCGTCAATGGACTGGTCGATCAGACCAAGACCATCGAACGCATCGTGACCGTGCTGGAGCTTGACCAGATCGATTTTGAAGGCTCGGACAGCCTGGATAACCCTGACGCGGTATTCCAATAGGTATCATGGCCGGGCGCATTTTTAGTGCTCTCGGCCTTTCTCAACATCGAGTGTGGCGTCTTGGCACTGGACGCGCCCACAATAACCTACTATTTCACTAGGAAATAGCATACCCCGACTGAGTCGCCATGATCGTTTGCCAATGCACCAACATCTCTGACCACGACATCCGAGCGGCGATCGATTGGATGCGCGCGGCAGACCCACAGACCATCATCACTCCCGGCAAGATCTATCATGCCCTTGGCAAGTCAGCGGATTGCGGCGGATGTATGCCGCTTTTCCTAGACACAATGCGCGCAGACGATAATCTTAAAGTCCCCATGCAGCTTCGGTCATTGCGATCCGAAGTATCACAGGAGAAAGCACATGAAGGGCGATCCCAAGGTCATAGAATACCTCAACAAATCACTGCGGCATGAACTGACGGCGGTCAGCCAGTACTGGCTACATTACCGCCTGCAAGAGGATTGGGGGCTTGGCCATATGGCCAAGAAAAGCCGTGAGGAATCCATCGAGGAAATGGGCCATGCAGACAAGCTGATCGAGCGGATCATCTTTCTGGAGGGCCACCCCAACCTGCAGAAACTTGACCCACTCCGCATCGGGCAGACCCCGAAAGAAACACTGGAATGCGATCTAGCCGCTGAACAAGACGCGCGGGCGCTTTATGTCGAAGCGCGGGAATACTGCCGCGAGGCCGGCGACTATGTGTCCATGGGCCTGTTCGAAGAATTAATCAGCGACGAAGAAGGACATATCGACTTCCTCGAAACGCAGCTCGACCTTTATGAAAGGATTGGCGAAGCCAATTATGCGCAACTTAACGCATCCAAGATGGACGAAGGCGAGTAAGCTTGCCCTTGCATCGGTGGCCGCACTCACGGCCACCTCTTCCCAAGCCACCGAGCTGCGAGACCCTCATCTAAATTTCCTTCCAAGAACAGCCGAAGAACGCGCCCGGATCGACGCTGTCACAGCAACGCCGGACGACTTCAGTGTGCCGCAACGGTTCGAAGAACTGTCCGCTGGTGCTGCGACCGTGCGGGCGCGCACTGATGCGGACGCGTTTTCTCAGCCCTCCGCCAATTTAAGCTTCGAACAGGAGCTGGACTTCAAAGTCGGCAACGGGTTTTTCAAAAAGATCTGGGTCTCGTCTCCGTCGTCCACTCTGGCTTCGGACGGTTTGGGTCCGCTATACAACGCCCGCTCGTGTCAGCGCTGTCACATCAAGGACGGGCGCGGTCATACGCCTAACGGCCCGGATGACAATGCCGTCTCGATGTTCCTGAGAGTTTCGGTTCCCGGCAAGCCAGAGGGCGCGCCTGCCGAGATCGAAGACTATATCGCCACCCTGCCTGATCCGAGTTATGGCACTCAACTGCAGGATTTCGCTCTGGCAGGCCATCCCGCAGAATATCGGCTGGACATCACGTATGAGGAAGTCCCCGTCGCGCTGTCCGACGGCGAAACGGCCTCGCTCCGCCGCCCCAGCTATAAGGCCGCCGATTTGGGCTATGGCCCGCTGCACCCGGACGCGATGCTTAGCCCTCGAGTTGCGCCGCAGATGATCGGACTGGGGTTGCTGGAATCAATTCCGGTTGAGGACTTGCTGGCCAAAGCCGATCCTGATGACGAAGACGGCGATGGCATCTCGGGCCGTCCGAACATCGTATGGTCGACGGAATTTGGCGAACCAATGATGGGCCGCTTTGGTCACAAGGCCGGGATGCCCACGGTGATGGAGCAATCGGCGGCGGCCTTCGCAGGTGATATCGGCATATCAAGTCCGCTTTACCCCGCGCCGTACGGCGATTGCACCGAATTACAGGCCAACTGCATCGATGCACCGCACGGAGACAACGATGCGCGGGGATTCGAGATTGACGCGATTGGCATGGACCTCGTCGCCTTCTACAGCCGCAATCTCGGTGTTCCGGCGCGCCGAGACACCGATGACCCTGAAGTGCTGCGCGGGAAAGAAGTGTTTCTTGCCTCGGGCTGCGCATCCTGCCACACGCCTGCATATGTCACCCACAGGATGCCCGATAGGCCCGAACAGAGCTTCCAGCTTATCTGGCCCTATACCGACCTGCTGTTGCACGATATGGGCGAGGGTCTGGCCGATAACCGCCCCGAGGTCCGCGCAACGGGCCGCGAATGGCGCACGCCGCCTTTGTGGGGCATCGGCCTGACCCAGCGCGTCTCGGGCCACACCCAATTCCTGCACGATGGTCGCGCGCGATCCCTGCTTGAAGCCATCCTTTGGCATGGTGGCGAGGCGCAGGCCGCCCGCGACACGGTTGTTTCAATGCCAAAAGCCGACCGCGACGCCCTGATCCGCTTTCTTGGGAGCCTCTGACCCATGCGTAGCCTTACTTTCGCCGCCGCCCTGCTGGTGCCCTTGGGCGCCTTTGCTCAGGATCGTGCTCCGATTTTGATGGATGTGACCGAAACGCATATTCTACCGCGCTTTGCAGAGCTGGCTGACGCAACCGGTGCTTTGTCGACCACAGCCCAAACAGATTGCGAATCGGAGTCAGACGACCTGCGCGCTGATTACGCCACGGCATTCGATAGCTGGATTTCGGCCAGCCATTTACGTTTTGGGCCGTCCGAGGCTGACGATCGCGCTTTTGCACTGGCTTTCTGGCCAGATACCAAAGGATTCACGCCCAAAACCCTGTCCCGACACATCGCCAGTGAAGACACTGCCGTCGACGACCCTGATGCCTTTGCCGAAACCTCAATCGCCGGGCGCGGCTTTTTTGCATTGGAACGAATGCTCTTTGATCCAGCGATGACAGAACAAGGAAGCGCCGACTATCGTTGCGCGCTTATCCGCGCCATCACCACTGATATCAACCGAAATGCCGTCGCGATCAACGCGGACTGGCAAAGCTACGCACCACGACTGACGCAGCCGGGGGACAACAGCCCCTATCGCTCGGGCGATGAGGCAATGCAGGAGCTGTTCAAGGCGCTTACAACGGGGCTAGAGTTCACAGCCGACACACGCATTGGACGCCCTTTAGGAACGTTCGAGCGTCCGCGCCCGAACCGTGCTGAAGCGCGGCGGTCCAAGCGGTCGTTGCATCATGTCACGCTGTCTCTGATCGCCCTGCGTGACTTGGCCGCCCGTCTGTCCTTTGACCACCCCGAGATTGCTGCAGATCTGGATGCCGGTTTCGCGCGGGCCATCGACCGGGCTCAATCACTGGACGACCCCGCCCTCGCCGGTGTTGCGACACCGCAAGGTCGCGTCCGCATCGAAGCGCTGCAGCAATCGATCAACGACATTCGCGAGATCGCCGCGACCGAGCTTGGCCCGACGCTCGGCATCAGCGCCGGATTCAACTCACTGGATGGGGATTGACCATTGACGAACCGCCGCGAATTTCTTGCAGGCCTTGGTGCCGCCAGTCTTGCTTCGGTGCCGGGCTGGGCGTCCGTCGGCGCGCCCCGCTATCTGGCCGCTGCCTTATTCCCAGATGGTAGCTACCGCCTGTCCGGCCTGGATAACTCGGGCGCAGTTTTGTTCGCTATACCGCTACCCGCGCGCGGGCACGCGGCCGCGGCCCATCCGTTCAAAGCCCAAGCGGTCGCCTTTGCCCGCCGCCCCGGGACCTTTGCAATTGTAATTGATTGTACAGATGGTTCTGTCCTAAAGCGGCTGGAGGCACCCAATGGCCGCCACTTCTACGGGCATGGTGCATTCTCGGCTGATGGAACACAGTTTTTCACAACCGAAAACGACTATGAGGCCGCAGAAGGTGTGGTTGGCGTCTGGGACGCGATCAGCTTCGCACGGCTGGGAGAGTTCTCGTCAGGTGGGATAGGCCCCCACGACATGCGCTTGCTGCCCGGTGGCGACATACTGGTCATCGCCAATGGCGGCATCGAGACACACCCCGACAGCGGTCGGACCAAGCTAAATCTGCCAACGATGCAGCCCAACCTGAGCTATCTCGACATTTCGGGTTCGATATTGGAGCAAGTAGAGCTACCCCGCGCGCTGCACAAAAACTCGATCCGCCATCTTGCGGTGCGTGACGATGGTCTAGTGGGTTTTGCAATGCAATGGCAAGGCAGCCAGACCAAGTACCCTGCCCTTCTGGGGCTTCACCGAAGGGGCGAAAAGCCTCGCCTTTTGTCAGCGCCCGAAACGCAGCAAAGAGAGTTGCAATGGTATGCTGGCAGCATTGCCTTTTCCACCGATGGCCAATCGGTTGCGATCACCTGTCCGCGAGGCGATGCATTGCACCGTTTCGACGTAAATAGCGGAGCATTCATCGAAGCTTTAGTGTTCGAAGATGTTTGCGGTTTAGGCGCCGGCAAGGCTGGGTTGGCGTTTACCACCGGAACCGGTGCATTTGGCACTCTGACGACCACCGGCGCCGAAATCAACGCGCGGTCGGATTGCCAGTGGGACAACCACCTGATCCCGATCCGTACATACGGCTAGAATTCGGCAGCGAACCCTCTCACAGTTTACACTTGGACGAATCAAACCGCTGCCGTATTGGCAGGCGCTAAACCAGCACACCCAAGTTAAGGACTGATCTGATTGAAACAGACGCCCGACGCACCGCATTCCATCTACGGGGTTGAGAAATGGGGCCATGGCCTCATTGAGGTGACAGAATGGGGCGAGATAGCTCTGCGCAATCCGATGGCCCCCGAAGCCGAGCCAATCAGCCTGCCGGGTATCCTCAGCGATCTGGACGACCGGGGGATCAAAGCCCCGATGGTCTTGCGTGTTGCGTCTTATCTAGAGCATGAAATCGCGCACCTGAACGAGAGCTTTGCCGAGGCAATCGCGCGCGTAAACTATAAGGGCCACTATCGCGGTGTTTTTCCGATCAAGGTGAACCAACAGGCGCAGGTGGTCGACCGGATCGTCGAGTTCGGCAAGAAATACAATTATGGCCTTGAAGCAGGATCAAAACCTGAACTGGTGCTGGCCCTGGCCCATCGCCTGGCCCCCGAAGCGCTGATCGTCTGCAATGGCGTCAAGGATGCTGAATTCATCCAATTGGCGATCCTGTCTCGCAAGATCGGGTTCAACACCGTCATCGTGCTGGAAAGCCCAAAAGAGGCCAATACCGTCATCGAGGTCTATAACCAACTGGGGATCGAGCCCCTAATAGGCGTTCGGGTCAAATTGACCAATCAGATCAGCGGCAAATGGGAAGAAAGTTCGGGCGACCGTTCCGCCTTTGGAATGAACACCGACCAGCTTGTTGCCACCGTGGACAAGCTGAAAGCGGCGGGATTGCTGCACTGCCTCAAGCTGCAACATTCGCATCTGGGTTCACAGGTGCAAGACGTTAACGATGTGCGCCGCGCTGTTGGCGAGGCATGCCGGTATTACACCGAACTCTCGCGTGAAGGTGTACCACTCAGCTACTTGGATCTCGGCGGCGGCATGGGGGTGGATTACACGGGCGAAAAAAAGGCCGCGGAAAACTCGATCAACTACACGGTCGAGGAATATTGCGCCAACGTAGTCGAAACCGTGGCTTACGCCATGGACGAGGCTGAAATCGACCACCCCACACTGATCACCGAAAGCGGCCGTGCGGTGGTTGCGACGTCGTCCATGCTGGTCTTCAACGTGTTGGAAAGCACACTCTACGACGCCCCGGACGGACCAATGGCCGAGCCCGATGACCACCACATGGTTTCGGACCTCGCCGCAGTACACGGCTATCTCAGCAAGGATCGTCTGCAGGAATGCTGGAACGACGCAACCTTCTATCGCAATGAATTGCGCGCGCTTTTCAGACGCGGGTATGTCGACCTGCGCCAGATGGCCCGGGCCGAGCGCATCTACCTGTCCCTTATGGCCCGTCTCAAGGCCTTGGCGGCAAGTGATGATCTGGACACGGAAGTGGATGACCAGCTTGAGAAGGTCGCAGACATCTACCATTGCAACTTCTCGCTGTTCCAATCCCTCCCCGATGTCTGGGCCATCGACCAATTGCACCCGATCGTGCCGCTGCAAAGCTTGAATGAAACACCAGACCGCCGCGCGGTCCTGTCCGACATTACCTGCGACAGCGACGGTAAGATTGACCGGTTCATTTTGGCCGACGGCGTGTCCCCCAGCCTGCCGGTGCATTCGCTGCCCGAAGAAGGCGAGTATTTCATGGGCGTCTTCTTCGTTGGCGCCTATCAGGAAACACTTGGCGACCTACACAATCTGTTCGGCGACACCAATGTTGTCACCATCGACCTGCGCACCGACGGTGGCTTCGACTTGCTGCATGAACAAGAGGGCGACACAATTTCTCAAGTCTTGTCTTATGTGGAATTCGACCCGCAAGACTGTGTCGCCGCGTTCCGCAAAATGGTGGACGAGGCGATTTCGACCGGTACTCTGCAAGCCAAGGACCGAAAAACCCTGATGAGCGCCTATCGCGACTCGATCAACGGCTACACCTATTACGAATAACCCCTTGAGAGGAGACTATCCCATGGGCAAAACACTGGTTGTCGGCGCGGGCGGCGTGTCCCACGCAGCCGTGCACAAAATGGCGATGAATTCGGACACCTTTACCGAGATCACGCTGGCCAGCCGCACGAAATCGAAATGCGACGCCATCGCAGCGGCCGTTAAGGACCGCGTCGGTGTGGACATCGCGACTGCCGAGTTGGACGCCTACAAGGTTGAAGATACAGTCAAACTGATCAAAGAAACGGGTGCAGAAATCCTCGTAAACCTGGCCCTGCCGTATCAGGATCTGGTTCTGATGGACGCGTGTCTTGAGGCCGGCATCCACTATCTCGACACCGCGAACTATGAGCCCGAGGACGAGGCCAAGTTCGAATACCACTGGCAATGGGCCTATCAAGAGCGGTTCAAAGAGGCTGGTTTGACTGCCATCCTCGGCTCGGGCTTCGATCCGGGTGTTACATCCGTCTTCGCCAAATGGCTGAAGAAGCACAAGTTGGATACGATCCGTCAGATCGATGTGCTGGACGCGAATGGCGGCAGCAACGATCAAGAATTCGCCACCAACTTCAACCCGGAAATCAACCTGCGCGAAGTGCTGGCCGAGGTGCGCCATTGGGAAAACGGCGCATGGCAGCACAGCCCGGCGATGACCCACAAGGTCGAGTTCGACTTCCCCGCCATCGGCCCCAAGAACATGTACCTGATGTATCACGAGGAACTGGAGTCGCTCAGCACCCATTTCCCCGAGATTGAGCGCGCCCGCTTCTGGATGACCTTCGGCGACGCCTACATCACCCACGCCAAGGTGCTGGAAAACGTCGGTATGACTCGCATTGACCCGGTGATGCATGACGGCAAGGAAATCATCCCGATTCAGTTCCTGAAAACCCTGCTGCCCGATCCCGGCGATCTGGGCGCGGAGACCAAGGGCAAAGCCTGCATCGGTGACATCGCCACAGGTCAGGCCAAGGACGGCTCGGGCGAAAAGACCTATTATATCTACAACATCTGCGATCACGAGGAATGCTACCGTGAGGTCGGCAGCCAAGCCGTCAGCTACACCACCGGCGTCCCCGCCATGATCGGTGCGGCGCAGGTGCTGAAAGGCAATTGGCGCGAACCGGGCGTGTGGAACATGGAGCAACTCGACCCTGACAACTTCATGGACATGCTGAACGAACATGGTTTGCCATGGCAGGTCCGCGAACTCGACGGCCCGGTTAACTTCTAAATCCTCGCCCGGCGGCAACGCCGGGCAGCGCCCGACCGTCCCCATGGGCGGGCGCTTCGCACCCACCCGCGGTCAGGCACTGCCTTCCGCACTGTCCGGAGATAACCTCTTGTCCGACATGATGACTACACAAGCCGGAGATGCAGGAGCTTTCCGCAGGTTTGATCTAAACCGCATACCTACCCCCTGCTTCGTGGTCGATGAAAAAGCTGTCGAACGAAATCTGAACATCCTTGCCGATATCGGCACCCGCTCCGGCGCTCACATTCTCGGCGCCCTCAAGGCGTTTTCGATGTTCTCGCTGGCCCCGCTTGTACGCCAATACCTTGGCGGCACCTGCGCTAGCGGCATCTACGAGGCCCGGCTGGGCCGCGATGAATATGGCGGCGAGGTCGCCACTTTCTGCGCCGGATACAAAGAAAGCGACATCGACGAAATCCTGTCATTGTCTGACCACATCATCTTCAACTCACCCGCGCAAAAGGACCGCTTTCTGGCAAAAGCCCAAGCCGCCGGCGTACAGGTCGGTTTGCGCATCAATCCAGAACATTCCGAAGGCGAAATCCCCAAATACGACCCTTGCGCGCCCTGCTCGCGTCTGGGCACGCCGGTCAGCCAATTGACCGCCGAGACTATGAGTGGCGTGGACGGGCTGCACATGCACACGCTCTGCGAACAGGGGTTCGCGCCGTTGCACCGGACATGGGACGCGGTTGAGCCAAAGCTCAAACCGTACCTTGGCCAACTCAAATGGCTGAACTTCGGCGGCGGGCATCATATCACCCGTGATGACTATGACCGCGACGGGCTGGTCGCCTTCATCAAATCCATCCGTGAGATACACGGTATCGACGTCTATCTGGAACCCGGTGAGGCGGTGGCCCTGGATGCGGGCATTCTGGTTGGCGAAATCCTCGACTTGCCGACCAACGGGATGACCCTTGCGATCACCGATATCTCGGCCACCTGCCATATGCCGGACGTCATCGAAGCCCCCTATCGCCCCGCCCTCATGGATGAGGCCGAGGCAGGCCATACCTATCGCCTGGGCGGCCCGTCCTGTCTGGCGGGCGACGTGATCGGTGACTACACATGGGACAAACCACTGGAAATCGGCCAGCGCTTTGCCTTCCTCGATCAGGCGCATTATTCGATGGTCAAAACCAACACCTTCAACGGAGTTCCGCTGCCGACTATAGCGCTGTGGAACAGCGAAACGGACGAACTGAAAATCATCAAACAGTTCGGCTATGACGACTTTAAAGGCCGCCTCTCATGAGTATTTTCCTCGACAGTGAACTGTCCGCATCCGAGCGCACCGAGGACGCGCGGTTCCGTGTGATCCCGGTGCCGCTGGAACGCACTGTATCTTACGGGGCGGGCACCGCCAAAGGCCCGGACGCAATTATCGAAGCCAGTAATGAACTGGAACGCATCACTGGCCACGCCGAGCCCTGCGTCGAGGGGATCTTCACCGAAGAACCCGTTGACTGCGATGCAGCGTTGCCAGAGATAATGGAACGCCTAGCCCAACGCACGGAAGCGGCCGTTCGCGCCGGCAAAATCCCGGTGACGCTAGGTGGCGAGCATTCAGTTAGCTACGGCGCAGTGTTGGGTGTTGCCCGCGCTCTAAACCAACCGATTGGTATCGTGCAAATCGACGCCCATGCTGATCTGCGCAACGCTTATCAGGGCGAGAAACATTCTCACGCCTCAGTCATGCATCTTCTTGCCGAAGAAGGTATCCGTCTGGCGCAATTCGGCGTTCGCGCCTTTTCGACCGAAGAAGCCCAAAGCCGCCTGAAAAATCACGTGTTTCATGTAGACGCCGAAGAACTGGTTACCGGCAACATCCACTCGGTTGATCTGCCCAAGGATTTTCCCGAACTGGTGTACGCCAGCTTTGACGTTGATGGGCTGGACCCGGCAATCATGCCCGCCACTGGAACACCCGTCCCAGGCGGGCTGGGATATTATCAAGCCCTGCGCCTGGTGGAACACGCCCTGAAGGGCCGAAAATGTGTGGGTTTCGACGTCGTCGAACTGGCCCCGAACGGCAATGCCGCCTGGGATTTTACCGCCGCCCAGATCGTCTATCGCCTGATGGCCGCCTGTTAAGCCTCGGCGGTCTCATTCAGTTCCATGTGCCCTTCGCCCTTGTTCAGAACGCGGCGTAGCATGGGTTCGAAGAACTCCAGCGGTTTGGTCGGATAATCCGGGTCGAACGCCTTCTGATCATATTCATGACAAAAATAGCGGCAGTCCTCCCAATACGGGCTGTCGCGATATTTGTCGCGGGCATTCCGATCACCACCTAGATGATGATTGTAGTAGTAGCCCTGAAACACGCAGTGGTGCTTGAGAATCCAGTGTGTCTTCTCACTGACATAAGGCTTCATCATAGCGGCGGACAGTTCCCCGTGATTATAAGGCGACAAGATATCGCCGGTGTCATGGATCAGGGCAGCCACAACCAACTCTTCATCAGCGCCGTCCTCATACGCTCGTGTCGCGGCCTGTAGGCTGTGCTGATAGCGATTCACCGGATACGGCGTCCATTCTTCATCCAGTGAACGAATGGCGTCCAGTATGCGATCCGGCAAAGCAGCGTTGTAGCTCTCTTCATACTCCATGACCGCAACCCAGTCGGCCTTGGTCGCCTCTTCAAAACTGGTCCAGGTGGGTTTGTGGCTCTTGTCCAGCATGGTGCGAATCCTTTGGCTGCATTCATCCAATCACCTTAAGGCGGCAGTTGCAGGCAAAAAAATGAATTGATTTTATCAATACGATCAAAAAATACTTTCGGTATGCAAACCAATTCTCTGGAAACTTTTTTGTGCGTTGCCGAAACCGGCGGGTTTCACTCAGCGGCCCGTAAGTTGAACATCACACAAACCGCGGTCAGCGCCCGGATTAGAGCCTTGGAGGACGCAACAGGCAAACCGCTATTCTCGCGCGGGGCCGGGGGTACGGTTTTGACCGAGTATGGCCGCCAATTCAAACCCTACGCGGAACAGATGCTGTCTCTGTGGTCGTTCGCGGCCAATGACCTGCCTGATCAGGTTCAGAATCGGTCGGCATTGCGACTGGGCGCCCAGCTGAGCGTTTGGGATCCATTACTGGTGGATCTTGCGGTTCGCTTTGAACAACGGTTCGGGCAATTGTTGCTGACCCTGAATTACGACCATGACCTGGATATGGTCGACGCCGTTGCGACCCATGTGCTTGACGCTGCACTGACCCACGAAAAACCTACGGACCGCCGCGTGATCTTCCATGAACTTCCGCCCGAACGGCTGTCTTTGGTTCAAAGCAGGAAGGATGCGAACACCGACGCTGAACGGGTATTTGTCAACATAGAACTGGGCGAGACCTACCGGGATCATGTCCGTTCCACAGCGCGTCTCGCGACAGGGCAAACTATCTTTCTGGGTAATTGCTTGATGGCTTTGCGCTATCTCCTACAGCGTGGCGGGTATGGGTATTTCCCGGACTATGTCATCACTCAGCATCTGAACTCAGGCGAGCTGTTGCGCGAGAAAGATGCGCGCGACTTAATGCTAACGCTGTATTTGGTGGTCCGTTCGGACAGTCAAGAAGTTGAAAACATCCTGCAGTGCCTGGAGGAACTTCGCCGCTGACTTCAGACCGGTGACGGCTTTGGTGCTCCGTTTCGAACCCTTTTTCGCATCAAGGGTCGCCCCGCGGCCAGTAAAAACAGAACCGACACAAGCACGCCCATAACGGCGGGAAGATACAGCAAGCCCCAAAGTCTGGGATCATTGATGACGAACGGGGATACGAATCCCCGAACCCCCTCAAGCAGGACCAGAATGGTAAAGGCACCCAGGATCTGAGGCCAAAGCCCAAAGCGCGAAAAGCTACCCAGCATCAGGGTCGAATATCCGACCAATGCGACCGCAATACATATTGCAATCCACGAGAACCTCTGGTGCAGCTCATCCACCAGATGGCCGATGCTGTGATCATCTTTCACTGAGACCGCTTCGCGATCCCAGATCAACTCGACCGTCGGGATGGCTTCAAGGCTGCGATGGCCCATACTCGAATTCTGGGTCAGTTCGGAAATGTCGTAAGAGGCGTCTTCGAACAACGTGGATGACAGCGTGTTACCAGCCTGATCATACCGCAGCGCAATCCCATCCAGCATAACCAGATGAATGCCCGAAGCCTGATTGACCAGATAGGCCGTAGCACTGGAATAACTGACCGGGTTAATCCCATCGCGACGGTCCGAGACGAAGACTTCGCGCAGCGTTCCGTCCAAATCGATATCGCCGATATAGACGGTTACACCTTCTGCTGGATGCAAGAACTCGCCCTCATTCAACAGCTGTGCGGTGACATCTCCGGCAACTTCATCCTGTCTTAATTCCAGTTGATCAACCGATGCAGGTCGCAGAAAGACGCTGATGACAGCCATCATCAGTCCCGCACTGAGCCCGAACACCAAGACCGCTCGCGCAAGTCGCCACGGGCTGGAGCCTGTTGCCAGCATCACCGTCATCTCGCTTTCGCGGCTCAAACGGTTGGTTGCGTAAACAGCGGCCGCAAACACAGCCATGGGCATGACCGTCCGGATCAGCGTCGGCAAGGTCAACGCCGTGAACTCCAGGAATACCATCGCCGATTGGCCGCCGCTGATGACCCGATCAAAAAGGCTGACTGAACGCGTGATCCAGAACACCCCGACAAGCACAAGGGTGAAAAAGCCAAACAGCACCAGCAATTGCCGCAGGAAATACCCATCAAAACGCGACATGCGACCTCTTGTTTCTTGGCGATTGGCGTTGCGGCGGACTTTAGGTGATTCAACGCGCCGAGGAAACCTCGATTAAGCCTGATCAGCGGCGGGGATCACGATGCGATGATACCAAAGCCAGCGCAGAATGCGCGACGCCGTGTGTGTGGCCAAAACCTCTGACCAGCTCTTGATGATGTTCAGAGTGGTTGTCGGGGCGCCCAGCCGCTCTAGCAACGGTCCCAGCATTGCGCCCTCCAGATTTGCAACTGGCCTTGGAAGATTCGGGTGCCCTATGACAAGGCCGGGTTCGATATGCGAAGCGGTTTGCACGCCGGAAGTGATGAGCTTGGCCTGAGGTGACAGGATGAGGGGCTGATCATCACGCAACGCCTCCGTGTTTGGATCGAACGCTGGAGACTTTACCCAATCCAACGGCTTTGCGCGCTCAGCCCAGAAGTGCGAAGGATCGACAGCATGCTGCCGTGCATAGAAATCGGCTGCGAGCGCTGCATGGGTCTGCACACGCTCGAATTGCCGATCCGCATAAAAAGACAAGGCCAGATCACTATGATCGGGGGTTGTCAGAAGCGTGTTCACCACAGCTGCGGCCTGCACCGCCTGCCCCATCGCCAATTGCACCCCCTGCGACGACAAAGCGTCGACCGCGAAGCTGGCCTCTCCGACCCGCAGATGGTCGCGCGTTGGTGGTGTTGTCTCGACCTGACTGGTCGCATCCGCGCGTCGCACAGGCCCGATGCGGCGCTGTTCCAGACAGGGCGACAGCAGGGTCGATTGGGCCAGCAGATTCAGATAGAGATCGCGTCGATCTGCAGGCGGCAGCCCGATGCAGGTATCGGGGTCGACGAAAACCATTGCGTCGACCACTCCGCCCGGTAGCAACGCGCCCCAATACCAATGTCCCGATCCGGCCTCGACCCGCGCTTGTGGGCCAAACCCCGGCGGCACCTGCCAATAGGCATAAAGCGCGAGCAGAGGCTTGGATGTACGGCGAAACCTGCGGCCCAGCCCGGCTTGCCGACCCGCTGCGTCCAGAAGGATTTGTGCCTGGATCCGAAAGGCGCCCGTGTCGGTTCGAACGGGAATCTCCCAACCAGACTGCTGGCGCACCGGGCGGTATGCGCGCGCAGGTTGGACGACCTGCGCCCCTGCCGCTTGTGCTGCACGTAACAGCACCGCATCAAACTGGCCCCGGTCAACCAAAAGTCCGGGGTGATCACCGGCGACGCCGCGACGTTCGAACGCTCCGGCCCAATGCAAAAGCGATCCGCTTGCACGCAGAAAACCGGCATGAGAAACGGCTTCGTCGACCCCCAACAGGTTCAGGATCGGCCAGATTGATGGCGGCAATGACTCGCCGACATGCTGGCGCGGGAACGTTTGCCGCTCGATCAGGCAGACGCGCCGACCAAGCTGAGCCAACCTCAGCGCAGAAGCGCTACCTGCCGGGCCGCCTCCGATCACGCAGATTTCGGTCTCAATCTCCATCCGTTCAGGCAGAGGCCACCCGAGCGGACACGCCAAAATAATCCGGACGTGCTTCGGACAAGCGGACATAGGCCTGCAGGCAATAGTGCAACCAACCTCGAATGTAGTCGCAAGCGGGGCGACCGCGATGGATGACTTCGTGATGACACCCGCCGCCGCATAGATACCGCGCCCAGCAGGTGCCGCACGGGGATTGCGTGTGCACGTGCCGATCCGCCAACCAGTTCTCGCGCCGTAGGTCGGGGCCATCATAGACGTTGCCCATGGCTCCGGCTTCGTCTTCAACAAAGCGATGGCAAGCGAACAGGCCGCCATCAGCGGACACGCCAAAATACCCGCCCCCTGCCCCGCAGGCATAGGGCCGATGGGTGCCGCGGTGGATCTCCTGCATCGCCGCTGCCATGTTCGAGAATGGGTAGCGCCGCCCTTCGATTACCGCCGCCTCGAAAACTTCGCCGCAACGGATCATCTGCGATAGCATCTCGTCCAAATCACTCCGGTTCAGTTCATGCTGACCGTTGGGCGAGGCCAGCATGGGCGAGAATCCAATCGAATGAAATCCCATTCCCACAAACCGATCCAGCGTCTCTGGCAGGTTCATATTCTGCGGCGTAGCCGTTACCCGGGCACCAACCTGCATACGGTGTTGAGCTGCCAGCAAAGGCTCGACCCGTTTCAGGATCGTATCAAAACTACCCCGACCGCCACGATTTGGGCGCAGCTTGTCATGGACCTCGCCCACGCCATCCAGACTGATGGTGACAGCAAATCCATGCGCTTCGAAAAACACCGCATCCTCGGGGCGTAGCAGGGTCCCGTTGGTTGTGATCGAGAACCCGACGCTCAACCCGTTGGCCCGCGCCTGATCGACTGCATATTCCGTAGTGCGTTGCACCAGATTGCGGTTGATCAGAGGTTCTCCACCCAAAAAGGCAAGGTTGATCCGCACACCGGGTTCGGCTTCGGCCACCAGCCGATCAACCGAAGCCTTGGCGACTTCCCATTCCATATTCCGCGCGGGTCCGCCAAATTCTCCCCCTGCAGCATAGCAATAAGTGCAAGCCAGATTGCATTTCTGCGCCACTGCCAGCGACAGCGACCTCACGGGCATACTCTGAGGCGGCGTGTCATCGATGAAAGGTGTTCCATCCAATCCCATGGACCTGAGGAAAGCGCTTTGACTTCTCTTGTCCATCGTTGCGAATTGGTCCGCCGTCCCCTCAGGCACATCAAACACGCGCGATCCATCAACTGCCAGCATGTGATCTCCATGCCCTGTGTCAAAGAAATGCACCTGCGCGGCGGGTGGGATCACGCCTTACCCTCCGTCCAGAACGGGATGCCAATCCCCTTGGCGGCCAGCGCTTCGCCCTCGACGCGGAACAGCTTCATGTCATCGCGCACCTGCTGGATGTAGGCCTGGGAGTCTTCAAATTTGCCATCCGCTTCAAGCGTATAGGCGTTGGCTAACCCATCCTTGACCTTCGCGTAGAGTTCCAGCGCCGTCCTGGCCTCCTCTTCAGTGCCAACCTCAATCTGACGCAAATAGGCAGGCGTGCCCTCTCCCGTATCGTATTTGGCCAAAACGTCCTTCATTTGACTGAAGCGCAGGAAGTGCTCGTCCCCGTCGGTGTCGATCCGTACCGCCAGCGCATAAAGGCGGCGTTCCGGGAACAAATCCTCCTGCTCCAAAGTCGCCACACATTGCGCATAAGCGCGGTCGATAAAGCCTCCGGGGCGCTCGATCTCGATGAAATCCGCAAGCGCTTCCGCCGTCAGTGGCCTTAGTGCGCGCGGCTGAGTCTTACCCTTGCCCGCCGGCAAGGTTTCGGACGGGGTCAAGATGGGTTCATACCCCTCGGGCTCAAGCTCCCAAAGCAACTGGTTCGCCCAGCGCATATGGGTCATCTCGCCAATCGCGACCTCCAGCACCGAACGCCGGGCAAATATCAGATCGTCTTTCAGCGTCGGCCATTTTCGGGTATCCGCCGTTTCGGGATCCGCCAACGAAAAATAGGCATAGAGATATTGCAGGCTCAGCGTCATCTCCATCGCGGCCAGACGCGTCTTGAGGTCCTCGATCATCGCCTGCGGCGTGTCATAGGGCTCCACACCTGGCATTTCGGGATCAACTTCATAAACCTCGCCCGTTTCGCGGCCTTCAACGACGATAGGCAATTCGCTCCACATCTGATTTACCTGATAATGGTCAATCTGGTAGGGGCGGTTTTGTTCGACCGTATTCAGCGCCGCGACGTTACCGGACGGAGACTTGTCCGAGCGCAGCCAATCCAGATAGGTCTCGGCCTCGATCGGGTTCTTTGACTGACCCGAGGGTAACTGATCGTCATGCGCCACCTCAGCCATCACTACGTCGGGGTGGTTCGAAGGCCAGTAGTGGCAGCCGCAGTCGCGAAAGTCATGGGACCACGGATTGCACAGGCTTTGCGTCAATTCTCCGGGATCATAGGCTTCGCTGAAGACCCCCGCCTCGGTCCGGTACTGGCGGCGGAATCCGTGCAGGACGACCTGCTCGGTATCCACGATGCCATCATGATTGCGCCGTTCCAGAGCAATGCTGACCGGTTTGTCATCACCATGTTCCAGACTGCGGATGAACCGCCAAATCATCAGCCCGTCATAGGGTGTGCCGTCTTCCTCCTTGAAAGTGATGCGCTTACCGCTCTGCTCGACCCATGACAGGAACCAGCGACCTTGGCTGAGCTTTGCGCCGATGTCACCGCTGTAGGCCTCCAACAGCGTCTGCACCCACTCCTCGGGGCTGTTGTCAGGCAGCATCGGATCATAGAAATAGTCCACAAAAACCAGATGGAAGCCCTGTGAATTCTTCGGCGCCTCGGGCACGGGGTTCAGCGGCACCCGCGCGGCGTTGAACACCAGACCGGGGAAAAAGCGGCGGTCCAGGTTGCGCACATCCATTTCCAGACCGGGAAAGCAATTCCCCACCGATCCGTCCAGTCGCGTGTTGTCGGGGTTGCCCGGTACCTTATAGGCCGCGCGGGCGGTCAGGTTGCGGGGTTTAACGCGGATTTGGCCGGGCTGATCAGACATTCTGAGCCTCCGTTTCCTGTGCAACCAGATAGTCGATGAACGAGATCACCAGATGGTACTGCCTGCGCGACAGCGACAGCGGGTAATAGTTGGAATCGCGCATATAGGGCGGCATCCGTGCGTCGTGCATCGAGTCGCGGATAATCCGAGGATCGCGAAAATCCGGGTTCGGATTTTGATCAGGGTTCGGGTCGGTTTCAAGCTCGGTCAGGATACCATATGGTGGACGCAGCAGTGTTTTAACGAAATCCGGGCGACGGCGTAGGAAATCCAGCAGGTTGGCCTCGTCAATCAACTGCTCATGCACGAACTTCGTCGCCACTGTATAGGGCAGCCGATCATTCGGCACGGAGTTCGAAAAGACCGAGATCGGTTGCGGGCGGATCAGTTCGTCGATCTTGTCCGGCGGCCTTGCATCCTCCTCCGTCATGGATTTCGCATCGGTTGACGGCAGGCCCGGCGTCGGGGAAATCCCGGTTTTCGCCTGTAATTTGGCATTGTCCTTCAAACCTTGCGCGCGGATATCGTCGAGGTTGATCAGGCTGTTGGTCTCGAAGGCGCGGCGGAAGATATCGACCACCTCGTCTTTGGCCTGGGTGTAGTTTTCTTGAGTTACCGAGATTAGCGACAGATCACGATCGGCCAGATCATCCTCAAGGCTGTAGAACGGCCGCGCATCAGGTGCAAAATCGGGTGGTCCGGTCATGATTGTGGCGCGCGCGGTCAGGCGTTCGCCACGTACTGCCAGCGTCGCCTCGATCACGCCATCGCTGGTGTCATCGGCCACTCCCCAGGATTGGTCATTGCCCACACGGGCACCGTCGTAACTATCGTGCGGCTCAGGGTCGTCCGAGGTGCCGGACATCATGATCCATTTCGACCAAGGGGTGTCGGGGTTCAGGATGCGGTTCTGTTCGGGCACGATTTCGTGGATGCGACCATATTCCGATTTCGGCGGGTCGTTCTGATAGCCCGGTACGGCCAGCGTCGCCGGACCGTATGCAGCATCAGGCGGGCCATAAACCTCTCCTTTCGGAGGCATAAAGCGCAGGCGCAGGATACTGCGGTCGATGAACTCCCCTTCGACCGGTTCATCATGACCCTGCACAGGATGCATCACACGGATTGAGCCTAGCGGGATCGGGTTATGCTCATAGACCATCGGCTGTTGTTCGGACGTATACGGGCTGAAGGCCAGCAGGGGTTTCGGGGTGAAATCCTGACCCGCAATCTCGACCCGTGCACGAAACCCGCAAGCCGCGTCGCCAGTCCGGCGCTCGGCCTTGGTGTTCCCGACGGTGACCGAATAGCGCACGTTTTGCAGCGACAGGCCCTGATCGTCGAGCAGATCGAGCGTCACCGGTGTCTCATATTCCTCGCCCGTTTCGGCATCATGCATCCGCGCCCACAGCTCAAAGAACGGGGCAACCGGGCGCAACGCGCCGCCTTCGTCGCGAAAGCGGATCGTGTCGGGATCGGGAAGATAGGCGGTGACACTGCCATCTTCGATCTCGCGCAGGGTTATGTTCGAGCGGATGACCGTTTTGTTGTTGCCATGGGCATCCATGTCCTGCTGCCACTCATAGCTTTCCAGCGGTGTCTCGCCCGGTCCCAGGCGAGCAACCGCCATGGGTGGCAGAAAGAAAATCTCTCGGATCGTGTCCATACTGGGCCCTCCCCCGTTTGGCCTTGGCAGCCCCTGCTTTCAGGGGTTCGAATAGCTCTCGTATGTGATCGTTGGGTCGTCGAAGATCGACTTGGACGTATCTCGGATGATGTCTGGCGGAGCGTCATCCGGCACCGGTGAAATGCTCTGCTGATAATGGAAGAAATTATGCGGGTCGAATTTCTGCTTCACGAACAGCAAAGAGTTGAAATACTCGCCCCAGTATTGCCAGCGATAGTTCTTCTGGGTCCGCCGTGGATAGTTCTGATAGACGCGATCAATGAAATAGCCTTCTTCGGTCATCAGTTTCATGAATCCGTCGAGCCACGGCACCACGATCTCTTTTTCTTCTTCCGACACCCAGAACACATCGACGTAGAAGTTCAGCGACACATCACGGTGAATGAAGGCATTGCCTTGTTTGCCCAACGGCATCCGATTGATCGCCCCCCCATAGGGTTCGATGGCCACAGCGCCATAAGCGTTGGGCGTGCTGTCGAGGTAGTCTACGACGCGCTGCCATTCGGCTTCGTTGAGCTGGCGTTCAATATATCCGGCCTGCTTATCTTCACGCGCCTGATCGGGGACGACGGGGATGTCATATTTGTCGTCATACAGCCATGAGTTGATTTCTTGATAGGTGCCATAGTTCTGGTCGTCCTCACCCATCTCGCCGCCGATTTCATCGCTCAGCAGGGGCTGAACAAACGCGTTCCCCTCTTCGGACGTGCCATCATAGAGCGCCGACACCAGCAGCACCTTTCGATCTCCCTGATAGGCCAGAAAGATATAGGCCCCGAAACGGTCATCTTCGCAGGTGCGCATGTAGTTGGCCTGCAGGTACTCCAGTGCCTTGGCGGCTTTGTCCAACGGCCATGTGATGTGGCAACCCCAGACTTTATACAGCTGGTGCAGCTGGTAGCGGATTTCCAGCAACACGCCAAAGTTATTGCCGGTCCCGCCTCGTATGGCCCAGAAGAGGTCGGAGTTCGTTTCTTTGTCCGCGATCACGATACTGCCGTCCCACAGCATGACCGTGACACCCAGAACGCTGTCGCAAGCCATCCCAAGCCGGCGTGAGGTAAAGCCATAGCCGCCGCCCATCATGAAACCCGCAACGCAGACATCCTGACAGGCCCCGCCCGGCACGTGCAGGTGATAGGAGTTCAACTCCGAATTCAGCATCTTGAACGGTGTGCCCGGACCGACATAGGCCATCGGCACCTTTGGATCGACGGTCACGTAACGCATTCGGCTGGTATCCAGCACCATCTGGTTATTGACCGAATACCCCGCCGTGCTGTGACGCCCTGACCGCGCAACAACCCACAGGTCATGCTCACGCGCGAAAGCAAGGCTGGCGCGTACATCCTGAATGGTCTCGCAAAAGACGATGATCTCTGGGTAGTCCTGGAAAGCCGGATTCCAAACCTGCCGGTCATTGTTGTAATCCGCGTCGGTCGGCAGAGTGACCGTTCCGATCAGTTTCTTCTCAAATTCACGTATCTCATCGGGCGTGATCGAATGGTACTGCTGCAGCGCCAGATCGGTACGGCTTTGCGCCAAGACATCCTTGGCCAGAAGTGTTTTGCTGATCTTACGCATTAGGTCTCCTCATACCACAAGAGCGGGGCGCCGGACTGGTGACCCAGCGCTAAAAAGTCGAAATTCAGGTATCATCCCAACTCTGCCCGCGCCCAAGCTGGCAGCAAGTTGGCCTTCGGGTCAAGTAATCGTTTCCATCAACGCTCGTGCGTCTTTGAGGTCCGGCAGTTGGGCATCTTGATGGAAATGCGACATGACCGAATTCAACGCCTCACCAACCGGTTCGCCTCGGTGTTGCCGCCACTCCGCCAACGCAACCGCCGCACGAAGCTCGTAAAGCCGCGCGCCTTGCCTTTGCGCTGTTTCGATAGCACGCAACAGCAGTGGTTCAGGATCGCCCCCGGTCTTGGCTACAAGGGCGGCCTCAATACGCAGTTGATCGGCCTCGGCCCATTTCTCTTCGGTTTTGCTCAGAACATCTCTGGCGTGCGTCAAAGTCTGATGCGCAGCGTCGTGATGGCCGGCGTTTGTCTGAATCTCGGCAATCAGCGAAGGGAAGAAAGTCTTGTAATTTCCGGCCCCAACCGACCACCAGTCTTCCGACGCCTGACGCAGGTCCTCGATATGTTCGACTTCAGAGGTCGTGGTCGCCTTTGCCCAGCTTTCCCATAGCCGCGCAATGGTCGCCATAAAGGGTAGCGAATGCTCCTCGGCGACTTCGGACAGCGCCTTAACATCCCTTTGCAATGCAGGGATGTCGCGCGCCAGCAGGTGAACCTTGCACATGTAAACCAAGATCTGCGCCACACTATGCGCGTGCTTGAGGTTCTTGGACCATTCCAGCGCTGTATTCTGCACCTGCAGGGCATCTTGATGCCGACCCATCAGGCAATAACATGTGCCCAGAAATGCTGATGTAATCGCGGCATGATCCGTTCCATAGACATAGGCTAGCTGGCTGTGCTGATCAAAATCATAAAGCGCCCAAGCTTGCTCAAGATGGCGCTTTGCATCTGACAGGTTGCCCAGATGCAATTGCACCGCCCCCATGGCGCGATGACCGACCATGCGGTGTTCGGTCTTGCCGCTTGTCGCCGCCAGATCGAGGATCTGCGCAGCCACGCCTTTCGCCAATCGATATTCGGCACGCACAAGATGGAATGCATATAGCCCGTTGAGCACAGGAAACAGCCGCTCGGTCTCGTGAGCTCGGTGACATAGTTCGCGCAGACGCCCATAGGCCTCACCCGTCGCATCCCCCGAAATACCGCTTGTTGAGCGCAGGACACCGGCACGTAGAATCTGGATGTCGATCTCTTGCAAATCCCGTGCACGGCTCTTTGGCAGATCGGCAAGCTGATCCAGAGCTTTCGACAGATGGGTCAACGCCTCGGCCTGGGCCGAGCGTTCGATCGCTCGACGCCCCGCGCTTTGCCAGTGCATCACGGCCTCATCCGCGCGTTGGGCCAACGTGTAATGCTGTGCCAGAACCTCGGGCTGAGTCTGGGCCAGTTGCGGCTGGTTCTCTAGCAACGCACCCGCCGCGCGGTCATGCAGCGACTGCCGTTCCGTGCGCAGCAGGCTGTCATAAGCCATGTCGCGAATCAATGCGTGGCGGAAGATGAACTCATCCTCTGCCGCATCCGGGGCTTGAAGAATGATCCCGGCCGATGAGAGCTGTTCCAGTCCGGCCTGCAGAACCGTCGGAGACAGAAACGAAACAGAGGCCAGCAACGCGATCGAGAACTGCCGCCCGAACACGGCGCCGGTTTGCGCCACTTCTTTGGCCTTGCCCAAACGGTCCAGACGCTCCATCAGCGAATCCTGCAACGTGCTGGGAACTGAAAGCGATGGCAGGGGGCCGCGCAAGACATACCCCTTGTCGCTCAAGCGCAATTGCCCCGATTCCAAAAGACCGCGGGTCACTTCCTGGACATAAAGCGGAATGCCATCCGTCTTGGCCGCAATAAGGTCGCAAACCTCGGGTGGTACTGGGTGCCCTCCCGCCACCTCAGCTACGATCTCAGCCACATCCCGATTGGTCAAACGCTTGAGAGGTATACGCAGGGTATTGTTGTGGTGACCCCAACCCGGATCGAAACCGGTACGTGCTGTTACGACGATCAGCACCGGTAGGTCCCGAATATGTTCGATCACCCGGTCTGTCAGAGACAAGGTGGTCGGATCAACCCAATGCGCATCTTCGAACAACAGCAACACTGGTCGTTCTCGCGCTAACGTCGCAAGCTGTTCTGTCACTGCCTCCAACGTCTTCTCAAGCTTCACTTGCGGCGGCAGGTCGAGAGGCCCCAGCGTAGCATCAGCATCAACGCTCAACAAATCAGCGATCAGGCGCACATGCTCAGGCGGGTGATGGCGCAAGAGGTATGAGAGTTTTCCCAGTTTATCCTCATCGTTGTCTGTCGGCGCAAATCCTGCTGCACGTTCTAGATGCTGAATGATCGGATAAAGTGCCGAGTTGGCATGAAAGGGCGAACACTGGAAGTTCAGGCGAAGCGCGCCTTGATCCAGCACTTCTTGGCTAAGCCCCTCAATCAGGCGTGATTTGCCGATCCCTGCCTCGCCAGTGACAAGAACCGATTGTCCAGCGCCCTGACTTGCCTCATTCCATTTGTCGGTCAGCTTGCGGAACTCTGCCTGGCGCCCAATGAGCCGACCAGAACCGGCATCAGGCATTATGTCAAATCTGCGCTCGATCCGCGCCTGCCCTGTGACGCTCCAGGCTTGTATCGGTTCCGAAAACCCTTTCAGTGCGAAAGACCCGCGATCCTGCAGTTCAAATGCATTGCCCACCAATCTGCGAGTGGACGGGCTGATGATCAGTGTATTGGGCTCGGCCAAACTCTGCAAACGTGCTGCCAGATTGGGTGTCCGCCCCATGACCACGTCATGTTCCTTCAACCCTTCGCCATGGATCTCGCCCACAACGACAAGACCGGTCGAAACACCGATCCGCGCAGTCAGACGTTCCTGGCCTTCCATGCGATTCAATCCTTCAAGAATATCCAGGCCCGCATGAACGGCGCGCGAGGCCGCATCTTCCACCGCGTGAGGATACCCGAAATAGATCATCGCCCCGTCACCCATGAAATCGGCGATATGTCCACCAAAGCGAGCAACCGAGGTCGAGCAAATTTCCTTGAACCGCCGAAGCAGCTCCCCCAAGTCTTCGGGATCAAGCCGCTCGGACATGGCAGTTGAGCCAACCAGATCAACAAACATAACTGTCAGTTGCCTCCGCTCGGCGACAATCTTCCCGCTGCCTTGCACCGGGGTCGGATTGGCATCCCGCGCCTGCCCCAATGCGGCCATCAATCGGCGCCTTGGTCCAAGTGGCAGCCCAAGGTCGATCAAATCATGTTCGGAGAGATGTGCGAGATCGGCCAATGTAACTTCGTTCGACGCGAATACCGGCGCATATTTCGACAGCCCGTGTTCTTCAAGGAATGCGTCGATCTCAATCATTATCCCCGTTGTCCCCGATCGTCTCCGGGTTCCCCTACCCGGTCAGGCTTGCATATTGTGACACAAAAGCCGAACGACTTTAGCACATTAGCTGGACAGTCCTGATGGCTTTTCCTTCAGCCTTGATCAAGCTTTTTCTTTATTGCCGCACACGTCAAGTGAATTGCGCCACACGTATGCACCAAGCCCGCGCCTCTGTTGCAGGAATTTCGCTTGTCCGGTGGGAAATGGCAGGGGCAGCAGGGTTCGAACCCGCGACCTACGGTTTTGGAGACCGTCGCTCTACCAACTGAGCTATACCCCTAGGCTGGGCCATCAGATATGACAGAGGCGCAGCGGACTCAAGAGGCTTTTTGAGTTTTCCGAACACTTTACCGCTGACAAAAAAGTTGCGCCCGGCGCGCAGTTCTTTAAGACAAGGCTCGGCCAGCAGGAGGACCGCAGCCTTGAGCATCCGCAAGAAAATCGCAGACAGCGAAGCCGTGCTGAACTGGGTCGCGCGACGGATCGCAAGCTATATCCGGTTGGTGCATCGCAACACACGCTGGCAGCGCATCGGTTACGAAGAGCTGGATCAACTGGCCGAACAGGGCGAACCGGTCATCGTGGTGCTGTGGCACCAGAGACTGGCACAATCGCCATATTTCTTCCCTCTGGACAAGGGCCGCATCTGCTCGATCACTTCGGCAGCGCGCGCGGGTAGCATGGTGGGGCGAGTGCAGAAGCTGTTCGGGATGGATACAATTGCAATGTCCAGCCGCAAGCGCCACGTCGCTTTGTCGCGCGAAGTGCTGGGAAAGATGAAACAGGGTATCTCGATTGGCATTGCCGCCGACGGCCCTCGCGGACCCGAGCGGGTATCCTCGACCGTACCGCTGGTCTGGGCTCGCACATCAGGTAAACGAGTTTTCGGCATCACCTATTCCGCGCGGCACGGGCGCGAAGCCGGAACTTGGGATCGTCTGCTGATGCCTCGCCCCTGGCGCAACGACGGCGTATTTCTGTGCCGCGAATGGACCGATCCAGTTCCACGCAAGGCCAGCGAAGAGCAGATTGAGGCCCTTCGTCTGAGCCTTGAGCAGCATATGAACGACATCACCGCCGAGGCCGACCGGATGGTCGGACGTGAGCCATGGGCAAAGAGCATGTGAACCCAGAACCCGGCGTGAAACGACTATTGCGCTGTTAGGCCGCGTCTGCGCTGGTTTTGACCGAGGTCGCTCCTCTCGCCATGCTGTCCGACATTTCAGCAAGCTTGATATCAAATCGCTTGCGCTCTCGGCAAAAGTCGCTGATTTTGCACTCAACTTCCTGTTCGTCGTCACCGAGAACAGCGGCTCGCATATCATCCAAATCCTTGCTGTGAAGGATTTGCGTTCCATAGTTCAGAAATTCAAAACCAAACATCTTAGTCTCCCCTGATCGCCGGGACGCACTTGATTTGCGCGTCACCCTTGCTGTTGCAATAGAGAGCTGGGAGTTCAGTCTTCGTTTGGAGTGGACGGTAGATTAAGAATGCGAGATCGACAGCTGTTTTGTTCAATGAACTCAGCTTGCCCGAGATCATTCGACGAATAATCTCAATGCGCCGAGAAGATTGGATGAGAAAAGGCCGCCCCATGTGGAGCGGCCTTCTTTAGTTCACCGATTTGTCGGGCCAAAGCCCGACTACCGTGATTACTCGATGATTTTCGAGACGACGCCGGCGCCGACGGTGCGGCCGCCTTCGCGGATCGCAAAGCGCAGGCCGTCTTCCATCGCGATCGGGGCGATCAGCTCGACGGTGAAGCCGACGTTGTCGCCGGGCATAACCATCTCGGTGCCCGCCGCCAGGGTCACGGTGCCGGTCACGTCAGTTG